>NZ_AYWR01000013.1:0-292037 GCF_000502935.1 Mesorhizobium sp. LNHC221B00 | reverse complement strand
CCGCATGCTAGCACCTGCGCAAAGTTGGAACTATCGCCGATCCGCCTCGATTTCTTCCGGCCTTCTAAGCCGATGCTGGCGAGCGATGACTGCCCTAAAACAAGTCCGAAAAGTTAGACACTTTTCGACCTAAGTCATTGATTTCCGATGTGAGGTTAGACAGATGGCTGCGGGCTAAGTCTTTGATATTAAACGGACACTTCAGGAGTCAGAGTCCGTGGGTCTACCGTTAACCTATTCCCCAGCAGGCGCGGACATGGACCGCGCGGGCCGAACGGCTGAGCCGCTTGAGCGCTGCCTTGTAGCCGCCAGCGGAAAATAGTCAAGCCTGCTCTGCGGTTCAAATCGGCCAATCGCACAAAGTTTGCGCTGCCACTCATCCGCCTGCCGGCCGTCTCCCCGCGAACGGGGAGACGGCCGCCGAACGCGTCTCAGCTCTCCGTCCGGCTGAACTGCGAGCGTTCGAAGAACAGCACGACGCCAAGCCCGAGAATCAGCGGGATGATGAGGTAAAACAGGCGGAACACCAGCAACGCCGCCAGCACGCCGACCGGGTCCATATCCGAAAGCCCGGCCAGGAACACCACCTCGAACACGCCGAGGCCGCCCGGCGCGTGCGAGATCTGGGCGATCGAGAACGAGACGAGGAAGACGCCGAGTACGACGAAATAGCCGGGATTGTGGGTCTCGGGCAGGGCGAAGAAGATGATCGCGGTCGCCGCCAGGAGTTCGATCGGGCCGACCAGCAATTGCCTGGCGACGATCGGCAGTGCTGGATAATGCACCTGAAAGCTGGCGATCTTCAGCGGGCGCAGGTGCAGCCAGCTGCCGAATATGTAGGCGGCGACGAGGATCAGCATGGCGATGCCCGCCGCTTCCGACAGGCCGTGATGAGCAATGCCGGAGAACCGGTCGAGAACCTGCGGCTCGAAGACCAGCACGAGGCCGGAGACGAGGATGGTCGACAACACGAAGGTGATCCAGCAGATCGCCACCAGCACGCCGACATCCTGGCCGTTCAGGCCCCTGGTGCCGTAGGCGCGGTAGCGGATGACGGCGCCGGAGAACACCGAGCCGCCGATATTGTGCGACAGCGCGTAGGTGGTGAAGGAACAGAGCGTCACGAACAGCCACGACACCTTCTTGCCGATGTGCAGCAGCGCGATATGGTCATAGCCGGCAAGCGAGGCGTAGGCGATGACCGAACTCACGGCCGCCAGGGCCCAGCCGCGGGTTGGAATGGCCGCGAGACCCTCCCAGACATCGTCGAGCGAAATGCCGCGCAGTTCGTGCCAGAGCAGCAGCAGTGAGAAGATCACCGCGGCGATGCCGACGACCGGCCAGAAATAGCGTCTCCAGTTCATTGCCTGACTTCCATGCGTTGCGTTTCCGCTTCCTTTTCGCCTGATGGTGGGAGGCCGGCTGCCCGGTGACCTCAGTCCATTTCAGAAATGCCTCATTGAAGCCGGCTATTCAACCGCGAACACTTGTCGCGCGGGCGGCCGCGCGGCCAACCGGCAAAATTCAGCAACCGGCTCTTGGTGATCGGGCGCGGCACTGTTAGTCTGGCGGCAACTTGAAACATGCCAAAGCGCCTGCTGCGTCCGTCACCGGTTCGCGCGGCGCCGGAAGGAACGACAGTGGAAGACCGCGACACCGGCGCAGGCGCGCCGGAGGTGGGCGCGTCCAGCGCTTCCCCAGGGCCATCGGGCTCGGGGACGGCCGGTTGGCAGCAACGTCGCCCGGCGGAGCCTCGCTCCGCTGACGGGCAGGCGAGCGACGCGACCCATAACCAGAAGGGCAAGCCCAAGAAGCGGCGCAAGCGAAGGCGCGGGCGCAAGGTTTTCGCGCGCGATGAAGCGCGTCCGCAGGACAATCGATCGCCGGCGCCCGGAACAGCAGCCGTCCTGGCAGTGGCGCCTATGCCGTCGGCGGCTGCGGTGATCGCATCGGTCGTTCCAACACCACGCCCCGAACAGGGCACCCGTCGGCCTCCGGTGCACGAGCTTCCCGTTTTCGCGGCCCTCGACCTCGGCACCAACAATTGTCGGCTGCTGGTCGCGGTGCCGACGCGTCACGGCCAGTTCCGCGTCATCGATGCCTTTTCGCGCATCGTCAGGCTGGGCGAGGGGCTGACCGCCAATGGCCGGCTCGGCCAGCCGGCGATGGACCGCGCGGTCGAGGCGCTGAAAGTCTGCGGCGACAAATTGCGCGGCCGCAAGATCAGGAAGGCCAGGCTGATCGCCACCGAGGCCTGCCGCTCGGCCGAGAACGGCGTCGAATTCCTCGAACGCGTCGAGCGCGAGGCCGGCCTGAAGCTCGAGATCATCGACCGCCAGACCGAAGCACGGCTGGCGGTTTCCGGCTGTGGCTCGCTGGTCGAGCGCGACACGCAGGGCGTCGTCCTGTTCGATATCGGCGGCGGCTCTTCGGAGATTGCGTTGATCGACCTCACCGGCCGCCGTTCGCCGCGGCTCGCCAACCACATCGTGTCCTGGACGTCGTTGCCGGTCGGCGTCGTCTCATTGGCCGAACGTTTCGGCGGCCGCACCGTGACGCGTGAGATCTTCACCGCCATGGTCGATGATGTCGCCGGCCGGCTGGCCACGTTCGATGGCCGCGACCGGCTGAGCCATCTCAAGGCCAGCCCGAATTTCCATCTGCTCGGCACATCCGGCACGGTGACGACGCTCGCCGGCGTCCACCTCGATCTCGAGCGCTACGACCGCCGCCGCGTCGACGGGCTGTGGATGGACCGCGACAGCGTCGATCGCATGGTCGAGAAGCTGGTCGGCTGGGATTTCCAGCAGCGCTGTGCCAACCCGTGCATCGGCGCCGATCGCGCCGATCTGGTGCTGGCCGGCTGTGCTATATTGGAAGCTATCCGTGCGGTGTGGCCGTCGGAGCGGCTGCGCGTCGCCGACCGCGGCTTGCGCGAGGGCATATTGAGCGAGCTGATGGCCGATGACGGCGTCTGGCGCAACGATGGACGGGGCAGGGCATGATCCCGAATCTAAGGACCTCGTCAGCGGTGAGCAGTCGACCCCCACTCCGTCGAGCTTCGCTCGACACCTNTGCGCCCAGGGGTCGCCCCCCACTCCGTCGAGCTTCGCTCGACACCTCTCCCCCGGTCGACGGGGGAGAGGAAGGGCGCGAGCGTGCGCCGGCTGGCGCCTTTCCTCTTCCTCCGGAGGGGGGAAAGGTGGCGCCGCGAAGCGGCGACGGAGTGGGGGAAGCCCTCCGCGAAACGCACATGCTCAAGCAAGAAATCAACCAATGACCAAGAAACCGGAAAAACCAGGCTCCGCCAGCATTCGCGTGCTGAAGACGCGAATCAAGAAGAAGAGCGGCTTGAAGGAATCGTCGCGCCGCTGGCTGCAGCGCCACATCAACGATCCCTATGTCCAGCGGTCGAAGGCCGATGGCTACCGCTCGCGCGCGGCCTACAAGCTGATCGAGATCGACGACAAGCACCATTTGCTCAAGCCCGGCATGAAGGTGATCGACCTCGGCGCTGCTCCCGGCGGCTGGTGCCAGGTGGCGGCCGCGCGGACGAAATCGACGGCGGAAAACCCGCATGTCATCGGTATCGACTATCTGGAGATGGATGCCGTGCCCGGCGCGCCGGTGCTGCTGATGGATTTCCTTGATCCGGCGGCGCCGCAGAAGCTGGCCGAGGCACTGGGCGGCGAGCCGGATGTCGTGCTGTCCGACATGGCCGCACCCACCACAGGCCACAAGCGGACCGACCATATCCGCACCATGCATCTGTGCGAGGTGGCCGCCGATTTCGCGCTGTCGGTGCTGAAGCCGGGCGGACATTTCCTCGCCAAGACGTTTCAGGGCGGCGCGGAGAACGAACTGCTCTCCATGCTCAAGAAGAACTTCCGGTCGGTGCACCACGTCAAGCCACCCGCGTCGCGCGATGAATCGGTGGAGCTTTATCTCTTGGCGAAGGATTTCAAGGGGCGAGAGACCGGTCCGCCATCAGGCGGATCGGAACGTCCAGTGGACGTTCCGAAGGACTCGAGCGCCCGGAGCCATAGCGAAGGGCCGGGGGACGCCGAGTAGCGTCTTCCCTTCTCCCCTTGCGGGCTAGCGTGCGCACACATTTGCTTCGTGCTTTGATCAAGCGTGAAGAAGCGACGCCGGAAAATGGCTTGAAGCGTTTGAATCGTATGTGATTCTGTAGCTGCCATTGTTGATTCTGGAGGCTTCGACGATGGCTTTGCTGCTTGGATACTTCGGCGACCTGCGCTTGCAAAAAAGGGGAGCATGGTTCTGGAGCGCATGTTTGCGCGTGTCAGCGCGGGCATGCGCCGCCTGGCCGACACGCGCGCCGAGAAGGTCGCGTTCACGCGCCTGTTTCGCAATCGCCACGTGAGCAAGCAAGAGATCATCCGCACGGCGGCGGCGCGCACCGCCGAAATGGCCGCCGGCCGCCACGTGCTGATCATCGAGGACAGCAGCGAGATCAACTATGAAGCCAAGGCTTCACGCAAGCGTGGCCTCGGTCGTGTCGGCAATGGCAAGGATATCGGGCTGTTCGTGCATCCGGCGCTGGCCGTGGATGCCGGGGACGGCTCGGTCCTGGGCCTTGCAGGCGCCACGATCTGGCGGCGCGAGGCAAAGAAGGCGCATGACTACCAGGCGCTGCCGATCGAAGCCAAGGAAAGCCACAAATGGATCGGCACCGCCAAGGCGGCATGCCAGGCGCTGACCGACACGCCGCAGATGACGGTGGTCGGCGACCGCGAAGCCGACATCTACGAAGTGTTTGCAAGGCTTCCCGGCGAGCGCACCCATGTGCTCATCCGCGCTGTACGGGATCGGGCTTTGGGCACGCGGGGCGAGCGCCTGTTCAGCGCGATCGCCAAGACGGCGGAAGCCGGCCGCATTGCCTTCGAGCTGCAGGCACGCCCTGGCCGGCCGGGTCGCACCGTCGAACTGGCCGTTCGCTTCACCGCGGTGAGCTTGCGCCAGCCCCGCCTTGGCGCCGACAGCCGCGATCCGCGCGAACTCACGCTCAACATGGTGGAAGTGCGCGAGATCGATCCACCTTCGGCCAAGGACGCGGTGATCTGGCGGCTGTTGACCACCCACAGCGTCGAAACACTCGCCGATGCCTGCCGCATCGTCGAGATGTATCGCTCGCGTTGGATCGTCGAGCAGTTGTTCCGGACCGTGAAGTCGCAGGCCATCGATCTGGAGGAAAGTCTCATCGCCGATGGCGATGCACTCGAACGCCTGGCCGCCGCCGCTCTGGTCGTCGCCACCAGGGTCATGCAACTCGTGCACGGGCGTGGTTCGCCGGGCCAGGGCTTCCAGGCCGCGCGCCTCTTTGATCCCACCGAGATCACCGTCCTGGACGTGCTCATCGCCAAGCTCGAAGGCAAGACCCAAAAGCAGAAGAACCCTCACCCCACGCACACGCTCGCCTGGGCCGCCTGGTGTATCGCCAGGCTCGGAGGCTGGAACGGCTACGAAAAGGAACGCCCGCCAGGGCCTATCACCTTCACCAACGGCCTCAGACGCTTCAACGCCATCGTAGACGGCTTCGTTCTCGCCTCACAAACATGAGCCCGAAGCAAATGTGTGCCCACGCTAGCCCNCAACGCCATCGTAGACGGCTTCGTTCTCGCCTCACAAACATGAGCCCGAAGCAAATGTGTGCCCACGCTAGCCCACAGGGGGAGAAGGAAGAGAGGGTATCGCCGGGCTTGACTTTCCGGGCACGTTCTTTACATGTCGCGCCAAGTTTCCCGCGTCCGGGTGTTTTCCCGTGCTCCAGCGGCCAAAACCCCACGAACATAACGGACTGATATCATGGCCAAAGCCGCAAACATCAAGATCAAGCTTCTGTCGACCGCCGACACCGGTTTCTTCTACGTGACCAGCAAGAACAGCCGCACCAAGACCGACAAGCTGTCGTTCCGCAAGTATGACCCGGTCGCCAAGAAGCACGTCGAATTCAAGGAAACCAAGATCAAGTAATCTGGGTTTTTCCTTTGTAGACAAAACGCCGCCCACCGGGCGGCTTTTTTGTTCCAGAGGTTGCAGGCCGAAATGCCCGGCCCGGCCGAGTTCCTTCAACCGATGCGGTCGCCGCTTTTCGGGTCGAACAGATGCAGTGACGCCGGATCAGCCGCCAGCCGCACGGTGTCGCCGGGCTTGACGCCGGCACGGCCCATGGCAAAGACGCAAAGTTGCTGGTTGGCCAGCTTGACGTAGAACTGCGTCGACAGGCCGAGCGGTTCCACCACCCCCACCTCGCCTTGCAGCGCACCACCGTCGTCCAGCCTGATGTGCTCGGGCCGCAGACCGACGGTGCTGGCATCGCCATCCCCGAGCGGCAGTCCGTCTGGCAGTCGCAGTGTCTGGCCGTCGGCCAGCACGGCGTCCGACTTCCCGCCCTTGCGGACGGTCGCCGGCAGGAAATTCATGCCCGGCGAGCCGATGAAACCGGCTACGAACATGTTGGCCGGGCGATCGTAGAGATCGAGCGGCGCGCCGACCTGCTGGATCAGCCCGTCATGCATGACCACGATGCGGTCGGCCATGGTCATCGCCTCGATCTGGTCGTGGGTGACGTAGACCGAGGTCGTCTTCAATTGCTGGTGCAGCGCCTTGATTTCGGCACGCATGTGGACGCGCAGCTTGGCGTCGAGGTTCGACAGCGGCTCGTCGAACAGGAAGACCTTGGGGTCGCGCACGATGGCGCGGCCCATGGCGACGCGCTGGCGCTGGCCGCCGGACAATTGCCGCGGCAGGCGCTGCAAGAAGGTGTCCAGGCCCAACCGTTTGGCCGCTCCATCCACCCGCGCATCGATCGCCGGCTTCTCGGCTTTGCGCAGCATCAGGCTGAAGCCCATGTTCTTGGACACATCCATATGCGGATAGAGCGCGTAGGACTGGAACACCATGGCGATGTCGCGGTCCTTGGGCGCTACGTCGTTGACCAGCCGTTCGCCGATGCGGATTTCGCCGCCGGAAGCCTCCTCCAGCCCGGCGATCATCCGCAGCAAAGTCGACTTGCCGCAGCCGGACGGGCCAACCAGCACGACGAACTCGCCATCGGCGATTTCAAGATCGACCGCCTGCAGGACGCGGACAGCGCCATAATCCTTGCGGACTTTTTCGAGTGTGACAGAGGCCATCGATCTATCCTTTGACGGCACCGGCGGTCAGACCGGTGACGAGATAGCGTTGCAGGAAGGCGAAGAAGATGCAGACCGGGATTAGCGCCAGGATCGACGCCGCCATCATCTGCCCCCAGTCGACGGCGAACTTGCCGATGAAGGTCAGCAGGCCGACGGCAAAAGTCTTCTGGTCGTCGCTGGAAATCAGCATCAGGGCGAACAAAAGCTCGCTCCAGGCGGCGGTAAAGACGAAGCCCAGCGTCGCACCCATGCCGGGCAGCGTCAGCGGCACGATCACCTTGCGCATCGCCTGCGCACGGGTACAGCCGTCGATCATCGCCGCTTCCTCCAAATCCTTGGGGATGCCGTCGAAGAACGACTGCATCAGGAAGGTGGCGAAGGCGGTGTTGAAAGCGGTGTAGATGATGATCAGCCCGGTCAGGCTGTTGATCAGGCCGATTTGCCCCATGACGCGGTAGATCGGCGGAATGACCATCACCAGCGGAAAGGTCTGGGTCAAAAGCAGCATCAGCGCCAGTGCCGCCTTGCCGCGAAAGGTGAAGCGCGACATGGCGTAGCCGGCGAGCGTCGCAATGATCGTCACCAGCGCTGCCGTCGATACCGAGACGATGACGCTGTTGAGGAAATAGCGCGGGAAATCGGTGGCCTCGAGCACGGTGACGAAATTCTGCAACGTCATGTGCGACGGCCAGAAAGTGATGCCCTCGGAATAGAGAAGCCGCTCCGGCGTGACCGATATTTTCAGCGTCCAGTAGATCGGGAACAGGGCGAAGATCACGTAAGCGGCGATGGCCGCGTAGAGGCCGATGCCGCCAAAGAAGCGCTGCGAGGCCGAGCGTCCTGCTATCATCAGACGTGCCTCACCAGGGAGCGGCGGATGGCGATCAGCGCGATCGCATAGGCAATCAATAGCACGAGCAGCAGCACGGCCACCGCCGAGGCATAGCCCTTGTCCAGCGACTTGAAGGCGCTGACATAGATGTAGACCGGCACCGTGTTGGTCGAGCCGGCCGGCCCGCCCTCGGTCATGACGAAGATCAGGTCGGCGAAGGTGGCGATCCAGATGGTGCGCAACATCACGGTGATGGCGATGGTCGGCGCCAGGAAGGGCAATGTCACCTTGGTGAAGCGCTGCCAGGGCGAGGCGCCGTCGATCGCCGCGGCCTCATGCAATTCCGACGGGATCGATTTCAGCGCCGCCAGCAGCGTGATGGCGAAGAACGGAATGCCGAACCAGATATTGGCGACGATCGGCCCCCACATCGCGGTCGAGGGATCGGAGAGCACATTGGTCGGCTCGGCCTTCAGCCCCAAGGCGAACAGCCAGTGCGGCAGCGGACCGATGATCGGGTTGAACAGCCAGGCCCATGTCAGGCCCGACAGGAAGGACGGCACCGCCCAGGGCAGGAAGACCAGCGCCTGCACCGCCTTGCGGCCCCGGAACGGCTTGTCGAGCAGCATCGCCAGGCCAAGGCCGAGGAAGAACTGGAAGAACAGGCTGGCGGCCGTCCACCACAGCGTGTTGACCAGCGCCTGCCCCAGCACCTGGTCCGACAGCATCGCCTGGTACTGGCCGAGCCCGACATATTCCGACTTGAAGGCGGAGAATTTACGGAACGAATAGCTGATGCCGATGACCAGCGGCACCAAAAGCACCACGACCAGCAGGATGATCGCCGGGCTGAGATAGAGCCAGGGCTCGATAGCGGCGTGCGACAGCCGCTTCCTTCGAGGCTTGCCGGCGGATCGTATTTCGGGAACGGCATAGGTCATTGGCTGAGGAACGGCTCCCTGGGCGGCGGCGGGGGACAGCGTCCTTCTCCCCATCTCTATACGGGGAGAAGATGCCGGCAGGCAGATGAGGGGCAGCGCAAAGTAGGCAGAACTACCGCCGCCCCTCATCCGTCACTTCGTGACACCTTCTCCCCGTGAACGGGGAGAAGGAAAGAACGCGCTTATTTCTTGTTCTTCGCCATCCAGTCCTGCTGTTCCTTGGTCAGGAAGGCAGCCCACTGGTCGGCGACATCCTTGGCGGTCTTCTGGCCAAGCAGCACTTCCTGGAAATTTTTGATCGCCACCTGGTCGACGAAGTTGCCGAGGTTCTCCAGATGCGTCGGCGGCGTCACCATCTCATATTTGGAGCTGTCGCTGAGCTCCGTGAACCAGCCCTTGAACTGCTCGGTCTTGAAATGCGGATCCTGGTCGGCACCTTTGTGGATCGGGACGACGCCAACCTCCTTGGCCCATTCCAGATTGTCCTTCGGCGACAGCAGCGTCGACATCAGCTTCCAGGCGTCGTCCTTGTGCTGGGAATTGGCGAACATCGCCCAGCCGGCATACCCCAGCGTCGGATAGGATTTGCCGCTCGGCCCAACGGGAAGCGGTGCCACCGCGAAATCGTCGGCGCTCATCTTGTCGGCGATACCGAGCAGCGCGTCGGGATCCTGGTTTAGCATGGCGCAGGTGCCGGAATAGAAGCCGGTGACGGTCTCGTTGAAGCCCCAGCTCACCGCGTCCTTCGGCGCCAGGCCGTCCTTGTACATGTCGGCCAGCATCTGCAGGCCCTTGACCGATCCCTCTTCGTTGATGGTCGAGGTGCCATCCTCGTTGAAGTAGCCACCCTTGCCCTGGGCGATGTTCATGAACATGTGCATGCCGTTGAAGGCGCCCGGCCCGCCGCGCAGGCAGTAGCCATATTTGCCTGGGATGGCCGAAATCTTCTTGGAGTCGGCGACGAATTCGTCGAGCGTCGCCGGCGGGCCGTTCAGACCTGCCTCCTTGAACAGCTTCTTGTTCCAGAACAGCGCATTCACATAGTAGCCGTAGGGGATCATGAACTGGGTGTTGTTGACGGTCGAGCCGAACTGCTTGGCGCGGTCGCCCAGCGTCTTGGCGTCGTCCCATTTGGCCATGTAAGGGCCGAGATCCTCGAGCTGGGCGTTATTGGCATAGAGGCCCATCCAGCGTTCCGGCATCTCGACCACGTCGGGCGTGTCGCCGGCCTGCACCATTGTCAGGAATTTTTCGAAGGCCTGGCCCCAGGGCAGCGAGATCAGCTCGACCTTGACGCCGGGATTGGCGGCTTCGAACTCTGCGATCTGCTTCTTCAGGAATTCGGTGCGCGGCGGGCTGGTGATGACTTCGACCATCTTCAGGGTCGAATCGGCCAGCGCGCCGCCGGCGGAAATCGCCAGCCCCGCAACGGTGGCAAGCATGACGGTCAGTTTTTTCATGTTCAAGACTCCCATTTTGAACCCGCTTGTTATTTTCTGGCTTTTTCGAAGGCCTGGGCCACGTCGGCCCACAGGTCTTCGACACTTTCCAATCCGACATTGAAGCGGATGGTTCGGGGGCTGACGCCGAAGCGAGCCATCGAATTCAGTCCCGGCGTCTGTTCCAGCGACGCCTTGGCCGGCACGACCAAGCTCTCATGGCCGCCCCAGCTGACGCCGATGCGGAAAAACTTCAGCGCATCGACGAAGATCGGGATGTCGATATCCTCCGTCACCTCGAAGGAGAACAGGCCGGCATAGCCGGCCAGCGTCGCCTTGCCCGGATGGTTGGAATAGGCCGGATGGTTGACGCGTTCGACATTTCCATGCGCCTTCAGCCGGTCGGCGATGGTCAGGCCGCTCTTCATGTGGTGCGGCAGGCGCAGCGGCAGCGTGCGCAGGCCGCGCAGCAAAAGCCAGGCCTCGAACGGCGACAGCTTGCCGCCGAGATAGGAATAGGTCTGCTCGTTGATATGCTTGATGTGCGCGGCCGAACCCGCCACCACGCCGGCGACGGTGTCGCTGTGACCGCCCAGATATTTCGAGGCCGAATGCAGGACGAGGTCGACGCCGTGCGAGATCGGCTTCTGGAACACCGGCGTCGCCCAGGAATTGTCGATGGTGGTGACGATGCCCTGCTCCCTGGCCAGCCGGGTCAGGTGCGGTAGGTCCTGCAGCTCGAACAGCATCGAGGTCGGACTTTCCAGATAAAGCAGTTTGGCGCCGGGCAGCGCCGCCGCAACGGCATCCGGATCGGATCCGTCGACGTAGTCGACCTTGATGTTGAGCCGCGGCAACAGCCGCTCGAACAGCCGGTAGGCATCGCCGTAGCAGTTGCGCACTGCTACGATGCGCTCGCCCGCGCCAACGAAGGCAAGCACCGTCGCGCTGATCGCCGCCATGCCGCTGGAAAAGCCGCGCGCGGCCTCGGCGCCCTCGAGTGCGGCGACGCGTGCCTCGAACTCCATCACGGTCGGATTGTCGCCGCGCGAATAGATCGGCTGCTTTCGTTTGCCGGCAAAGGTATCGGCCATCTCGGCATAGTTGGCGAAGGTGAACAGCGAAGTTTGGTAGATCGGCGGCACCACCGCGCCGCCCGGAAACGGCTCGTCATGCGCCAGCAGCGTCGCGGCCTCGGCGAGATAGTCGTGATCGAAACCGGTCGGATGCTCGTTCATGTCTGGCTCGAAAGTTTGAGTTTGGCGGCACCGCGCTTGAGATCGTCCTCGACAGTGGCGATCAGCTTGAGCGCCTCGGCGCGGGCGCCCTGGGGATCGCCCGCGGCAATGCATTCGTAGATGGTGCGATGATAGGGAAAGCTGGCGTGGCCGAAGTCGCGCACGCCGAGCGGATGCTCCCAGAAGCGATGGAACAGCTCGTGCATGGCGGCGATGATCTGTTCGAACAGCGGATTACCTGAGACGCGGTAGATCGCCTGGTGGAATTCCCAGTCTTCTTCCGAGGACATGCCGTCGCGGGTGCGAAACGCCTGCTCCATAATGTCGAGCTTGCGCTCGATCTCGGCGATGTCGGCCGGACTTGCGCGCTCGGCGCACAATGCGGCAGCCTCGGCCTCCAGCGCGCGACGGATCTCCAGTGTCTGCATCAGGCTGGTGAAGTCGTTGCCGCCGGCAAACGTCAGCGGCATGTGCAGCATGTCGGGTGACACGGCCGCCTTGAGATAGGTGCCGCTGCCTTGCCGGCGTTCGACGAGGCCGAGCCCCTCCCACCGCGTCAGCGCCTCGCGCACCGTGTTGCGGCTGACCTTGAGCCGTTCGGCCAGGATACGTTCGGTCGGAAGCCGCTCGCCCGGCTGCAGGGCCTCGGCACGAACAAAGCCCACCAACGCCTTCAGCACGGCGTCATCGCGCGCCGTCGTCTGAATGGGTGGCAGGCTGTTCTGGTCCACGACTACTCCAAGTGGTCCAATGGTCCAACCAATTCTGCACAGACGGCAACTCCTGTCAATCGGTTGTCAGGAGGTGCTCGCCTCATCGCGTTGAAGGTCGCGAAGCAGGTGCGTTTCACGAGGTCGCGCCAACGCGCTTCGATCGTACGTGCTAATTGGCCGGCGGCCCGAACCAAGTGGTTAGCGCATCAGCCAATCCCTGCTGGGTTCCAACCCCAACCCAGGCCACATATCCATCGGGCCGGATCAACACGGCATCGGGCACGGCGACCATCTCAAGCGCTGGGAGTTCCCAGTCGCCGTCATAGGCTGCCTCGACCTGCCGGACCCGATCCGCCCAGGGCGCAATGTCCAGCCTGCCCGAACCGCCAAAATTGATCAGCACCGGTCGCGCATCGTGCAGCAAGGAGAATACCCGCAACGGGCCGCCGGCGGTCGCCAGATCGAGGTCGGGCATGCGCCGCCCAAGCAAGGAATGCCCCTCGCCGAGATCGTAATGAACGCCCAGGCCCGACATTTCCGCGACGATCCGTTTGCGGGGCTCGTCCATGGCGAGAAGCTCGGTGACTGTGTCGCCCAAGGCCTTGGTGCGGTCATCCGTGCGACGAAGCGCGACCTGCGCCATTGTGTTGCGCAGGACGCGGGCGGCAATCGGGTGGCGCTCGGCGTGGTAGCTGTCGAGCAGGCTTTCCGGTGAGGTTCCCTTGACCACCTGGGCCAGCTTCCACCCCAGATTGACCGCGTCCTGCACGCCGATATTGAGCCCCTGCCCGCCCATCGGGGGATGGATATGCGCGGCATCACCGGCCAGCAGCACGCGCCTGTCGCGGTAAGCCGCGGCCTGACGTGCCATGTCGGTGAACCTGGATATCCAGGTCGGACTGTGGGCGCCGTAATCGGTGCCGTAGATGGCTGTGAGTGCCTCACGGAATTCGCGCAGCGTCGGCTCGCCGCCGGCAGTCAGTTGCCGCTCGGTCAGAACGACACCTACCCGACCGCCTTCCTCGATCTTGCCTATCGCATGAATTCCGCAGGCGTCGCTGCGAAAGCCCAATGGCGGTTCCCTGGACATCTCGACCTCGGCGATCATCCAGCTCATCGTCGGATCCCATCCGGCGAACTCGATACCCGCCGCCTTGCGGATCGTGCTGCGTCCTCCGTCGCATCCGACGAGGTACTGCGCTCTTATCCGTCGGCCACCGGACAACTCCAGGCCGACACCGTCATCGTCCTGCGCAAAACCGGTGACTTCCTGTCCGCGATAGATCGGCACCTCTAACTCTGCGACCCAGTCGGCCAATAGCCGCTCGATATGGTTTTGCCGCAGCGCCAGCAGATGGTTGTGCCGGCTGGGAAAGTCGCTGATGTCCAAGCGGATCATGTGGAAGCCGACGGTCGGGAAGCACTGCCCCTGTGAGAGGAACCGATCGGCAATTCCGCGCTGATCGAGAACCTCGATTGTGCGTGCGTGCAGACCACCCGCGCGCAAACCGATCAGCTGCTGGGTCGGGCGCCGTTCGACAATGGCGACGTCGATGCCCGCTAGCGCCAATTCGCCCGCCAGCATCAGCCCGGTCGGGCCGCCTCCGGCAACCATCACCGCATGATCGCGAAGCGATCCGTCTCTCGATACAAGCATTCTCGTCACTCCCGTTTCCATTGGCTTGGGCCGGGTTTTACGGGAGGAACGGGGCCTTGAAGCAAGCCCCTTGTGCGCCATATGTATGAAATGGAGAGGCAAGGACTCTCCCTCCCCTTCGTGAACGGCGTAAGATCCTCGCATTGCCGCGTGGCAGTGCGCCCCAAGCGATTAAGCCCTCACGGTCCAGAAAGCGTCGAGATTTTTCGTCGCAAAAAGCCCCGGAACTTCCGAGGCTTGGCGCAGAGTCCTGATGTCATTTTCAGGAAAGGGGGCCGGTCGGCGTTTGGCAGCGGTACGAGGAGGCCACTATTTGCCAGCGCCGGCCGGCCGACCCCACGGACCCAGGAGATGCGGCGGACCTGAGCATCATGGGGTATTCTGGGGATCGAGCCGGCTATCTATCCTCGTGCCGGCTTCGTCTTGACCAGCACACTTGCGCAAGAGCTTATGAAAATCAACACTTTCTTAACCAACGCTCGGAAATCGCTTGGATTAAGGTAAACGGGTAACCCTGTCGGGTTGACTGGATAATCGGCCTTGGCGCTACGCCGCCTTGGCGACGACACGGTTGCGGCCGCCGCTCTTGGCTTCATAGAGCGCGAGATCGGCGCGCTTCATCAGCGCCGCCACCGTATCCACTCCCTTTAGAACCGACGACACGCCAACGCTGACCGTGACCTCGATCGTCTTGCCGTCGGCGTTGATGGAAAACGGCTGTTGGGCGATTTCAGCGCGGATGCGTTCGGCCACCTTCTCGGCCACGGCGCCTTCGGTATCCGGCATCACCACCACGAACTCCTCGCCGCCGAACCGGCAGGCAAGGTCGATGCCGCGAACGTTCTTGCGCAGCCGCCGCGCGAACTCCCGCAGCACCTCGTCGCCGCCGTCATGGCCATGCGTGTCGTTGATCGCCTTGAAGCGGTCGAGATCGGTGATCATCACCGAAAGCGGCCTGCGTCGCGCCACGGCGCGGTCGAACAGCGTCTGCAGATGGCTGTCGAGATAGCGGCGGTTGTGCAGCCCGGTCAGGCCGTCGGTCACCGCCATTTCGATGGTCTGGGTGACACTGGCGCGCAATTGGTCGTTGTAGCGCTTGCGGCGCACCTGGGTGCGCAGCCGCGCCGTCAGCTCCTGCTGGTCGATCGGGCGCATCAGGTAGTCGTTGATGCCGAGCTCGAGGCCACGGATGATGCGCTCCTCCTCGCCCTCCTCCGCCAAAAGGATGATCGGCACGAAACGGGTGCGGTCGAGCGAACGCAGCTGCGAGCAGAGCCTGAGCGGGTCGAAATCGGCGAACGCCGTCGAGATCATCACGCATTCATAGGGTGTCTCGGCAGCCTGGAAGAAACCGGCATGCGGATCGCTGGTGACGTCGAGGTCGGCGCGGTCGCGCAGCATCTTCTGAATACGCTCGACGGATGATTTGCGCTCATCGATCAAAAGCACTTTCGGCACCGTGTCCTCGGAGGCGAAATTGCGGCTGAGCAGTTCCTCGATGCCGATGTTGCGCGTCGTCGAGGCGCGCAGCCTGAGTTCGTCGGTCAGCGATTTCAGCCGGACCAGGCTTTTGACGCGCGTCATCAGTTGCAGGTCGTTGACCGGCTTGGTCAGGAAGTCGTCGGCGCCGGCCTCGAGCCCGCGCACGCGGTCGGAAACCTGGTCGAGCGCGGTGATCATCACCACCGGGATGTGCGACGTCGCCGGATCGCTCTTCAACCGGCGGCAGACCTCGAACCCGTCCATGTCGGGCATCATCACGTCGAGCAGCACGACGTCGACCTTGCCATTCTCGCAGGTCTCGATCGCATCGGGTCCGTTGGTGGCGGTCAGCACCTCGAAATATTCGGCCAGCAGCCGGACCTCCAGCAACCTCACATTGGCAGGGATGTCGTCGACGACGAGGATCCGCGCGGTCATTTCATAAGGCTCCGGCTCGGCTGGTAGGGCGCATCAGGCATCGCCCAGGTAGGATTTGATGGTTTCGATGAAACGCGGCACCGAGATCGGCTTCGAAATATAAGCCTCGCAGCCGCCCTGGCGGATGCGCTCTTCGTCGCCCTTCATGGCGAAGGCGGTCACGGCGATGACCGGGATGACATGCAAATCGTCGTCTTCCTTCAGCCATTTGGTCACTTCCAGTCCCGACACTTCGGGCAATTGGATGTCCATCAGGATGAGATCCGGCCGATGCTGGCGCGCCAGGTCGAGGGCCTCCAGACCGTTGCGGGTGCGCACTGTCTCGTAGCCGCTTGCTTCTATGAGGTCCCGAAAGAGCTTCATGTTGAGCTCATTGTCCTCGACGATCATGACCTTCTTAGGCATCGACATCCCGTCTCGGCCGTCCCTCCGCTCGAAGGCGGCCGTCATGCGAACTTCCCTTGAACGCACCAAACCCTGCTTCACTATACGGCAATATGATTGACGAAACGGAAACCCTCGGGCTGCAAAGCGTCGCGAATTCCACCTCGCCTCCCGCGCGTCCAAAAGGCGCGCCGCGCTGTAAAGGCTTGCCGCAAGCAGATCTTGCCATTACTGCGGGAGAGACTCATTCCACACACCGAAGGTAGTGATGGCAAACGCGGCGTCAATGCGCGAAGAGGCTGAAACCATTGCCGTCAAGGCACTGGGCTTCGTCGCCTCCGATCCGGAGCTGTTGCCGCGTTTCCTGGCCATCACCGGGATAGAGGCGCATTCGATCCGCCGGGCCGCCGGCGAGCCGGGTTTCCTGGCCGGTGTCCTGCAGTTCATTCTCGCCCACGAGCCGACCCTGATGCGCTTTGCCGAGGAAACCGGCACGCCGCCGGCAGCCGTCGGCAAGGCATTGCGGGCGCTGCCGCTCGGCGACGACAACCACGAGCATTCCATATGAGCGACGATCCGGAGACTGCGCGCCAGATCGAGGAGCTGGCGGCCGACGACAGGCCATTGCTGGTGCTCGATGTCGACGATGTGGTGCTCGAATTCATCCGGCCCTTCCCGGACTTCCTCAAGTCGCGCGGTTACGGCCTGACGCTGGCCTCCTTCCGCCTGACCGGCAACATTGCCGAAACGGCCAGCGGCCGGCTGATCGAACAGCCCGAGGTCACGGCGCTCCTGGGCGATTTCTTCGACGCGCAGGCCGATTGGCAGAGCATCACCGATGGTGCCACGGAAGCGCTGGCGGGGCTTGGCGGCCGCGCGGAAATCATCCTCTTGACCGCCATGCCGCACAGGCATCGCGCCGTGCGCCGTGCCCATCTCGATGCCCTGGGGCTAGGCTATCCGCTGTTGACCACCGAGATGGCCAAAGGGCCGGCAGTGGCCAGGCTGCGCGGCAAGAGCGGCCGGCCGGTGGTCTTCGTCGACGATCAGCCGCACAATCTGGCGTCGGTGCGGGAAGCGGTGGCCGACGCGGATCTTTTCCACTTGATGGCCGACAATTCGCTGCGCGCGTTCCTGCCGCCGGTCGCGAACGACGTCATCGTCGTGCAGGACTGGCGCGAAGCCGCGCCTAAGATCGCGGGCGCGCTGGGGCTCTGAGGCAATTCCAGACGGAAAAACTTTTCCCGGAATTACTCGAGGGCCGAACCTTCAAGGATTCAGCTTCGCCCCCGATCCGCCATTGTCGCCGCCGCTGTCGTCGTCCTCACCATCACCATCGTCGACGCTGTCGTCCACCGCCGGATCGGCGGGCTTCAACATCACACCATTGACGGTGACCGAGCCGTCGGCCTTGGTGCTGACAACCCATTCCAACTTGCCGTCCGGCAGCGTCTTGGCAAACCCCTTCACGACGAGAGCCATAGGCACGTACTGCGCCACTTCGGGTTCGGACTTTGCCGCCTCCTGCAGGCCGGCCACGATCTTGTCGAAGCCGGCGACATCGACCGTGAGATTTGCGTCGGGTTTCTGGCCGAAGCTCGTCATCTCGCCTTCGAGCGCGATCTCCATGTCCTTGTTCTTCACGACGCTGTGGCCAATGACCACCTTCGGCGTCTTGGCCAGGAAGTCGGCTTTGAGCTGGTCGCCGAACTCGGCCGGCAGCGGCGGATCCTGATTGAGATCAAAGGTTTCGATCGCCTTCTTCGCCATGCTGTCGAGGTCGATATTGGCGCCGCCGAAATTCAGGTCGATATCGGTGGGCAACAGTGCCACGCTCCAACTCGGCAAAAGCTGCTGAGGCACCGTCAGCCCCGACGCCTTGATGCCGTAGCTGACCGTGCCGTTTTGCGAAACGCCGTCACTGCCGAACGCGGTGCTGAACTGGGTCGCCCCGAACGTGCCGATCGGGCTGTCGACCGCGAAATCCTTGAAGCCATAGGTGCCGTCGATGCGCTCCCACACCGGAAGCGCGGCGAGCAGAAGCGACTTGAGTTGCGCCTGGTTTGCCTTCAGCGACTTCTCGTCCTCATTGGCCACGGCAAACGCCAGGAGGTCGAGCAACGGCTTGGTCTGCACGCCCTTGCCGCTGGCCTCCACGGACAATTCCGGCGATTTCACGGTGACCGGAAAATTCAGCCCACTGTCGGGATCATTGAATTTTATCGCCTCGACGAAGTTCGACATCTTCTGTGAGGTCGTGAAATCGACGCCGCCATTGGCAGCCTTGGTGGCCGCCAGGGTCGCGGTGCCGGCACCGGTGCTGACGTCCATCTGCTGCTTGGCATCCTTCGATGTCATCGTGATGCCTGCTATCGAACTGACGCCGCTGATGAAGGCCGCCAGGCCGGGGTCATAGACGCCGGAGCCCTTGCCGTCCTTGATCGACAACTGCGTGCTTTGCAGCCCCTCGGGCCCCTTGAACTCGAAGGACGCGCTTTGCGAAAAATCCATCGAAACATCCCAGGTCCCGTCGCTGCGCGGCTTGACCAGCAGCGCGTAGGGCGCGAAGTCGAACTTCACCAGCTTCTGGTCAGGAAAACTCCCGGCAAGCGCCTTGAAATCGAACACGATCTTGTAGGCGTCGCCTTCGGCCGAAACCTTCAGGATTCCCTTGTCGAGTGCCTGCTTGCCAACATAGCGGGACAGGTCATCGGACAATTGCTTCGCGCCCTGGCTGTCGACGGTCTGGCCGAAAGCGGGCGCGCTGAGCAGGAGCGCGGTAAAGGCAACTGGCAACATACGGTTCACGGGAATTCCCCTCTGGTCAAAAGGCAAAATCGCTTCGTCCTTCTGGTAGGGAAATACCATCGCAACTGCAAGACGACGATGGTCAGGCGCGAGGCTCCAGCACCAGCCGCATCAATGGCCGGCCGGCCTTGCGCTCGACGAGCCTCTCGAAGCCAGCCTTCTCGAAGACCCGCGACGAGCCGACGAACAGCCCGAGCGAACGCGAATCGCGGGACAGGTCTATTGGACACGCCTCGACAAGGCGTGCGCCATTCCCGCGGGCAAACTCGACGCCGCCTTCGACGAGGCGGTGCGTGATGCCCCTGCCGCGCACCTTGGAGCGGATGAAAAAGCACGAGATCGCCCAGACGGCTGGATCTGAAGCGTCGGCGGGATCGATCGGCGCCGAGCCCCTGCCCTTGTTGTTCCATTCGGGCACGTCGGCGCGCGGCCCGATCTGCATCCAACCAACCGCCTTGCCGTCCTCGAAGGCCAGCAGGCCCGGCGGCGGACCGGCTTCGATGCGTGCCTTGATGTGGTCCTTGTTGCGTTCACGGCTGCTCTCGCGCCGCGCTGCCGGCGCCAGCCGGAAATGCGTGCACCAGCAGCCATAGCAGGCGCCTTGCTTGCCGAAAAGGTCCTCGAAATCAGGCCAGAGCTCAGGCGCCAGCGGCACTATGGTCGTGCTCATACGGTTCTCCCCAAGCCAAGCTTGTCGCTGGCCTTGCACTGTCGTACCATTGCTTCTGTTCTCTTTATGTTCGCAGCGATGGCGGCTTCTGTCAACAATCCCGATCACGGTTTTTGTCGTGACTGCCTGACGTTTCAGCGCAGTGAAACGCGCCGCTGCGAACGCTGCGGCAGCCCTCGCCTTGCCCGCCATCCAGAACTTTACCGGCTGCATCTCGCCCATGTCGATTGCGATGCCTTCTATGCGGCGATCGAGAAGCGCGACAACCCGACGCTCAAGGACAAACCGCTGATCATCGGCGGCGGCAAGCGCGGGGTGGTCTCCACCGCATGCTACATCGCCCGCATCCGGGGCGTGCGCTCGGCAATGCCGATGTTCAAGGCGCTCGAGGCCTGCCCCGAAGCTGTCGTGATCCCGCCCAACATGGAGAAATACGTTCGTGTCGGCCGAGAGGTGCGCGCCATGATGCAGGCGCTGACGCCGCTGGTCGAGCCATTGTCGATCGACGAGGCATTCATCGATCTCGCCGGCACCGAACGGCTGCACGGCCTGCCGCCGGCGGTGGTGCTGGCGCGCTTTGCGCTGGCCGTCGAGAAGGAGATCGGCATCACCGTCTCGGCCGGCCTCTCCTACTGCAAGTTCCTCGCCAAGATCGCGTCGGACTTCCGCAAGCCGCGCGGCTTTTCGATCATCGGCGAGGCCGAGGCGGTCGGCTTCCTGGCCGTGCAGCCGGTGACCATGATCTGGGGCGTCGGCAAGGCGTTCAACGCCACCTTGGAGCGCGACGGCATCCGCACCATTGGCCAGCTTCAGAAGATGGAACGCGCCGACCTGATGCGCCGCTACGGTACGATGGGTGACCGGCTCTACCGGCTTTCACGAGGCGAGGACGTGCGCCGCGTCGAGCCCGACCAGGACGCCAAGAGCGTCTCGGCCGAAACCACCTTCGACACCGACATCGCGTCGCTGGAGGAGCTCGTCTCCGTGCTGAGAGGCCTTTCGGAGAAGGTCTCGGCGCGGCTGAAAAAATCAGGCATCGCCGGACGCACCGTGGTGCTGAAGCTGAAGACCCAGGATTTCAAGCTGCGCACGCGCAACCGCCAGCTCGGCGATCCGACCAGGCTGGCGGATCGCATCTTTTCGACCGGCGTAGAGCTTCTGCGCAAGGAAACCGACGGAACGAAATTCCGATTGCTCGGCATCGGCGTCAGCGACCTCTCCGACGACGACAAGGCCGACCCGCCGGATCTGGTCGACCTCCAGTCGCGCAAACGCGCCATGGCCGAGGGCGCCATCGATGCCTTGCGCGACAAGTTCGGCCGCAAGGCGGTGGAAACCGGTTATACATTCGGCAAAGGGCGAGACGCCCATCCACCGGAGCCGCTCGAGGAATGACGCTACCCCTCGTGCGTCGAGAATCAGGTACGCCTCAGATCGATCCGGCTCGTCACGATGCTCTTGCCGGTCTTTGGGTCGGTGTCGACAACCGTCAGCCGAATGCCGTTCTCGCCCGTCTTCTCGACCTTCATCTGCGCCTTTCGATCACCGTTGACTTCCTTTGCCCAGCGGATGCCGAGATTGATCGCATTGCCCGAGCGGCTGCCGTTGAGCTGTGCTGGCCCGGTCCGGGACCCGACATAGGTCCCGCTGTATTTCGCGCCGGCGGCCTTCAGGTCCGCGCTGATGGCACGCGTCACCACAATGAGCCCGCGGCAATTGCCGTCGAGCGCCAGTGACGTCGATGTCGCGTTCGATTTGAATGTGCAGGACACGTTCACCGTCGGCGCGTCGGCGGTGACCTTGACGATACCTTTGCCGGCGAAATTGCCCTTGAATGACTGCAGGAACTTGGCCTCGTCGGCATGTGCCGTACCGGTCGCCGCCAGAAGACAGCCGGCAAGCGCGAATTGTGTGAATGTTCTCATTGAAACTCTCCTTGTCTCTGGAGGGCAAAACGTCTTGCGAAGCACGGCTGGATATCGGGGACTCAACGCCCCTTGCCGTATCGGGTTCCGCCCGCAGCATGACCGTTTTGCAATGCTGCCCATTGCAACTGGCCCAGAAGAATGGAGCAACTAGCGATTGCTCCAAAAGCCACGTCCTGCGACATAGCGGGCATGTCACCTGCCCCCTCAATTTCCAAGGCCGCTTTCTGGATGGCCCTGTCGATCGCCTCGTTCCTGGCGATGTCGGTGGCCGGCCGCGCCACGACGGCCGAACTCAATGTCTTCCAGGTGCTGGAACTGCGCTCGGTGATCGGCTTCTTCATCCTCCTGCCGCTGGTGCTGACCAGCGGCGGCTTTGCGGCGATGCGCACGCAGCGCCCCCTCGCCCATGTCGCGCGCAACGTCATCCACTATACCGGGCAGGCTGCATGGCTCTACGCCTTGACCTTGATTCCGCTGGCGGTGCTGATTTCGATCGAATTCACGACACCGATCTGGACGGCGATTCTGGCGGTGACATTTCTCGGCGAAAGGCTGAGCCGTCCGAAACTCGCGGCTGTCGTTCTCGGGCTGATCGGCGTGGTGGTCATCGTGCGTCCGGGGGTAGGCTCCGTCGATCCGGGACATCTGGTCGTGCTGGGCGCCGCGGTCTGCTTCGGCATTTCGGTGGTCCTGGTCAAATCGCTGACGCGCACGGACAGCGTCGTGCGTATCATCTTCTGGATGCTGATCATCCAATCGGTGGTTGGCCTCGTTCCAGCCCTTTATGAATGGCGCAACCCACCGCTGGAGCTTTGGCCATGGATCGTGCTGATCGCCTTCACCGGCATGTCGTCGCATTTCTGCATGGCGCGCGCGCTCACCTATGCCGACGCGACCGTCATTTCGCCGATGGATTTTCTGCGCGTGCCGTTGTCGGCGCTCGTCGGCTGGCTGCTTTACCAGGAGCAGATCGACGCCTTCACCGCAGGCGGCGCGCTACTGATCCTGATGGGCAACCTGCTCAACCTGCAGCGCAAGCCGGTAAAGCCGGCTGAAGTGGCGGCATCGTAACGCCTGCCAATACACCTAGTCGCCTTCGTTCGGGATGTTGAGGACATGACCGCAGGCCTTGCAGTGCACCGCATCCGGTTCATGCCGCTGCAATCCGCATTGCGGGTAGGGAAAGAACACTTTCGCGGGTCGAAAAATCGCCTGCGCCAGTCTGACGAACAGCGATATGCCGATGATCATGGTGACGATCGCCGTCAGCTTGCCGGCTATGCCAGGCAGCACGATGTCGCCGAAACCGGTCGTCGTCACCGTCGCGACGGTGAAATAAAGCGCGTCGATGTAGTTCTCCAGCCCGGCTCCGTTGCGGAAAAAGAACGTGTAGACGAAGCCGGTGATGACGAAAAGAAACGTCAAGAGGTTGATGACCGCGTGGCTCGCCTCGCGCCACGGGCGCAAACCACGCATCTCGAAATGCCGCCAGATCGAACCGCTGCGCGACAGTGACCACAGCCGCAGGATGCGCAGAAAGCCGAGACTGGCGAGCGCCGTCGGCATCAGCAGCGTCAGAAGGATGAAGACATCCACCCAGAAGGTCGGCTGCTTCATCAGGCGCAGCATGTCGTTGGAAGCCAGCAGCCTGGCGATCAAATCGGCGGCAACGAGGGCCGCCACGGCATAGTCCAGCCACAGAAACGAGGCCGTTTGCTGGATGACCGGCGTGGCGATGAAGAAGGCGATGATGGCGAGATCAATGATGACAGCCGCCAGCTGGAACCGGAAAGCGGCCGGCGTGCGCCCATGATAGAGCTTGCGCAGCGTGTTGCGCAGCCGCGCCAGCCCGGAAAGGTCTCGCGATGCGCCCTTGTCCGCGATCTTCATGCCGATCGTGGTGATGTGGCCAGCCAATGCTGCCTGGCGCGCGGCCGCCTTGCAAAGGCGGCGATCACACCAGCTCCACTTCGACCACGCCGGGCACGGCGCGCATCGCCGAGGCGATCTGCGGCGAGACGCGGTAGCCGCCCTGCAAGGCAATCTCGACCTCGCCCTGCGCCTCGTCCTTGATGACGATGATGCTCACCTGGCTTTCGCCGCGCTGGGTGAGTTGGGACTGGATCATCGAGGCCGGCCCATCGTTCCTGACGAAAATGCGCAGTGCCTTTTGGATACGGCTAGCCTCGTCCTCCAGGGATTGCACGGAATTGATGCGCAAATTGACACCCTCGGGCCTGTCCTCCGCCGCGACGGTGATGACGACCGAGCGGCCGGCTTCCAGGAGGTCGCGATATTGCGCGAGCCCTTCCGAAAACAGCACGGCCTCGTACTGGCCGGAAGTGTCGGAAAAGGCCACCACGCCCATCTTGTTGCCGGTGCGGGTCTTGCGCTCCTGCTTGCTGGTCACCGTGCCGGCAAGCCGGCCGGCGGTGGCGCCACGCTTGACGGCGGCCGAAAACTCGGCCCAGTTCTGCACCCGCATCTTCTGCAAGGCAGCCTTGTATTCGTCGAGCGGATGGGCCGAAAGATAGAAGCCGACTACCTGGAATTCGCGGTGCAGGCGGTCGGCGGCGAGCCAAGGGTCCGTCGCCGGCAGGTTGAGCGCCTGCGACTGCGCGCCGAGCGAGGCGCCGAAAATATCGGCTTGGCCTGAAACGGCGTTCTGCTGGGCAAGCGAGGCCAGCCCCATCATCCGTTCGACGCCGGCCAGCATCGCTGCACGGTCGTGGCCGAAACAATCGAGCGCGCCGGCCATGATCAGGCTTTCGAAGACCCGCTTGCCGACGATCTTGGGATCGACCCGCTCGCAGAAGTCGGCAAGGTTCTTGAACGGCTTTTCGCCGCGCACGGCAACGATGTGTTCGACCGCCGCGTCGCCGACGCCCTTGAGCGCGGCCATCGAATAATAGATGCGGTTCTCGCCGACCTCGAAAGCACGGAAGCTGGTCATCACCGACGGCGCCAGAACCTCGATGCCCAGGCGCAGTGCATCCTGGCGGAAGTCGGCGAGCTTGTCGGTGTTGCCCATGTCGAGCGTCATCGACGCCGCCAGGAACTCGACCGGATAATGCGCCTTGAGATAGGCGGTCTGGTACGACACGACGGCGTAGGCGGCGGCGTGCGACTTGTTGAAACCATAGTCGGCGAACTTGGCCAGCAGGTCGAAAATGAAGTCGGCTTGCGGTTTTGCCACGCCGCGCTCGACCGCGCCGGTGACGAAGCGCTCGCGCTGCTTGTCCATCTCGGCGCGGATCTTCTTGCCCATGGCGCGGCGCAGAAGATCGGCTTCGCCGAGCGAATAGCCCGACAGCTCCTGCGCGATCTGCATGACCTGTTCCTGGTAGACGATGACGCCTTGCGTCTCCTTCACCAGATGATCGATCTTGGGGTGGATCGACGCCATCTCCTCCTCGCCATGCTTTCTGGCGTTGTAGGTCGGGATGTTCTCCATCGGGCCTGGGCGGTAGAGCGCGACCAGCGCGATGATGTCCTCGATGCAGTCGGGCCGCATGCCGATTAGCGCCTTGCGCATGCCCGCGCTTTCCACCTGGAACACGCCGACCACCTCGCCGCGCGACAGCATGGAGTAGGTGTCGGGATCGTCGAGCGGGATTGTCGCCAGGTCGATGTCGATGCCGCGGCGGCGGATCAGTTTCACCGCCGTCTCCAGCACCGTCAGCGTTTTCAGTCCGAGGAAGTCGAACTTCACCAGCCCGGCCTGCTCGACATATTTCATGTTGAACTGGGTGACCGGCATGTCCGAGCGCGGATCGCGGTACATCGGCACCAGCTCCGACAACGGCCTGTCGCCGATGACGATGCCGGCGGCGTGCGTCGAGGCGTGGCGATAGAGACCCTCGAGTTTCTGCGCCATGTCGAGCAGCGTCTGGACGATCGGCTCCTTCTCGGCCTCTTCGGCGAAGCGGGGTTCGTTGGCTATGGCATCGGCGAGTTTCACCGGATTGGCCGGGTTCTGCGGCACCATCTTGGACAGCTTGTCGACCTGGCCATAAGGCATCTGCAGCACACGGCCGACGTCGCGCAGCACCGCGCGGGCCTGCAGCGTACCGAAGGTGATGATCTGGCCGACCTGGTCGCGGCCGTATTTCTGCTGGACGTAGCGGATCACCTCCTCGCGGCGATCCTGGCAGAAGTCGATGTCGAAGTCGGGCATCGACACGCGATCCGGATTGAGGAAGCGTTCGAACAGCAGCGAGAAGCGCAACGGGTCGATGTCGGTGATGGTCGTCGAATAGGCGACAAGCGAGCCGGCGCCCGACCCACGGCCCGGCCCGACCGGAATGCCTTGCGCCTTCGCCCATTTGATGAAGTCGGCCACGATCAGGAAATAGCCCGGGAATTTCATCTTCTCGATGATGCCGAGCTCGAATTCGAGCCGCTCGCGATATTGCTCGACCGTGTAGCCAGGCGTCGGTCCGTGCAGGGCAAGCCGGGCGTCCAGCCCCTCGCGCGCCTGGCGGGCCAATTCCTCGGCCTCGGCCTTTTCGGCGGCGTCCTTGTCGGTGGTATCGCCGCCGGTGAAGCGCGGCAGGATCGGGCTGCGGGTTTTTGGATAATAGGAGCAGCGCAGCGCGATCTCGACCGTATTGTCTATCGCTTCCGGAAGGTCGGCGAACAGCTTTGCCATGTCGGCCTGGCTGCGCAGGAAATTGTCCGGCGACAGCCGGCGGCGGGTGTCGACGGCGACCACCGAGCCCTCGGCGATCGCAATGAGCGCATCGTGCGCCTCATAATCGTCGCGCGAGGAGAAAAAGGCCTCGTTGGTGGCGACAAGCGGAAGTTCGTGCGCGTAGGCGAGCTCGATCGTCGAGTGCTCGATGACCCGGTCATAGCCGGCAACCCGGTCCAGCTCGACATAAAGACGGTCGCCGAAGAGTGTTTTCAAGGTCAATAGCCGCGTCTCGGCCAGGTCGCGGCGATCCTCTTTCAAGGCATTGCCGATCGGGCCGCGCGGTCCGCCGCTGAGGCAGATAAGCCCGTCGGTCTGCCCGGCCAGGGTCTCGGTGGTCAGGTGCACAGCCTCACCGGGCGGTGTTTCCAGGTAGACGCCGCTGACAAGCCGGACCAGATTGGAATAGCCGGCTTCGGTCGCGGCGAGCAGGACAACCGGCCGCATCTCCGGACCCTGCCGCCGGCGGTCGCGCTGGCCGTCGCTGTTCTCGCCGGAGAAAGCGAGCGCTATCTGGCAGCCGATGATCGGCTGGATGCCGTCCTTCACCGCCTTCTGCGCAAATTCGAGCGCGCCGAACAGATTGTTGGTATCGGTGACGGCGATAGCCGGCGCTTCGTCCGTCACGGCGTGAGCGACGATCTTGCCGATCTGAAGCGCGCCTTCCAGCAGGGAATAGGCCGAATGCACGCGCAGATGGACGAACGGCCGCGCCGGCACCTCCGGCCGCGCGGCCGCAATCGCGGCTTCGCGCTTCAGGGGGTCGCGTGGAAGTCTCTCATCCGCCATGGTTTCTCGCGCTGCCTAAGGTTTTGAGTCGATGGAGATGTATTGTCCGGGACAGCGCGATACCAGTCCAGCACAAACGACCACCGGCCACAGGCTTCCTTTACCCTGCCCGACCCACGCAGAGATTGTTTCGAATTTCGCTCTGGCGAGTCATATGATGGTGGTTTCGAGAACCGGAGCGGAATGGACATTTGGGTCTATGAGCACCGAAAGCGCAGAAAACGCCTTCAGATGACCGCGAGAGTAGAATTTCCAAACAATCTCTCAGGCGAATTCCATGATCACCGCATCCACCGCCAGGCTGTCGCCCGGCTTGGCGTTGAGTTTCGACACGACGAGATCGCGCTCGGCGCGCAGCACGTTTTCCATCTTCATCGCCTCGACCACCGCCAAAGTCTCGCCGGTCTTGACCTCCTGGCCTTCGGCAACTGCGATCGACACGACAAGGCCGGGCATCGGGCAGAGCAGCAGTTTCGAAGTGTCCGGCGCCACTTTCTCCGGCATCAGTCTTTCGAGTTCGGCCGTGCGTGGCAGCATGGCGCGCGCCGTCACCGACATGCCCTTCCAGGCGACGCGATGGCCGTTGGCGACGGCTCGGATCTGGGCTGCGACTTTCTGTTTGCCAACCGTGCCGCGCCAGATCAGGTCGCCCGGCCGCCAATCGGATGAAACGGTCAGCGCCTTGCCGCCGTCGATCGACAGGTCGATTTCCATCGGGATCGAAATCATGCCTTCGAGGATGGATGCTTGGAGATACTCCTCGCCGATCTTCACCACCCAGTCGCGTTTGAGCGCCCCCGAATGCGGTGCCAGCCGCCCGCCCAGCCGGTCGAGCCGGTCGCGGCGCAACAACTCCACCGCGGTGACGATCGAGGCCAGCACCGCCTTTTCTTCGCTGTTCGGCACCACGGGTGCAAACCCGTCGGGATATTCCTCGGCGATGAAACCAGTCGATATCGCCCCTTCCCGCCAGCGCGGATGCTGCATCAGGGCGGCCAGGAACGGAATGTTGTGCTCGATGCCGTCGACCACGAAGCTGTCGAGCGCTTCCGACATGGCGTCGATCGCCGCGAGCCGCGTCGGCGCCCAGGTGCACAGCTTGGCGAGCATCGGATCGTAGAACATCGAAATCTCGGAGCCTTCGGTGACGCCGGTGTCGTTGCGGATGACGATGTCGCCGAACTGCCCCTCCTCCGGCGGCCGATAGCGTGTCAGTCGGCCGATCGAGGGCAGAAAGTTGCGGTAAGGATCCTCGGCGTAGAGCCGGCTTTCGATCGCCCAGCCATTCAGCTTGATGTCGCCTTGCCTCAAGGCGAGCTTCTCGCCAGCGGCGACGCGGATCATCTGCTCGACCAGGTCGATGCCGGTGACCAGTTCCGTCACCGGATGCTCGACCTGCAATCGAGTATTCATTTCAAGGAAATAGAAGTTCTTATCCTTGTCGACGATGAACTCGACGGTGCCGGCGCTCTGATAATCGACCGCCTTGGCCAATGCCACCGACTGCTCGCCCATCGCCTTCCTGGTTTTGGCGTCGAGAAACGGCGACGGCGCTTCCTCGGCGACCTTCTGGTTGCGGCGCTGGATCGAACATTCGCGCTCGCCGAGATAGAGCGCGTTGCCATGCGCGTCCGCCAGTACCTGGATCTCGATGTGGCGCGGATCGACGACGAATTTTTCGATGAACACGCGGTCGTCGCCGAATGAACTCTTGGCCTCCGAACGTGCCCGGTCGAAACCATCGCGCACTTCCGACTGATCCCAGGCGATGCGCATGCCCTTGCCGCCGCCGCCGGCCGAGGCCTTGATCATCACGGGATAGCCGATCTCGCCGGCGATCTTTTCGGCATGGTCGGCATTTTCGATGACGCCGAGCCAGCCGGGGACCGTTGAAACCTTGGCGGCGTTGGCGAACTTCTTCGATTCGATCTTGTCGCCCATCGCCTTGATGGCTTTGGGTTTCGGGCCGATGAAGACGATGCCTTCCGCTTCCAACGCTTCGCAGAAGGCAGCCCGTTCCGAGAGGAAGCCGTAGCCGGGATGCACGGCTTGAGCGCCCGTTTCCTTGCAGGCGGCGATGATCTTTTCAGGCACGAGATAGCTTTGCGCGGCGGGTGGCGGCCCGATATGCACCGCCTCGTCTGCCATCTCGACATGCACGGCGTCGCGATCGGCATCGGAATAGACGGCGACCGTGGCAATGCCCATCTTGCGCGCCGTCTTGATGACGCGGCAGGCAATCTCGCCACGGTTGGCGATCAGGATCTTCGTGAACATGCGCGCGACATTCCCCTCCGGACGAAGGTTCAGTTCTATGGATTATGTGGCCATCTCTCAAGTGCCGGGGTGGGCGACACGCAGGTCGCGCTCTCGAAGCCCTCCAGCGTTGCGTCGGGCGCGCTCAGAGATGTGCTGTCTGCGTCATGAAAGCCGACATTTCGTCTCATCTGACGGTTGATGAGCAGGCCAAAACCTGAAAGCTTGGGTGCAAAAATCGCCTTTGGAGGAAATGCCTGATGAAAACGCGCGCCGCAGTCGCTGTCGCCGCCGGAAAGCCGCTGGAGATCATGGAGGTCGACCTCGACGGTCCGCGCGAGGGCGAGGTGCTGGTCGAGATCAAGGCGACCGGCATTTGCCACACCGACGAGTTCACCCTGTCGGGCGCCGATCCCGAAGGCCTGTTTCCGGCCATCCTCGGCCATGAAGGCGCCGGCGTCGTCGTCGATGTCGGCAAAGGCGTCACCTCGGTCAAGAAGGGTGACCACGTCATCCCGCTCTATACGCCCGAATGCCGCCAGTGCCCGTCCTGCCTGTCGAGGAAGACGAACCTGTGCACGGCCATCCGCGCCACGCAGGGGCAAGGATTGATGCCGGACGGCTCATCGCGCTTCTCGATCGGCAAGGACAAGATCTTTCACTATATGGGCTGCTCGACTTTCTCCAATTTCACGGTCTTGCCCGAGATCGCGGTGGCAAAAGTCAATCCGGACGCTCCCTTCGACAAGATCTGCTACATCGGCTGCGGGGTGACGACAGGCATCGGTGCTGTGATCAACACCGCCAAGGTCGAGCAAGGCGCCACCGCGATAGTCTTCGGCCTCGGCGGCATCGGTTTGAATGTCATCCAGGGCCTGAAACTGGCCGGCGCCGACATGATCATCGGCGTCGACCTGAACAACGACAAGAAGGAGTGGGGCGAGCGCTTCGGCATGACGCATTTCGTCAATCCGAAGGAGATCGACGGCGACATCGTCCCTCACCTCGTCAACATGACCAAGCGCGGCGCCGACCAGATCGGTGGCGCCGACTACACATTCGACTGCACCGGCAACACCAAGGTGATGCGTCAGGCACTGGAAGCCTCGCACCGCGGCTGGGGCAAGTCGGTGGTCATCGGCGTCGCCGGCGCCGGCCAGGAGATCTCGACCCGGCCGTTCCAACTGGTCACCGGCCGCACCTGGATGGGCACCGCCTTCGGCGGCGCGCGCGGCCGCACCGACGTGCCAAAAATCGTCGACTGGTACATGGACGGCAAGATCCAGATCGACCCGATGATCACCCACACGCTGAAGCTGGAAGACATCAACAAGGGTTTTGACCTCATGCATGAGGGCAAGTCGATCCGCAGCGTCGTCGTTTACTGAGGAGAAGAAAGCCGCCGACCGAAGGGCCAGCGACTGAAGTTGCACGGGTTCAACAAGGGAGGAATAAAATGCCTGAAAAACTGCATCCGAAGATCGACAATGGCTTGCCCAAGGAAAGCGCTGCCTTTGCCGGCGGCACGCTGGTCTGCGCCTGCACCAGCAATCCGGTCAAGGTGAAGGTCAAGGGCCAGATCGCCCACAACCATGCCTGCGGCTGCACCAAATGCTGGAAGCCGGAGGGCGCGGTGTTCTCGGTGGTTGCCGTTGCCGGCACCGGCGATGTCACCGTCACCGAGAACGGCGACAAGCTGAAAGTGATCGATCCCTCGGCGCTCATCCAGCGCCATGCCTGCACCGGCTGCGGTGTCCACATGCATGGACCGGTCGAGCGCGACCATCCGTTCAAGGGCCTGTCCTTCATCCATCCCGAGCGTTTCCAGGAGGATGGCTGGTCGCCGCCGGGCTTCACCGCGTTTGTGTCTTCGATAATCGAATCCGGCGTCGACCCGAGCCGCATGGACGGCATTCGCGGCCAGTTGAAGTCGATCGGGCTCGAACCCTATGACTGCCTCAATCCCGGACTGATGGACTATATGGCAACCTGGACGGCCAAGAAGTCCGGCGCTCTGCCGGCCTGAACGCTATAAGATTTCAGGCAGGGGCCGGACACGCTTCCGGCCCCTGTTCATTTCGGAGAGACAATGCCAGCGCCCGCTATCTACGTCGACGCAGACGCCTGCCCGGTCAAGGCCGAGGTGGAGAAGGTCGCCGAACGCCTTGGGGTCGTGGTCACCTACGTCTCCAATGGCGGTTTGCGGCCCTCTCGGGATCCGATGATCCGCAACGTCGTGGTCTCCAAGGGGGCGGATGCCGCCGACGACTGGATCGTCGAAAATGCGCGCACCAACGACATCGTGGTGACGGCCGACATTCCGCTCGCCGCCCGCGCCGTAGCGCTCGGCGCGCATGTGCTGGGGCCCACCGGCCGCCCGTTCACGCCCGAAACCATCGGCATGGCGGTGGCGATGCGCGACCTCAAGCAGCATTTGCGCGAGACCGGTGAAAGCAAGGGCTACAATGCCAGTTTCGCGCCGCAGGACCGTTCGCGTTTCCTCGGCGAACTCGACCGTATCTTGCGGCGTGCGCTGAAATCCGCCACACCGGGCTAGCAACAAAGCGCCATCCAGGTGGAGACCGCCATGGCCGCCGAAACCCCGGTCGAGAAACCCATCCACCGTCACATGCTGTTCGCGGCGTCGGCGTGTTTCGGTGTCTTCGCGCTACTCGTGGCGTTGCTGCTCCATGCCCAGCTAGCCTATTCGATCGGCGCCAACGCATTCTTTGCCGCTTACGTCATTCTCGTCGTTTCCCAGATGCCAAAGTTCACCGGCAGGTATCTGAGCAAGAATGCGCGCGACACCGACCAGCCTGTACTGGTCATCTTCGCTGTAACGCTCGTCGTCGTCATTGTAGCCATTATCTCATTGTTCCTGTTGATCAATCAGAAGGACAGAGGCCACTCGATCGAGCTCGCTTTCGCGCTGCTGTCGATCCCATTGGGCTGGTTCACCATCCACGCCATGGCAGCGCTCCACTATGCCCATGTCTACTGGATGGACGGCGACGAGGTCGATGCCGGCACCAAGAAGAAGATTCCGGTCGGCGGTCTGCTGTTTCCAGGCGACAAGCGACCCGAAGGCTGGGACTTCCTCTACTTCTCAACGGTTATCGGCATGACGGCACAGACCGCCGACACCAACATCTCGACGACGCATATGCGCCGTGTCGTGCTTGTCCATTCGATCCTGTCGTTCTTCTTCAACACCGTTATCGTCGCAGCCGCCGTCAACCTCGCCGTCAGCCTGGGCGGCCCGTAATAAATCCGTGATCGGATGAAACATTGGTTTGGATCGCGACGTATCAGGAGGACAATGACACGCGCGCCAAGCCGCGAGGCCGGGAGACGAGACGAAGATGGAATCGGTTGCCAGAAGCCAATCCGCCACCGGGCCGGACGCCCCCGTGTCCAGCGAAAAGACACTGATCTATCGTCAGTCGCGCTGGACGCGGCTGACGCACTGGCTGTGGGCCATCTCCCTGTTTTTTATGCTGCTTTCCGGCCTGCAGATCTTCAATGCCCGCCCGCAGCTCTATATCGGCAAGCAGTCGGGCTTTGGCTACGACAACACCATCTTTGAAATCGGCGCAGAGAACACGAACGCCGGCCCGCGCGGCTACACCGAAATCTTCGGGCATCGCTTCGACACGACCGGCGTGCTCGGCTGGTCGGGTCCGGCAGGCAACGAGACGGCACGCGGCTTTCCATCCTGGGCGACCATTCCGTCCTACTATGATCTCGGCACCGCCCGCGTCATCCATTTCTTCTTTGCCTGGATACTGACCACGACCTTGATCGTCTGGCTGGTCGCCAGCATCGTCAACGGCCACATCCGCCGCGATCTCGCGCCGCGCCTCGATGATTTGAAACGCTTGCCGCAGGACATCATCGACCACGCGAAGCTCAAATTCCATCACACCCGCGAATACAACACCTTGCAGAAGATGGCCTATGGTGGCGTGCTGTTCGTGCTGTTGCCGCTGATGATCATCACCGGCCTGGCGATGTCGCCCAGTATGAATTCGGTGCTGCCGTTCCTCAACGACCTGCTCGGCGGCCGGCAGACGGCGCGCACCATCCATTTCACAGTCATGGTTCTGCTGGTCGCCTTCTTCGTCATCCATATCCTGATGATCCTGGCTGCCGGTCCGATCAACGAACTGCGCTCCATCATCACCGGCTGGTACCGCACCGACGCCCCCGCGCATGACGACAAGCCCACCGAGAGGAGTGCCTGACATGGCGAATTTCCAGATCAGCCGCCGCAAATTACTCACCGCCGCCGGCCTCGGCGCCTCCGGTATCATGCTGTCGGGTTGCGATGCCTTCGATAGCCAGCTGAGCATCGGCGGCGGCCTGCGCAGCTTCCTCGAAAATGCCAATGGCCTGACATACCGCGCACAGCGCCTGCTCGCCGGCCGCGACGCGCTGGCGCCGGAATTCACCGAGGCCGACATCCGCCAGCCGCAACGGCCGAACGGTGTCACGGCGCCGGACGACGACACCTACAAGGGCCTGCTCGCCAACAATTTCGCCGACTGGCGTTTGGAAGTGACAGGCCTCGTCGAAAAGCCGCTGTCGCTCACTCGCGAGCAACTTCAAAGCATGCCGAGCCGCACCCAGATCACCCGCCATGACTGCGTCGAGGGCTGGAGCTGCATCGCCAAATGGACCGGCACGCCGCTTTCGCTGGTGCTGGACCAGGCCGTGGTCAAGCCGCAGGCGCGCTACGTCATGTTCCATTGCCTCGACACGATCGACCGCAGCCTCTCCGGCGACATCAAATATTATGGCACGATCGATCTCATTGATGCCCGCCACCCGCAGACGATCCTCGCCTATGGCCTCAACGGCAAGCCGCTGCCGGTCGAGAACGGCGCACCGCTGCGCGTCCGCGTCGAGCGCCAGCTCGGCTACAAAATGCCGAAATATCTCTACAAGATCGAACTGGTTGACGGCTTCGCCAATGTCTTCGGCGGGCGCGGCGGTTATTGGGAAGACAATGGCTATGACTGGTATGGCGGGATTTGATGGCCATTCGGATGGAGGCGGAGCACGACCTGTCGTCCGCCGAATGGAGGGCACTGGAACACCATCTGCACAACGAGAACCGGCGCCTCACAGGCCGTGACGATGACCGCGGACTGGCCTTTGTCATTCGCGAGGATGCCGGACGAACAATAGGTGTCGCGGCCGGCTATTCCTGGGCAGGCACGTCGGAACTCGAGTTGATGTGGATCGATGAGGCCCATCGAGGCCGCGGCTACGCCACGCAGTTGATCAATGCTTTTGTCGCGGAAGCTGCCAGTCGCGGCGCCCGACGGATATGGGTATCGAGCCACGACTTCCAGGCGCCGGGCCTATACGAAAAGGCCGGCTTCGAGCGCATGGCTGAGTTTGCAGGATGGCCTGAAGGCCATTCCAACATCATCCTCTGCAAAACGATCGCAGCGAACGGCCCAGCCTAAGCCACCTTGTCGAGCAGCGGCTTCAACGCCGGATGGATCTCTGGCGAGGCGTGCTTGATCAGCGTTAGAAGCGCGCGTTCATTCTCGTACAGAGGCCTGTTGGTGCCGATATGCTCGACAAGCCATTTGGCTTCGCCGGCATCGATCGTCTCGGCCCGGCGGGCGAGTGCTTCGGCTGCCCTGTTCCTGGCTTCCCACTCGGTCTCGACGTCATCCGGCGAGCGATAGGCCTCGATGATGCCGGCAAGGCCGCCGGAGACCATGCGGCTGAAGAAACCGCCGATCTGTGGATCGGCGTGGTCGAGGAAATTTTCCTGGCGAAGCGCCACGTCACGGGTCGGGGCCTCGTAGCCGGCCGAGCACATGACGAAATTGGCGATCGCCTTGACGAACAAATCGTTCCAGGAGGGATCGTTGTTGGCCTGGGCAGTCCGCTCATTGATCCGCAACAGCACCTCGGCCTCGGCGCGGGTGATGGCGATGTTGCCGTCGCCGCCATGGGCATGGAGGATACGGCGCAACAGCTCGACTTCCGCCTTGGCGATCAATCCGGGAACCAGCGCGCCGCCCAGCATCAGCGGCCCCTTGCCGTCGATCACGGCATGCGCGACCTGTTCCAGCGCATAGACGCAAAGCCGGCTAGGCGACGATTTCGCCGCTTCCAGCACATGGACCAGCAATTCGAGTTCCGTCCGGCTGTCGACCATGCCGTCACGCGAGATCGTGCGGACCAGCCAGTCGGCATTCTCCTGCGAGATGTAACCAGCAGGCTTTTCCTGGTGAACGATGTAATCGGTGACCGCCTCGACGAAGAATTCGGGCCATTCCCGGCATTTGTCCTTCGCCGTCGCGTCGAGCGCGAAGAGTGCCTCGGCCTCGCCCCGCGTCACCACACCATCGCCGAACACTTCGTGGCGCAGCATGGCTACATCCTCCGCGGTGATGCGACTTTTCGAAGTCAGCCCCGCCACCGGCGCGCTCATGATCAATTCGCCCATCTGTCGTCCCCGTCCATCGGCAGAAGAAGCCGGCCCATTCCGTCCGTATATCAGGAGTGTCTTGAAAAACCGGCAAACGGCGTGGTTAGCGAAGATTTGTCAGCGCGGCGCACTTTAGGTGTGTTGAGTTTCAGGTCAGGCCGGCATCACCTGAATATCGACGCACCTTTGATGTCGCTGGGAGGTGACAAGGTGTCGCCGACGGGCTATGGATGGCGCGTCGAGGGCTCAAGGTTTGAGTCCTACCTGTTTGCGGGAGAGAGCAGCGAGAGCTGCCGCCGAAGGGGAAATCGCCCGAAATCTCTCAGGCAAAAGAACCGTAGACGGGAAAGACACTCTGGAAAGTCGGGGCTTGCCCCCGCGCCGAAGGTGTAAGCGCCGCTGACAGAGTTCCGGCTGCGCGAGTCTCTCAGGCTTCAGACAGAGGGGCACGGAGTGGTCGCCATTCGCGGCCGATTGCGTGCGACTCTGGAGATGATATGACGGGCGACGACAGCAGACACCTTCCCCTCGAGGACATCCATGCAGCGGCCGGTGCGCGCTTTGGCGCCTTTGCCGGCTGGTCGATGCCGCTGACCTATCCGGCCGGCGTCATGAAGGAGCATCTTCACACCCGCGAGCATGCCGGCCTCTTCGACATCTCGCACATGAAGCTGTTCGAGGTCGGCGGGCCGCAAGCGGTGGCGCTGCTCGACCGCGCCTGTCCGCTGGATGCCGGCGCGCTCGAGATCTCGCAGTCCAAATTGTCCTTTTTCCTCAACGAGGCCGGCGGCATTCTGGACGATCTGATCGTCACCAGGCTCGGCGATGCCAGGTTCATGGTGGTCGCCAATGCCGGCAATGCCGTTGCCGACGAAAAGCACCTGCGTGACCTTGCCAGGGATTTCGATGCAACGGTCGAGCCGCTCGACCGTGTCTTCCTGGCTATCCAGGGGCCCGAGGCCTGGGCCGTGCTGTCCCGGGCCGGCATCGAGACCGGCTCACTGCTGTTCATGCACGGCGTCGAACCGCGCAAGAACTGGTTTATGAGCCGGTCGGGCTATACCGGCGAGGACGGTTTCGAGATCGGCCTGCCGGCGGCCGATGCGCGCGACCTTGTCGCGAAGCTGCTGGAGGACGAGCGTGTGCTGTGGATAGGTCTTGCCGCCCGCGACAGCCTGCGGCTGGAAGCGGGACTGTGCCTGCATGGCCAGGATATCACGCCGGAAACCGACCCGGCCGCCGCCGCGCTGATGTGGGCAATCCCCAAGGAGATCCGCGCGACCGGCGCTTTCATCGGCGCCGACGCCTTGCGCGCCGCGGTGGAGCGAGGCCCCGCGCAAAAGCGCGTCGGCCTGAAGCCGGAAGGCCGCCAGCCGGTGCGCGCCGGCGCCGCACTCTTCGACGCCGACGGCAATCCGGCCGGGCATGTCACGTCAGGTGGCTTCGGCCCCTCGGCCGGCCATCCCGTCGCCATGGGCTATGTCTCGACACCGCTGGCAAAGCCCGGGACACGGGTTTTCGCCGACGTGCGCGGCACGAAAATCCCTGTCGATATCAGTCCCCTGCCCTTCACCCCTCATCGCTACCGCAAAGGATGACCCCGATGGCAACGACCTATTTCACCACCGATCACGAATGGCTCCGCGTCGAAGGCGGCGTCGCCACCGTCGGCATCACCGACTATGCGCAGGAGCAACTCGGCGATCTCGTTTTCGTCGAACTGCCCGAGGCCGGCCGCAAGCTCGCCAAGGGCGACACCGCCGTGGTGGTCGAATCCGTCAAGGCGGCCTCCGACGTCTACGCGCCGGTCGATGGCGAGATCACCGAGGCCAACGGCACGCTGTCGTCCGATCCGTCGCTGGTCAATTCGGCGGCGACTGGCGCGGGCTGGCTGTGGAAGATGAAGCTCGCCGACGAAGGCCAACTCGCGAGCCTCATGGATGAGGCCGCCTACAAAGCTCATATCGGTTGATATCAGGACGTATTGCCATGACCACAGCACTCACCCCCTTCTCGGCCCGCCATATCGGTCCTGATGTCAACGATGTCAGAGCCATGCTTGCCGTGATCGGCGTTCCCTCCGTCGAGACGCTGATCAGCCAGGCCGTGCCGCAGTCGATCCGCCTCGACCTGCCGCTGACCCTGCCCGCACCGGCCAGCGAGGCCGAAGCGCTGGCCGAATTGTCGGCGACGATGGCCAGGAACACGGTGCTGAAAAGCTTCATCGGCGCCGGTTATCATGGCGTGCACGTGCCGCCGGTCATCCAGCGCAATTTGTTCGAGAATCCGGCCTGGTACACCGCGTATACGCCCTACCAGGCCGAGATCAGCCAGGGCCGGCTGGAAATGCTGTTCAATTTCCAGACCCTGGTCACCGAATTGACCGGCCTGCCGGTGGCGTCGGCCTCGCTGCTCGACGAGGCGACGGCGGTGGCCGAAGCGGTCGGCATCGCATTGCGCCACCACCGCGACAAGCGCACCAAGGTGGCGCTTGCCGGCACCCCGCACCCGCAGACGCTGGATGTCGTGCGCACCCGCGCCGAGCCGCTCGGCATCGAGATCGACGGCGAGACGATCGACGACAACACAGCCGCCTTGCTCGTCTCCTGGCCGGACACGTTTGGCGTCTATGGCAACCACAAGGCTGCGATCGAAAAGGCCCGCGCCATGGGCACCATCGTCGTCTTCATCGCCGACCCGCTCGGCCTGACGCTGACGGACGCGCCAGCCAAGCTTGGCGCCGACATTGCCGTTGGTCCGATGCAGCGCTTTGGCGTGCCGATGGGCTTTGGCGGGCCGCACGCCGCCTATTGCGCCGTCTCCGACAAGCTGACCCGCTTGATGCCCGGCCGCCTGGTTGGCCAATCGACCGACAGCAAGGGGCGGCCCGGCTACCGCCTTGCCCTGCAAACGCGCGAACAGCATATCCGCCGCGACAAGGCGACCTCCAACATCTGCACCGCGCAGGCGTTGCTCGCCAACATGGCGACCGCCTATGCGATCTGGCATGGCCCCGCCGGGCTGCGTGCGATCGCGGAAAGCATCCATGGGCTCGCCAACCGTCTCGCCGCGGGTCTCAAGGCGGTGAATATCTCCGTGCTCGGCTCGAGCCGCTTCGACACGGTGACGGCGGAGGTGAACGGCAAGGCAGGCTCGATTGCGGCTGCCGCTGAAAAGGGTGGCCGGTTGCTGCGCGTCATCGATGCCGACCACATCGGTATCGCCTTCGACGAAACCTCGACCGAGGCGGATCTCGTGGCGATCGCCGCCCTGTTCGGAGCCAAGCCAGGCGCTGCCCAAGCCGGCTCGATGCCCGGCAAGCCGCGCGGCAAGGAGTTCCTCACCCAGCCGGTTTTCCAGGAGAACCGCTCCGAGACCGACATGATGCGCTTGCTGCGCCGGCTCGCCGACAAGGACCTGGCGCTCGACCGCAGCATGATCCCGCTCGGTTCCTGCACCATGAAGCTCAACGCGGCGGCCGAAATGATGCCGGTGAGCTGGCCTGAAATCGCCAATCTGCATCCCTTCGCGCCGGCCAGCCATTCGGTCGGCTATCGCGCCATGATCGGCGAGCTGGAGGGGTGGCTCTCCGAGATCACCGGCTTCGACGCCGTCAGCCTGCAGCCCAACGCCGGCAGCCAGGGCGAATATGCCGGCCTGCTCGCCATCCGCGCCTATCACCGCTCGCGCGGCGAAGGCCATCGCACCGTCTGCCTGATCCCTTCCTCCGCGCATGGCACCAATCCTGCCAGCGCGGCGATGGCCGGCATGAGCGTTGTCGTCGTGCGCTGCCTGGAGGACGGCAACATCGACATGGACGATATGCGGGCCAAGGCCAACGAGCATTCCAAAAATCTCGCCGCGCTGATGTTCACCTATCCCTCGACGCATGGCGTCTATGAAGAAGGCGCGCGCCATCTCTGCGCCCTCATCCACGAACATGGCGGCCAGGTCTATTTCGACGGCGCCAACCTCAACGCGCTGGTCGCGCTGGCCCGCCCGGCCGACATCGGCGCCGACGTCTGCCACATGAACCTGCACAAGACCTTCTGCATCCCGCATGGCGGCGGCGGCCCGGGCATCGGCCCGATCGGCGTCAAGGCGCATTTGCAGCCCTATCTGCCGGGCCACGTCACCGAGGGTTCGGCGCATGCCGTGTCGGCCGCGCCGTTCGGCAGCGCTTCCATCCTGCCGATCACCTGGATGTATATCCGCATGATGGGCGCCGCCGGCCTCAAGCAGGCGACGGAGACCGCTATCATCTCGGCCAACTATGTGGCGACACGGCTCGCGCCATATTACCCGCTGCTCTACAAGGGCCGGCACGATCGCATCGCGCATGAATGCATCCTCGACACGCGCGTGCTCAAGGACAGCGCCGGCATCAGCGTCGACGATATCGCCAAGCGGCTGATCGACTATGGTTTCCATGCGCCGACCATGTCGTTCCCGGTCGCCGGCACGCTGATGGTCGAGCCGACGGAGTCCGAGCCCAAGCGGGAACTCGACCGCTTCTGCGAGGCGATGATCGCCATCGCCGGCGAGGCAGCGAAAGTGGCGAAGGGCGAATGGCCGCTGACCGACAATCCGCTGGTCAACGCACCGCACACCGCCGCCGAGGCGCTGGCCGGTCAGTGGACCCATCCCTATTCGCGGCTGGAAGCGGCCTATCCCGCGGGCGACGCCGACACCGCCGCAAAGTACTGGCCACCGGTGTCGCGCATCGACAATGTCGCCGGCGATCGCAACCTGGTCTGCTCCTGCCCGCCGCTGTCGGGCTACCTGGGGGCGGCCGAATAGCCAAAGCATGATCCCGAAAAGTGGGCACCGGTTTGCCCGGACAAACGAAAACCGTTCGTCCAGAGATTATGCTCGGACAAACAAGTAGAGCCCCATCCCGATTCCATCCGGGATGGATCAGGCTCTACGCGGAGCGCAAGGCTGGCTCGACCGGCTCGGCCTTGCCCATCCCTTTGCGGCTGACGACACAATTGCGCCCGGCGCGCTTGGCGGCGTAAAGCGCGGCGTCCGCCTCGGCCAGCACGTCATCGAGCGACCTGCCGTCAGCCCGGCCAAAGCCGATGCCCCCGCTGACCGTGCTGCGCAACGGACCGAGCGGAGTGGGAACGACCTCGGTGCCGAAGGCGACGCCGATCCTGCTGGCGAGGTCATAGGCCCGCTCTTCCGTCATCCGCGACATGACGATTACGAACTCCTCGCCACCCAGGCGAAAGGCATCGACGCCAGTCCTGGCATACTTGTTTATGACGGCGGCGAACCGGCACAGCACCTGGTCGCCGACCGGGTGCCCATAGACATCGTTCGTCCTCTTGAAGTGATCGAGGTCGAACATGACGATCGCCATGAACGGACCGAAAGCCCGCTCGCCATAGAGTGACGTCAACCCGCGGCGGTTCATCAGCCGGGTCAGCGGATCGGTCATCGTCTCGGCCTTCAGCTCGATCTGCGCCTGCAGATGGTGAAGGGAAAGCGTTAGGGCGCCGAGGCCGGTCATGCAGGCCACCGCGACGACGGAATTGAGACGTTCGGCCCAGTTGTCGGGCGCCGCCCCCAGCGTCCACTGCCCCTTGCCCAACAGGACCATGCCGCAAAGGGCAAACGACACCGCACAGGTGCCGCTCAGGAACGAGACCACCAGCAGGATCCGCCGGTCGTGGCTGCCGTTGATCCAGAACATGGCCCCGATCGCCGAGAGCAGCACCGTTACCGTCGCGTAGGTGATGACGAAGCCGATGCCGTCAAGACCGAGGAAGGTCACCGCCGCACAGACGGCCATGGCGCAGAGCGTCGGCACGACGGCACGTCCGTAGTCTGACACGCCGAGATATTGCATGGCCGACAGGCAGATGATCAGGAATCCCAGGCTGAGCAGCGCCAGCGCGGTCTGGCAGAGCACCGGATCGGGATCCCTGGTGTACTGCCAGAACAGGATCACATGCGCGACGAGCACGAGAATGCCGCACGCCACCGTCAGGACGAAGCTGGCCCGCGGCGCGGTGAACCAGATCGCGAACATGGTGACGCTGAGGCAAGTGCCCGACAGCGCGGCTGCGAGCAGGAGCGAACTGAAGTCCAGCATATCGGGTGGAGGCCTCTCGAGCGTCGGCGGTTGTGTCGCATTCTAGGTCAGCGGCAGCCCTCGGACATGGTTTTCAGCCGATCTCTCGATCCAACCTGCGGATAGGGTTTACAAACCGTCGATGTGATCTGTCCCGAAACCGCACCACGCCGGGCGCGGAGCAGGAAACATCACCCCTTGTTCAGCAAAGCGAGATTGGCGTCGACGACCGTGGGGTCGGCCATGCCGGCCTTGGCTTCGAGCAGCAACGCCCTGGCCTTCCTCTTGTTGCCGCGCAACAGTTGCGAATAGCCCATATTGTTGACGATCTGCGGCTTGCGGCCGGCGACCTTCAGCAACTGGCCATAGGCGCGGTCGGCGAAATCGAAGCGGCCGAGCTCGTCATAGGAAGCGGCGAGCCCCATCCAGGCCTCGGCATTGTCGGCCTTCAGCTCGACGGCCTTGCGGAAATGCTGTTCGGCGAGACCATAATTGGCGTCGCGAAACTGCGCCTTGCCTTCCGCCAGGTCGGAGGTGTCGACGGCCTTTGCCGCCGGCTGGATAGCCGTGGTCTTGGTCGTATCGACGTTGTTGTTCGTCGTGCACCCGGTGATCATCAGGACGGCCGCCATCGTGGCGACCGCCGCAAATTTTGTCTGACGCATGCCCTGCCCCGTCGCCCGATTTGCCGGGTCGTTCTTCAGCAAGGACACTACAGCACGGCGGTTAAGCTTCGGTGCCGAAATACATACAAGATTTGGTTTCGGGAATACCAGCCGTTAACCAGCGCGCGGCAACACCTCCATCCGGCAGACGCAAGTGCATTCTCACGGCGCCAGGGCCTTGAGCTCGTCCGGAACCGGATAGCGGCCGCCGTCATAGCGCAGCCGGTAGGTGCGGTTCACAGGCTTGCCGGGATGGGACTGGCACTCGCCATTCTTGTCGACAGATGGGTCGTCCGTATCCGACCGCTCGACCACGACAATGTCGTGATAGCCATGGTGGCTCGCCGGGCTCATCGTCAGGCTGACCTGGCTCGAATGAAAGGATCCAGCGCAATTGGTGTCGCCTTCACCGCCATAGTTGGCCACCACAAGGCCGTCGAGCACCGCATGAAGGGCGCCACCGGCAATGGCGTAGAGCCGCAGATCGGTCTCGCTGAACGGATTGGGCTGCGAGTGATTTGCCATGTCGATACGCAGCCCAAAGGCGGTGACACCGGGCGCCAGGACATAGCGGCCAGTATCGAATTCGATCTTGCGGATCGCAATAGCATCATCGTTCATCAGCCTGGGCTGAAGCAGGCGCTGGCGCACCTGCAGGGTCTTCCTGTCGACGACCAGAAGCTCGATATCGCCATAATGCTCGTCGTCGCTGGATTTGGCGCTGTCGATCAGCGGCACGGAGACCAGCAGCAGATCGTCATGAGCGGGCCAGACCTTGCAGACCACGCCCGGTGTATCATCCTGCGGGAGCAGGACAATGCTGGTATGGGGGTCGAGCGTGAACGAGGCGCCGTCGGCGCTCTTTCGAGCCTTGGGATAGGCCTGCTGCACCAGGGCGGCGGCATCGCCGCAATCGTCGGCCGCGGCCTGGGCGGTCGAAAAGCTGGCGACGGCGAGAGCGAGAGAGACAGAGAGAGTACACAGAAGAATTCGCATGAGTCCTCGCATCGCAGGGCCGCGTTCGGACAGGATGATGGGTTGTCAGCCCCGACTCTGCATTTGTCGACTCTCATTTGCTGACTTTGCAGATCCCGATGCAATACTGTTCGAAATCCTGCTCCTTCGGAATAGGACAGGTCCTAATGCGTGCCCGTCATTTTGACGATGATCGGGATGATCGCGATCATCAGCACCACCGGCAGGATGCACACGGTCACCGGGATCGACATCTTGGCCGGCAGAGCATGCGCCTTTTCCTCGGCCAGCGACATGCGCTTGTGGCGCATCTCGTCGGAGAAGACGCGCAACGCTCCCGACAGGCTGGTGCCGAGTTCCTTCGACTGCTGCAGTAGCGTGGCGAAGGAACGGACCTCGTCTAGGCTGAGGCGGTCGGCGAGTGCCTTCAGCGCATCGTCGAGGCTGCGCCCTGCCCTCAGTTCCAGCGACACCAGCTGCAGGTTCTGGCTGAGCGCCGGATAGGTCCTGGCGAGTTCCTTCGAGACGCGCTCGATGCCGGCCTCCATGCTCATGCCGGCATCCGAACAGACGATCATCAGGTCCATGAAGTCGGGAAAACCATTGCGGTATTCGCGCATCTTCTCCCGCGTCTTCTGGGAGAGCACCAGACCGGGCAGAAAGTAGCCGGCCACACCCGACAGGATGATGAACGCCCAGCGGCTGGTCATCGTCGCATCGGCACTGGCCAGCCAATGGTTGAGGACGAAAGCGCCAATCGCGCCGCCGATCAGCGCCGAGAAGCGGATGATGAAGAACATGCCGACGGCGCGCGGCTCCATATAGCCCGCCTGAATCAGCTTCATGCGCAGCCGGGCGACATTTTCCGGATCGCTCTTGGCATAGAATTCCTGCGCCCGCTTCACCGCCTTCTCGCGCACGACGTTGGCGTTCTTCTTCTGCACCGGCTCGGGTCTTGCGGCCACGGGACCATGGTCGACCTTGAGCCGGCGCTTCACATCGTTGCGGTCGCCCTTCGCCGCAACCATCGGCCAGCCGACCGCCACGGTGCCCAACGCCAGGAGCAGGATGGCCACCGGCATCAATGAGGTCGGTGCAAGCGAGGCGAGGAATTCGATGAAGCCCCGCATGTCAGAACCTGAAATTCGACATCTTGAACATCATCAGATTGCCCAGCATCAGCCAGGTGACCGACCCGCCGATCAAGTACCAGGTTTTAGGCTCGTCCCAGACATCGCGGTAGAAGCCCGGCATCATGGCCATGATGCCGGCGAACAGCAGCGCCGGTATCGCCGTCAGGATGTAGGCCGACAGGCGGCCCTCGGTCGAGATGGCTCGCACCTTGCGGCGCAGCTTGCCCCGCTCGCGGATCGTCAACGCCAGGCCATCGAGAATCTCGCGCAGATTGCCGCCCGAACTGGACTGGATCGAGACCGCGGTCATGAACAGCGGCAGGTCTTCGTGGCCGACCCTGTCGAACAGCGAATTCAATGCCGAGACCAGATCGGAACCATAGGTCACCTCATCGGCGATGACGCCGAATTCGGTGCCGATCGGGTCGGGCATTTCGCGCGACACCATGGCAATGGCCACCGGCACCGGATGACCGGCCTTGAGGCCGCGCGTGATCAGTTCGAGGGCCTCCGGCAGTTGCATGCCGAAACGCTTGAGCCGGCGCTTGCGCATGAAGCGCATCACCATCACCGGCACCAGCGGCACCAGAACGAGGAACAGGACAAGCCCCATCAAGAGCGGCAACCCATACCAGATGGCGAACAGCGCCATGGCCATGGCCACACCGGATGTGATCATCAGAAATTTCGACAGCGGCATGATCATGCCTGACTGCGTGCGTAGCGCCCGGAACCGGTCCGGCGAGAACAGCGAGGTGCCCGCATCGAGGCCACGCTCCTTGCGCAGCTGGATCAGCACCTGTTCCTGGCTGATCTTGTTTTCCTGCAGCTTCATGCGCCGGTTGATGGCGGTGCGCTTGTCGCTGCGGCCGGCATAGAGGAGATAACAGGCCTCGGCGATCATGATGCCAGTCAGCGCGGCCCCGGCATAGACGACATAGATCGCGCTCAGTCCGTCGAACACCCCGTCTACTCCTGCGGCCGGCCGGGTTCGAAATATCGTCCGGGAAACTCGATGCCCATCGCGCGCAGATCCTCGAGGAAGCGCGGCCGAATGCCGGTCGCCTCGAAATAGCCGAGAATGCTGCCGTCGGCGTCCATCCCGGTGCGCACGAAGCGGAATATCTCCTGCATCTGGATGACGTCGCCTTCCATGCCCGTCACCTCGGCGACGCTCGTCACCTTGCGCTTGCCGTCGGAAAGCCGGGTCAGCTGGACGATGAGGTCGATGGCGCTGGCGATCTGGCTGCGGATCGACTGCACCGTCATCGGCATGCCGGTCATGCCCAGCATCTGTTCGAGACGCGAAATGGCATCGCGCGGCGTGTTGGCATGGATGGTCGCCATCGACCCCTCATGGCCGGTGTTCATCGCCTGCAGCATGTCGAAGGCTTCCTCGCCGCGGCACTCGCCGAGAATGACGCGATCGGGACGCATGCGCAGCGCGTTCTTGACGAGATCGCGTTGCTTCAGCTCGCCATGGCCCTCGATGTTGGCGGGGCGCGTCTCCATGCGCGCGACATGCGGCTGCTGCAGCTGGAGTTCGGCCGCGTCCTCGATGGTGATCAGCCGCTCGTCTTCCGGGATGAAGGCCGACAGCGCATTGAGCATCGTCGTCTTGCCGGTGCCGGTGCCGCCCGAAATGATCGTCGTCTTGCGGGCGTGAACCGCCGCAGCCAGCACCTCGGCCATGTTCTGGGTGATGGCGCCGAATTCAACCAGCTTGTGCAGGCCGAGCTTGTTCTTGGAGAATTTGCGGATCGACACCAGCGGCCCGTCGACACCAACCGGGCGGATGGCCGCGTTGAAGCGCGAGCCGTCCAGCATGCGCGCATCGACCATCGGCTGCGATTCATCGACGCGCCGGCCAACGGCCGCGACGATCTTGTTGATGATGCGCAGGAGATGCGCCTCATCCTTGAACGGGATGTGGACCTGCTGCAGCTTGCCCTTCTTTTCGACGAAGCAGTTCTGGTGGCCGTTGATCAGGATATCGTTGATGTCGGGATCCTTTAGCAGCGGCTCCAGCGGACCGAGGCCGACCATCTCGTCGACGATGTCGTCGACCAGTGCGTCGAGTTCGGCGGTGTTGATCGCCATCCGCTCCTGCCTGGTTTTTTCCGAAACGAAATCATGCACCTGCCGGCGCATCTCGTCGCGGGGCAAACGCTCCAGCGCGACAAGGTTGATCTCCTCCAACAGCATCCTGTGGATGCGCACGCGGGCATCCAGCACCTTGTTGGCATTCTTTGCAGGTGCCGTCTCCGGCTTTGCCGGCAAAACTTTTCGACTGGTCGGGATGACGACCGCATGATGCGCGACCAGGGCTGATTCCGCCGGGCGCTGTGGGCGCGCATCGCGGTTCTGCAGGGTGGAAAAACGGCTGGTCATCCGGCCTTCCTCTTCAACAGGCCCCTACCGAGGCCAAACAGCGATTTCGACTTGGCTCCGATCGCGACCGCCTCTTCCGGAAGGATGATCCGCTTCAGGTCGTTGACGACGTTGGCGTTCGGATCGATCTCGTGCAGCGGCACGCCGCGGTCGACCGCCTCGCGCACCAGCCGGTAGTTGTTGGCGATGCCGCCGACGAAATGCTCGCCCAGGATTTCCTGGACGTCCGCCTGCTTGATGCCGTTGTCGAACATCTTCTGCTCGAAACGGTTGACGATGACGTTCGGCTTCACTTCCTTGCCCACCGTCTCGTAGACTGCCTGGATCAGCCTTTGCGTGTGGCGCAGGCACGGCACCGTCATCTCGGCGACGATGTAGAGCTTGTTGGAGCCAAGCAGCACCGTTTCCGTCCAGGGGAACCAGGTCCGCGGCATGTCGATGACGACATTGTCGAAGTAGGCCGACACGAGATCGAGCATGCGCACCACGACATCGGTCTTGAATGAGCGCATTTCCGAGGGATGCGTCGGCGCCGCCAGCACGCAAAGCCCGCTCGCATGCTTGGACAGCATCACGTCGAGCAGCTGCCGGTCGAGGCGTTCGGGCTGGTTCTCGATCTCGGTGATGTCGAACCGCGGCTCGAGATCGAGATATTCGGCGCAGGCACCTTGCTGGAAATTGAGGTCGACCACGCAGGTCGAGGCACCGCGCGTCACCGAGTGATGCAGCTGGAAAGCAGTCTGCAGCGCCAGCGTCGTGGTGCCGACGCCGCCGGCGGCCGGCATGAAAGTGTAAATCTGCGACTCGGTGTTTTCCTCGCGCCCCGGCCCTTGCAGGGCCCGCACGACCGAGCGCACCAGGTCGGCCGTGGTGATCGGCTTGACCAGGAAGTCGGCGACCTTGAGCTGCACCAGGATGCGCACGGCGGCGGCGTTGAACTCCTGGGTGACCACGACCACCGGCGCCTTGCCTTCCAGCCGGCGCATGATGCGCTGCAGCGACTCGACCTCCTCCAGCCTCGCCGCGTCCATATCGACGATGATGGCGCCGAAGTCGGTCTCCTGGACCTCGCCGCGCAGTTCGGTGACACTCTTGTCCACCGTCGAGAGCTGGATGATCTCGGAAGCGGCGAACGCGGTCCGCGTGTCCTGCACGAAGGTCCTGTCCGTCGATACGAGCAGGATCTTCTTGGTCTTGATGCCGTTTGCCATGCTTGCCGCCTGTAGGTCGATCGCCTTGGTCGATTGTCTTTTTTATTCAGTCGCTTGTGCTTGTTTGCGCTGCCTTCGCGCCCGCCGCCTGATCGGGTGTGACGGCTCCGGCATCGCCGCGCTTGGCAGGCACTAGAAGCCTGGTGTTCTGGACACCGTACTTCCACGGGTCGACCATCTGCATGACGGTGTTGGCGGCCTGGGCGTCACCGGCGCCTGACGTCACGCCTTCACTGCGCACATAGTCGTCGCTGGTGCAGCCGCCAGCGGAACCGGCAAGCAGCAAGACGACGCTCGATCTCAGGATCAGACGCATGACTTCAGTCCTTCGGCAGGTCGAGGAAATGCCCGACCGTGGTGGCGGGAGCGGCCCGTGCGGCACCGCCGCCGGCCATAGCCAGGGCGCGGTTGGTATCCGACCCTTTCACTTCCTCCGTGTTGTTGAGGAAGTAGTCGGCGTTGCTGGCCGGTTGCGTGCCGTCGGTCGGCACGGCCATTTTCTTCGACGGATCGACCGGCTTGACCAGATAGGGCGTGACGATGATGACCAGATCGGTCTCGCGCCGCTGGTAGGATTTCGACGAGAACAGCGCTCCAAGCACCGGCATCTTGCCGAGACCGGGAATACGCGAGGTGGTGATGTCGTTCTGCGACTGCAGCAGCCCCGCGATCATGAAGCTCTGGCCGTTCTTCAGGTCGATCGACGTCCTGGCACGGCGCACGATGAAACCCGGCACCGAAATGTTGCCGATGTTGTAGGACGCCGACGCGTCGATCGAAGAGACTTCCGGCGCGATGTCCAGGCTGACCAATCCGTCCTTGAGCACGGTCGGCTTGAAGTCCAGGCTGACGCCGTATTTCTTGTAACTGACGGAGATCTTGCCGTTGTCCTCCGAAACCGGAATCGGGAATTCGCCGCCGGCCAGGAAGCTCGCCGTCTCGCCGGAACGGGCGATAAGGTTCGGTTCCGCCAGCCGCCGGGCAAGGCCGCGCTCTTCCAGCGCCTTGATGGCGATATCGATGGAGACGCCGTTGGATAGCAGCCGGCCGATGATTTCACCGGTTCCCGCCGCCGGCACCGTGCCCGGCTCGAGCGAAACATCGCGTCCGCCGAAGCCGTAGGCGAAATTGGCGCTGTATTTTGCACCCAGATCCTGACCCGCCTGGCGGTTGATCTCGACGAAGCGGACATTGAGCTGGACTTGCTGCGACGACGAGATGTTGACCGAATTGATCACCTCCTCGTTGCCGGAAAAGCGGGTGGCGATCTTGTTTGCCTTCTCGGCGGCGACAGCGTCGTCCGCCTCGCCCGACAGCACCACGCGGCCATTGGCCGAGCCGACCTTGATCTTGGCGTCCGGCACGCTGGCGCGGATGGTGTTCGCCAGTTCGTCGGTGTCGAGCGTCACCTCGATGTCGACGGTCCCGACAAGCTGCTTTTTGTCGTCGAACAGCGCGATGCCGGTGGTGCCGAGATTGTTGCCCAGCACATAGAAGGATTTATCGGTCAGCGGATTGACGTTGGCAATCTCGGGATCGCCGATGACGATCTGGTAGAAAGCCGCGCTCGTGATGATCGTCTTGGGCTTGCCTTTGGCGACTTTGATCGACGCATTCTTGGTCGCCGAGACATAGACGATGTCATTGTCCGCCCTGGCCGCGCCGGCGAAGGCGAGCATCGCGCCCGCGGCCAGCGAAACCGCCATCGCCAGGGCGCGCACGAAGCACGACCGGCCCGTCATTCCATATAGGGTACGCATCAGCATTGTCCCGTCCCACCCGGTCCCCACCGGCCTTTTACTTCTGGTCCCGCGCCGGAACCTGATATTCCTCGGCCTTCGTGCCACGCGTCACGATGACCGTCTTGAATTTCGGCTTCTCCGGCTCCTTGGTCATGGCATCGAATAACGAGCCGGCCGTGGCCTGCGCCTTGGACGCCACCGATCCGCCAAAGGAGGAGATGGTGGTGACGCCGTTCTTGCCGTCGCCGCCTTCGCTGGCCGAGCGAAGCGACAGCGACAGCGTGCCGACGGTGCGGGCAAGCGCCACTTTCTGGGCGCCCTCGGTCGTCACCTCGAGGGTCACGGAATTGGCGATCTGCGGCGCTGTCTGGCGCTCGTCGGCGCCCTGGCCGACGCTCAGCACCTTGGCGTCGGCGACGACGATTTCGGAAGTGATGGTCGAACCGGCCGCCCCTTGCGCGTTCTTGGCGACCTCCTGGATTTCACCGGCATCGCGCGTCAGCACGACATCGACGCGGTCGCCCGGCGTGACGAAGCCGCCGACACCGGCGATCTCATCGGTGCGGATGGTAACCGCCCGCATTCCGGGCGTCAGCATGTTGGAAAGCGTCGCCCGGCCGTTCGGCCCCGACAGCTTGGTGAGCAGCACCGGTTCGTTGACCTCGATCGGCGACAGCACGACGCGGCCGCCTTCGCCGAGCAGTCCATCGATCGTGGCAAAGGCGCCCTGCGGCAGCGAATCCTGCGGCCAGGGAATTTCGATGAGCTTCGTGCGATCGAGTTCCATGCCGTAGCGCAACGGAGCGTTCGCCACCACGATGGTCTTGAATTCGATCTTGGGCGGGGCCGGAGCGACGATCGAGGCCGTCTTCTCCTGGGCATCGGCCTGGCTTTTGACCCAGAAATCCGCGGCAAAGATCGAGATCGCGCCGAAAACGGCGGCGATACCGATCATCGTTATGGCTTTGCCCCTCACGCCCAAACCCCTGATGCCCGTAGTTTCTTGTTATGTTGGGCTCACGCTACGTGGCATTGTTAAAGAATCAGGAACGCAGAACGACGGCATTCGACCTATTTCCGCCCGCTTGGTTATCGAATGGTTTTAGGATAAGACGGGCCGGATCCCCGAACGTAACAGGAACCTCCGTCGCTTGGCGCTGAAAAGCGTGGCAGTATCGGCGGGTGATTCGCAGCACCGGACCTATGGCAGGCATGGACGACAACAACGACCTTTTCGGCGACCTGGACAAGCAACCGCAGCCGGTCCGCGCACCGGCGCGCCCGGCGGATCCGCTGGTGCAGGCGGCAGCCAAGCGGCCGGCGGCAAGCCGCGACGGTTCGGAGGGCTACAGCGCCGCCGACATCGAGGTGCTGGAAGGCCTGGAGCCGGTGCGGCGCCGGCCGGGCATGTATATTGGCGGCACCGACGACAAGGCGATGCACCATCTGTTCGCCGAGGTGATCGACAATTCGATGGACGAGGCGGTTGCCGGCCACGCCACTTTCATCGATGTCGAGCTTTCGGCCGACGGCTATCTCTCCGTCACCGACAATGGCCGCGGCATTCCGGTCGATCCGCACCCGAAATTCAAGAAACCTGCGCTCGAAGTGATCATGACGACGCTGCATTCGGGCGGCAAGTTCGATTCCAAGGTCTACGAGACTTCAGGCGGCCTGCACGGCGTCGGCGTGTCCGTGGTCAACGCGCTATCGGATCATCTCGAGGTCGAAGTCGCGCGTGGCCGCCAGCTTTACCGGCAGAGATTCTCGCGCGGCGTTCCGGTCAGCGGCCTCGAGCACCTTGGCGAAATCCACAACCGGCGCGGTACCAAGATCCGCTTCCACCCCGACGAGCAGATATTCGGCAAGGGTGCCGCGTTCCAGCCGGCGCGGCTTTACCGCATGACGCGCTCGAAGGCCTATCTGTTCGGTGGTGTCGAGATCCGCTGGACCTGCGATCCGTCGCTGATCAAGGAAAAGGACCAGACGCCGGCCAAGGCGGAATTCCATTTTCCAGGCGGACTGAAGGACTATCTCAAGGCGTCGCTGGGCGACGATTTCCAGGTGACGCGCGAAATCTTCGCCGGTAAGAGCGACAAGCAAGGCGGCCATGGCTCGCTCGAATGGGCGGTGACCTGGTTCGGCGGCGACGGCTTCGTCAATTCCTACTGCAATACCATCCCGACCGGTGAAGGCGGCACGCACGAGGCCGGTTTCCGCAATGTGCTGACGCGGGGCCTGCGCGCCTATGCCGAGCTCGTGGGTAACAAGCGCGCCTCGATCGTCACCTCGGAAGACGTCATGATCTCGGCGGCGGGCATGCTGTCGGTGTTCATCCGCGAGCCGGAATTCGTCGGCCAGACCAAGGACAGGCTGGCGACAATCGAGGCCATTCGTATTGTCGAGACCGCGATCCGCGATCCATTCGACCATTGGCTGGCCGACAATCCCCAGGAAGCCTCCAAGCTGCTCGAATGGGTGATCGCGCGCGCCGACGAACGGGTGCGCCGGCGCCAGGAAAAGGAAGTGTCGCGCAAGAGCGCGGTGCGCAAGCTGCGCCTGCCAGGCAAGCTGGCCGACTGCACCCAGAACGCCGCCGCCGGTGCCGAACTCTTCATCGTCGAAGGTGACTCGGCCGGCGGCTCGGCCAAGCAGGCACGCGACCGCGCCAGCCAGGCGGTGCTGCCGCTGCGTGGCAAAATCCTCAACGTCGCCAGCGCCGGCAATGACAAGCTGGCCGCCAATCAGCAGATATCGGACCTGATCCAGGCGCTCGGCTGCGGCACGCGATCGAAGTACCGCGATGAGGATTTGCGCTACGACCGCGTCATCATCATGACCGACGCCGACGTCGATGGCGCCCACATCGCCTCGCTGCTGATCACCTTCTTCTACCAGGAGATGCCGGCGCTGGTGCGTGGTGGACACCTCTATCTCGCGGTGCCGCCGCTGTACTCGATCAGGCAGGGGGGCAAGGTCGCCTACGCCCGCGACGACGCGCACAAGGACGAACTGCTGCGCACCGAATTCACCGGGCGCGGCAAGGTCGAGCTTGGCCGCTTCAAGGGCCTGGGCGAGATGATGGCCGCGCAGCTCAAGGAGACCACCATGGACCCGAGGAAGCGCACACTCCTCAGGGTCGATGTGAACGAAGTCGATTCGGCCACCAAGGACAGGGTCGATGAGCTGATGGGCACCAAGCCGGAAGCCCGCTTCCGTTTCATCCAGGAACGTGCCGAATTCGCCGAGGCGGAAGTGCTGGATATCTAGCCGCCCACTGCTCTACCTTGTCCGTGCGGGTACGGAGACCAGCATGTGACCTGGGTGCGGCTGAAGGACTATTTCGACACCAATCTGGCCGGGCTGACGCAGCCGACGCGTTCGGACTGGATTTTCGCCCTGCGCACCGTTTCGGCCGGCCTGATCGCGCTTCTGGTCGCCTATGCGCTGAAGCTCGACCACCCGCAATGGGCGATGATGACGGTTTTCATCGTTGCCCAGCCGGTCGCCGGCATGGTGCTGGCAAAGGGCTTTTACCGGCTGCTCGGCACGCTTGTGGGCGGCGTCGCGGCGATCGGCATCACCACCGCGTTCGGCACCGGCCCCTGGTTGCTGGTGACGGTGCTCGCGGTCTGGATCGGCATCTGCACCTTCGTCTCGTCGCTGCTGCGCAATCCCGAAGCTTATGGTGCGGCACTCGCCGGCTATACCGCGATGATCATCGGCCTGCCCGCCTTCGGGCAGCCGCATCTGGTCGTGGACCTCGCGGTCGCGCGTTGTGCCGAAATCGTGCTCGGCATTGTCTTCGCCGGCCTGACAAGCCGGCTGATCCTGCCCAAGCTGGCCAGTGACGCCATCATCTCGCGGCTGAAGCGCTGCATCATCGATCTTGCGACCTATGCCGGCGGTGCGTTCTCCGGCGGCGATCCGGCAACGCTTTCCGGCCTGCACAGGAAGCTGGTCGCCGACACCCAGACACTTGGCGAGATGCGCGCCTATGCCAGGCTCGAGGCGCCGAGCTTCGCGCCGCGCGCCCACCCCGTGCGGCGCACCATCGGACAATTGCTGTCGGCACTCTCGGCCGCGCGTGCCCTGCATTCGCACGCCGCGCCGAAGAACGCAGCGCTCATTCCGGTGCGCTCGGAGTTGCAGCTGCTTGTCGGCGAACTGGCGACCAAACCCGGCGCGCTGGATGACACCGCGCCTTGGGTGGCCCGGCTCGACGCGATCTCGGCCAGGGCCCGGCGGATGCCCGATGCCCCGGCCGACCAGGACGACAAGCTAGGCACCATCACCCGCCTCACCATCGCCGCCGATTTCGCCGAGGCGCTGAAGCAGGTGCTGCGCGGGCTCGATGCCTTGCGCGCGCCGGTCACGCGTCGCCCAGGTCCCGCCAGCCAGCAGCCGGCCCTCGTGGTACACCGCGACTATCCCGGCGCGGCGCGCAACGCCGTGCGCGCGGCCCTTGCGACACTGCTGGTCGCGGCCTTCTGGCTGACGACGAAATGGTCGGAAGCGGCCGGCACCGTCATTCTCGTTGCCGTCGTGTCGAGCCTGTTTGCTGCCCGCCCCGATCCCGTGCAGGTGTCCTGGGGTTTCTTCAAGGGAACGCTGCTGGCTTTGCCTTTTGCCTTTCTCGTCGGCCAGATCGCATTGCCCGCCCTGCCCGGCTTCGGCTGGTTCGTGCTGTTTGTCGTGCCGATCCTGGTGCCGACGGCGCTGGGCATGGCCAATCCACGCTATGTCGGCGTAGCCACCGCCTTCGCCATCAACTTCCTCGCCTTCCTCAGTCCGCACCAGGCGATGACCTACGATCCTGGCCCGTTCTCCGCCGGCTCGGCGTCGGTGCTGGTCGGCATCCTGCTGGCGATCGGTGTCTTCCTCATTGTACTGCCCGCCGATCCGTGGCTCGCGGCCAACCGCATCGTGCGCGCCATGCGCGAGGATCTGGCGCGGCTTTGCCTGCACGAGCGTGTGCCGAGGCGTTCGGCCTTCGAAAGCCTCGCCTATGACCGCATCAACCAGTTGATGCCGCTGGTGCAGAATTCGGGCAGGAAGGGCGAGGCGGTTCTGGGTGGCGGCGTCGTCGCCGTCACGGTCGGCCTCGAGATCCTTCGGCTGCGCGCTACGAGCCAAAACCATGCCATTGCGCCCGAAACCGCGCTCTCGATCGCCAACTTCCTGAGAGGCTTGGCACACGAACTGCTCTTCCGCGCCCCAGGCGATCCGCAGACGGCGACCATCGCCGTCGCCCGCCAATATGCGGCGGCCATCGCCCAGAAAGACGCCACCGGCGACATGCTGCAGATCGCGGCGTCACTGCGCATCATCGCCGCGGCAATGGAGGATTTCCCGGATTTCTTTGCGAACAACAGGCCTTAGGCGAACGTCATTGCGGACCGGGTCTGCGCATAGGCATCACCGTCTGGGCTGCCTTTGATTCATCGACAAGGTCGACTTTGAAATGCCTCGCCACCCGCAAGATAAGGCTCGCGATGTCATCTATGGCTTTCCGGAGTTTAGCGTTGTCGGGCGCGCGAGGTATCTGACCAGAAGGCAACGTATACCTAAAAGTAGTTGCATAAGCCTCCAGCCAAACGAGTGACTTCAACGCCGTCTTCTCGGCGTGATCATCCGGAAAGCGCCTTACAATCTTGTCGAGCTGGTGTGCGTCGTGACGATCGATGTGAATCGCCTCCGAGGTCGCCAAGGCTCGGATGATCTGCTCCATCGCCTGCTGGCTAAGATAGGCGGCGTTACGGGAGCCTGATGCAGCCAGCATACTCGCATCGCTGATGCCCCGTTCGCCAATCGAAGCGCGCTGGCGATGGTCCACTGATCAGACATCCAATCGACGTCCGTCTCTGGCAATGTCATACGCGATCGTATTTCGTGAATTCCAACTTGCAGCCAAAGCGCTGGATGTGGTGGACAAGATTGTCGCGGGAATTCCGATTTCGTGCTGAATTGCCCAACCGATAAGTGGATCCAGCAGTTCCGGCCTAGCATCATCCGGCAAGGCAACGAGAATATCCTAATCGCTGTCAGGCCGATTGTCGCCACGTGCTCGGCTACCGAACAGCCAAATAGAATCGGGATTCAGGCGAACCCTGATTTCATCGATCAGCGGCTTGATCTCGGCCGGCACGGTGAGAGGCGTTGCGAATGGATAGCCCATTCTTCAAACATAATACCGTTTCTTTGCGCCGACAACGCAGTGGCATCGAGACCATCCCGTCGTCCGGAGGGTTCCGAGACTAGGCCGCGGCGATCGCCAGCGCATGGCCGCGCGCGTTCTCGCGCAGCGCATTGAGATGGATCGACTTGACCAGGGTGGCGAGGTCGCCGTCCGCGGATTGCCCGCCCAATTCCTTGAGCATCAGCCAGCTGACCTCCTGCACGCCAGCGACGCGCTTGCCATTGGCGACCTCTCGCCAGATTTTCAGCGCCCGCAGGATGATCGCGTGCGTGGCGGCGGCGAGGCCAGCGCTGCGGAACAGCGCCTGCAGGGCGACATCATGCCCGCCGGCGAGCAGCGCCCTCACCCTTTGTTCGGATTGCTGGCTGAGCGCGACCAGCGTGGAGCCGAAGAAATCCACCTTGCCGTGCGCGATGGTGCGGATGAGGAAGCTCGCGGTGAGATCGCCGCGCAGGCGCAAATGCTCGATCAGTGCCGCGTGCTCTTCCGGGCGCGTGCCTTCTATCAACGTCACCGAGGCCTTGATGCAAGCGTCGCGCATGACGCGTTCGGCACGCGCGGCGCCCATCAGAGCCATGACCAGCGGTGATGTTTTCAATGTCTCGCCGAGCTTGATGAGCAACATGTGCCGGCAGTCGGCAGGCAAGCGGATATCCGATATCAGCGCCTCGCGCACCAGGGGCAGATGCCCATGGCGCTCAGCCATGCGGCGGAAACTGAGCGACGCTATATCGGCGCCGCTGTTGGCCAGCAGCACCGCGCAGGCTTCCGCCTCGCCGATCTCGGCGATGGCCGCCGACAGCGCCATCGAGACCAGCGGCCGATCGGCGATCAGCGTCTGTGTTGCCTTCTGGCTTGCCGCCACGCGGTTGATCAGGTCGGCGTCGGTGAGCAGCGGCGACCGCGCCAGCACTACGCCGGCAACCTCCGGCTGGTCGGAGGCCAGCGCGCTGATGATCTGCAGCGGCGCGTGATGGCTCATCGACAGCGCCTCTGCCATCGCCAGCCGCACCTTCGATGAGGCATCGTCGAGCAGCAGCGTCAGCGCGGCCTCGGCGGCGCAGCGGTCCTCGAACGGCAATTCGGAATTGATGTAGGCACGGGCCAGCGCGCTTGCCGCGGCGGCCCGCTCGGACACCCTGGCCGTGTAGATCCACTTCAGGAAATGCGAAACAACAACCATGCCGTCTGCTTACGCCCCTAGCCAGAAGGTTTCTGGCCCCGGTCATGACCGTAGGCACAAATGGTTTACGAACGGTTCACCATGTTCATTAACTGGCTTGCGGGGCCGATTTGCAGCGCTTATCAACCGTCAGCAGCGAAGGAGACAGAAAATGGCCGGGCTTTATCTCCAGGAGTTCGTCGTCGGCCACGTCTTCCAGCACACGCTGCGCAAGACCATCACCGAAAGCGACAACATGCTGTTTTCGGTGATGACATTGAACCCGCAGCCGCTGCATATCGACTTCGATTTCGCCGCCAAGAGCGAATGGGGCAAGCCGCTGGTCAACTCACTGTTCACGCTCGGCCTGATGATCGGCATCTCGGTCAACGACATCACGGTCGGCACGACGGTCGCCAATCTCGGCATGAAGGAGACCGTGTTTCCGCATCCGGTGTTCCATGGCGACACCATCCGCGTCGAGACCACGGTCGTCTCGGTGCGGGAATCGAAATCGAAGCCCGATCGCGGCATCGTCGAATTCGAGCACCGCGCCTACAACCAGCATGGTGACCTCGTCGCCAAATGTATCAGGCAAGCAATGATGCTGAAGAAGGCGGGCTGATGCGTTCGCTGCTGTTCGTTCCCGGCGATTCCGAACGGAAGCTGGAAAAGGGTTTTGGCGTCGGCGCCGATGTGGTCATCGTCGACCTCGAGGACTCAGTGGCGCCGCAGAACAAGGCAACGGCGCGCGCGATCGCGGCACGCTTCATCGCCGGACGCCGGAGCCAACCCAGCTCGGCGATCTATGTCAGGGTCAACGACCTGTCGACCGGGCTGACGGACGACGACCTTGCCGCGCTCGTGCCGGCGAAGCCGGATGGCATCATGCTGCCCAAGTCGAACAGCGGCCAGGATGTGCAGCAGCTCTCGGCAAAGCTCAGGGTTCGCGAGGCCGAAAATGGCCTCGCGGACGGCGCGATCAAAATCCTGCCGATCATCACCGAAACCCCGGCCGGTGTGCTTGCCGCCGTGACCTATGCCGGCGCAAGCGCGCGGCTGGCCGGCCTCACCTGGGGCGCGGAAGACCTGTCGGCGGCGATCGGCGCGCGATCTGCACGCGACGAGAACGGCCGGTACACCGATCTATTCCGCCTTGCCCGCACCATGACCATTCTCGCCGCCAGTGCGGCGGAAGTCGCAGCTATAGACACGGTTTTCCCGAATTTTCGCGACATGGCGGCCTTCGCCGAGGAATGCGCCGAAGCCGAGCGCGACGGTTTCACCGGCAAGATGGCGATCCACCCCGACCAGGTGCCTGTCATCAACGCTGCCTTCACGCCGTCGACGGAGGCTGTGAAACACTCCCGGGCAATCGTCGAGGCGTTCGCGGCGGCGGGAGATCCCGGCGTCGTCGGCATCGACGGCAAGATGTTCGACCGCCCGCACCTGCGGCTGGCCGAACGGCTTCTGGCACGCGCGCGAGCGGCAGGGATTTCCGCTTAAATCCGTTTTACAATCTTCCTGGAATTGCTCTCAGTCCCGCGCCAGCACGATGATCCTGTCCTCCGGCTGATAGGCTAGCGCTTCCGACTTCAGCGGGTTGACGATGACGCCACCCAGCGCCCTTTGGTCGGCATCTCCAGTGCGGATGCGCCGGTACCCTATGGCGATCTCGCCGCGTAACCGCGCCGATTCCGCGATCGTCCAGAAGGTCAGCGGCTGGTCGATTGCGACATAATCCGCGACCGGGCGCATGTAGATTTCGGAGCCCTTCTCATCGAGCAAATCATCGAAGATCGCGGCGAGGTGTTGGTTTTCGGATGCTTGCGCCAACATCAGGCTGACCAGCCGGTTGCTGACGACGAAGTCATCGGCCTTGGTCACCGCAGCGAGCTCCCGGTTGCGCACGTCGATCATCTCGCTGACGATGGAGATGTGCAGCCCGGCATCATCGGCGATCTTGCGCAGATGCAGCAGCGTCACCAGCGTGCGCGTGTCGGCCGGCTGCGCCGCCATGGTTTCGCTGTAGCCGAGGACGAGCACGTGATCGTAGGAAGGCACGTCCAGGCTCGCCAGTGCTGCGCTGCTCGAGGTGTCGGTGATGCGGCACTTGACCGACAGATTGTCGCTGGCGACCATCAGTCCGGCAACTTCCTGCTCGAGCCCGGGCGTATCGGCGGCGATGGTCAGGATCGAACCAGGCGCGACGTAGCGCGACAGTTCATAGGTGATGATCGGACCGCGCCGGTTCCAGCCGAGGATCAGCATGCGCTCCGGCTTCGTCTCGAGGGGCCGAGGGCCGTGGATCGCCGCCGCGTCGATCTTGATCCCGGTACCTCCCTGCTTTATCGCGGCATCGTCCTCGGCGATGATGATGGCGCGCATGTCCTTGCCGATCACCAGATCCGACGACGGGTTGAGATCGACGCGCCCCTGCGGGTCGCAAAGGCCGATCAGCGCACAGTGCTCATACGCCATCACCGCTTCGCCGAAGGTCTTGCCGGTAAGTTCCGGCTGCCCGGTCGTGTAGATTTCGCAGCCGTCGAAATCGAGCAGCTCCGAATAGACGCCGCTGAGACCCGACTGCCGGCTTGAATGCACGACGATTCGCGAGATCAGCTGATCGGCCAGCACGAGTTGCACCTCGGTTCCGCCGACGACGCGGGCGACCTCGGCGTTCTTGCCATCGCGGATCTCGGCGGCGATGTTGTAGGGGTCGGTGCGGCGGTTCGGGTCGTTGACCAGCGCCAGCACCGTCTTGATGACCTGCGAATCCGGATCATCACCCTCCGGCGACAGCACGATGACCGACCGCGAGGTCTGCGGGTTGACGATGGCCAGGTCGTAGAGATCCGTCGGATCGCCGCTGCGGCAGATGATGCGCGTGTTGCCCAGTTTGCCGACCTTGGCCGCGATTTCGTCCTCCATCGCGACCTTGTCCATATTGGCCATGACGACGATGCGTGGACGGCGCCGGCTGGCATTGGCAATGACCAGTTCGGAGATGACGTCGAAGATCGACGGCGACCAATTGAGGATAATGGTGTGATCGGCCTCCAGCACGCGCGAACGGCCCTTGCGCAATTCATCGAGCTTGCCGTCGACGCCGGCGCTGAGCACGCCGATGAGGGCCGACACGACAAAGATGCCAGCTAGCGTGACGACCAGCATGACGAGACGGAAAGCCCAGCCGGTATCACCGCCCATCGTGCCGGAATCGAGTGTGCGCATCAGCGATTCCCAGAACGCTTCGAAAAAGTTCAGCGGCTCGCCGCCCTCCGGTGCGATGCGGGTCACCGCAAGCAAAGCCGCGGCGGCGATGATGATCAGCAGGGAAACGACGGCGAGCCAACCGATCAGCGCGATCGGTCCTGCGGCCATGCTCTTGTCAAACCCGTAGCGCAGCCGGGTCCCCAGCGTGTCTCGCTTCTTCATGTTGCCGGTGCCCCGCACTATCCCCAAGGTCGATGCGCCAACCCCAACGCATCGCCGAAGCCGTTCTCTTAGCCTGTGTTCAAATGAAGGGAAATCGCTTTTCGCGCGCTCGCGACCAAGAAAGCCGCCGCGATGGCGGACCGCGAGTGGTAGGCGTTTTCGCCTGTACGCTACGACCGCATCAACCTGGCCGCCAGCGGGTCGTTTTCGCCCCTGCTGGTCAGGATCATCCGGCAAGGTGTCGAAGACGGCACCTTCAGGACCTTCGATCCGGAGGGGGTCGCCGACATCGTCATGCAGTTCGGCATGGCCACGCATGACGTGGTCGCCAAGGCATTCGCCGGCGGCAGCGACGCCGACATGGATGTCGCGATCGAAACCCTGGAGAAACGCGTCAGGCCCTACGAGATCGCCCTGGACCGCATACTCGGCCTCCCCGACGGAAGCATTCGTATCGCAGAGCCCGGCTATGTGCGCGCCGTCATGACGGCCCGGCGGCGAACGAATGCCGGCAAGGCGCGATAGCGAAGAAGTTGGAAGGCTCTTATTCCTGGCCCCAGCGCGGCCGGCGCATCGAAAAGACTTCGTCGACGCTCGCATAGTCCATGTAGCCGAGACGAGCGACATTCCCGGCCTTGGTGATGTCAAACAGTCCGTCCTTCAAAAAGGCATCGTCGATGTGCACGCCGACCACTTCGCCGGCGACGACGACAGCGCTCGTCGGCGATCCATCCAGCGCCCGTGGCCGAAAGACTTCCGTCACCCGGCATTCCAGCGCGGCGGGTGCTGCTGCCACGCGCGGCGGCGCGACAAGACGGCAAGGCGCCATTGCAAGGTCGGCATAGACGAACTCGTTGACGCCGCGCGGCGCGTTGACCGAGGTGTAATTCATCTTCTCCGCGAGATCGCGGCCAACGAGATTGGCGACGAACTCGCCGGTTTCCTGGGCGAAGGAGGCGCTGTCCTTCTCTCCCTCCGAGGAAAACCAGACGATGAACGGCCGCGTCGAAACCGCATTGAAGAAAGAGTATGGCGCGAGATTGATCTCGCCCGCTTTGTTCAGCGTCGATATCCAGCCGATCGGGCGCGGCGCCACGATCGCCTTGGAGGGATCGTGCGGCAGTCCGTGCCCCTTCGATGGCTCGTAGAACATTCAGCCCGCCCAAGGCCCTGAGTAATCGGCATAGAGCTTTGCGGGATCGGGCCGAGGCCGCTCCGGCGCCGGGCCGGCATAAGAGCCGATGTGGACGAAGCCGACGACACGCTCCTGCGGCGCCAGTCCGAGGATCGCCCTGCCCTCCGGGACATCGGAATACCAGTTGCTGATCATGTTGGTGCCATAGCCCAGCGCATTGGCCGCAATCATCAGGTTCATCGCCGCCATGCCGCCCGACAGGAACATCTCCCATAGCGGGATTTTCGGATTCTCCTTCGGCGCCGATACCACGCCGATCACCAGCGGCGCCCGCGAGAATCGCGCCAGTTCCTGGTTGCGGCGGCCTTCGGGCAACGGCCCTTCCCGCTGCTCGGCAAGGTCGGCCAACTTCTTGCCGATCTCGATGCGGACATCGCCGCGGTAGAGGATGAAGCGCCAGGGTTCGAGCCGGCCATGATCGGGCACGCGCGTGGCGGCAGCGATCATCGTTGCGATATCGGCGTCGCTCGGCGCTGGCTCCTTGAGGTCCGGAATCGGCGCTGAATTTCGGGTGAGCAGGAAGTCGATGATCGGCGACGCCATGGGCGCAAGTCTCCTAGACACTCGGTTTTGAGCTGAAGCGCACCATCGGGAAGTCGGGCGGCTCGGGCACAGGCGCGCAAGCGCCGGACTGAAGAGTCGTGGATCGGACTCTTAAGCCTTGAAATTGCCACCGCCATGGGCTTCAACGCAAGGCATGTTTGAGGGGCGACTGCGTCTTTTCCTGGTCCGGCTCTGCGCCGCGCTGTTCCTGCTGCCGGTCACCATGGCTGCCGCACAGGAAAAGGACGGCGTCAGCGACCTGAAACTTCCCGGAATTTCGAGCTATGCGACGCCCAAGAGCGAAACCCCGCTGGCGCTTGGCGGCGGTGGCGCCATCACTCTGTCGGCCCAGTTGACCGACAAAGGCGCCGACATCACCCGCGGCCTGGTCTGGCGTGTCTTCAAGCCTGAGGCCGTCAACGGCAAATTGCCGATGGTCGCCTCCGCGCATGGCGGCAACGCCGTCTTCCAGCTCGAACCGGGCAGCTATCTGGTCCATGCGTCCTACGGCCGGGCCGGCGCCACCAAGCGCATCACGGTCGGCAAGGAAGCCAAGCGCGAAAGCCTCGTGCTCGACGCCGGCGGCTTGAAGCTCGACGCGGTGCTGTCAGGCGGCGTGCGCATTCCGCCGAAAAAGCTGCGCTTTTCGATCTACGAGGGCACGGCGGAGGCCAATGGCGACCGCGCGCTGATCATCCCCGACGTCGAGCCCAACAGCGTCGTGCGGCTCAACGCCGGCATCTATCATGTCGTCTCGACCTACGGCGCCGTCAACGCGGTCATCCGCTCCGACATCCGCGTCGAGGCCGGCAAGCTGACCGAGGCCACCGTCGAGCACCATGCCGCCGAGATCACGATGAAGCTGGTGCGCGAATCGGGCGGCGAGGCAATCGCCGACACCTCGTGGTCGCTGCTCAACGAATCCGGCGATCCGATCAAGGAGACCGTCGGCGCCTTCGCCTCCATGGTGCTTGCTGAAGGCGACTACACCATCATCGCCAAGAACCGCGACCGCATCTACCAGAAGGATTTCACGGTCGTCGCCGGTCAGAACCAGGAGATCGAGGTTCTCGCCACTGAAGCCGCAGCGATGGATCCTGAAGAAGGCGCGGACTGACCTTAAAGCGCATCGCGTTGAACGGATTCATCCGACGCGCTTTAAGCTCTTGTTCTTATGCATGTCGTACTCCCAAAACCGGGGTCCACTTTTGGGCGACATGCATCAGGCTGCCAGCTTTGTTCGCGTCGGCAGAAAGGGTATCCGTCGGCGCGGCTGTGTCGGCGCCAGATCGAACACACCACGATAAAGGCGCTCGAGCAGCAGCTTACGGTCGCGCAAAGGCTCCAACTCGCTCCAGCGCAGCACATCGCCAACGCGCACGTCGATCGCCTTGCCCGACAGCCGTGCGAACTCGCGGATCAGCAGCGACGTGCGCAAGGTCAGCGACGCCTTGCCGACGAATTTGGCCACACGGCCATCGCGCTCGGCCATGTTCATCGGCCCGCTGACCAGATGGAACAGCCTGCCGTTCTGCCCGGAAAAATGCATGGGAATGACCGACGCTTTCGCCTCCTGGACGAGACGGGCCGGAAACATCTTCCACGGCAAGTCGCGCGCCCGGCCAAATCCCTTTGGCGCCGTGGCGACGCCGCCGGCTGGAAACACCACGATGGTGACACCTTCCCTGAGCAGCCGCACTGCCTCATGGCGCACGGCCATGTTGTTCTTCAGCGCGTCCTTGGTCTCGGAAAAGTCGATCGGCAGCGAATAAGGCTCCATCTCGCGGATCTTGAGCAAATCCTTGTGGATCATCACCCGGAAAGGCCGCCCCAACTGCTCGGCCAGCGAAAGCACCGCAATGCCGTCGCCGATGCCGAACGGATGGTTGGCGACGATCACGAGTGGTGTGTCGGGCAATTGCGCCGGCGGCCATTGATCAGCGGTCCGCACACCGACGTCGATCAGTTCCAGCATGCGGCTGAACACCCGCTCGCCGCCCGGCACCACCTGGCGGCGCCAGAAATCATAGAGTGCCGCGAAACGATCGCGGCCCGACAGGCCCTCGACCGAATGAATGAACCAGCGCGCCAGCGCCGGCTGGCGCGGGTTGGCGTAGGAAAGCTCGGGAAAGGGCCGTTCGCGCAATTTCAGCTTGAGCATTGGGGCTCGTTACAGGGTCGCCGTGACAGGGATATGAAAATGGCGGTGGATCGCTCCACCGCCATGACCGGAAGGGCTGTTCAGATCAGGCCGCGCGCTTGCGCCGGCGATCGGGCGTGATCGCTTCCTCGGTCAGCTGTGCGATCGCCTCGGCAAGGCCAAGCGATTGCTGGTCGCGCGAGCCGAGCCGGCGGATATTGACCGTCTGTTCCTCCGCCTCGCGCTTGCCGCAGACGAGAATGACCGGAACCTTGGCCAGCGAATGTTCGCGGACTTTGTAGTTGATCTTCTCGTTGCGCAGGTCGGCCTCCGCCAGAAGTCCGGCCGCCTTCAGCTTTGCCACCACTTCGGTCGCATAGCCGTCCGCCTCCGACGTGATCGTCGCCACCACCACCTGCAGCGGCGCGAACCACAGCGGGAAATGGCCGGAGTAGTTCTCGATCAGGATGCCGAGAAAACGCTCCATCGAACCGCAGATGGCGCGGTGCACCATGACAGGCTGCTTCTTCTCGGAATCCGAGCCGATGTAGAAGGCGCCGAAACGCTCCGGCAGGTTGAAGTCGACCTGCGTGGTGCCGCACTGCCATTCGCGGCCGATGGCGTCCTTGAGCACATATTCGAACTTCGGCCCGTAGAAGGCGCCCTCGCCCGGATTGATCGAGGTCTTGATGCGGTTGCCGGAGCGCGTCCTGATCGTCTCCAGAACATTGCCCATGATCGCCTCGGCATGATCCCAGGCCTCATCCGTTCCGACGCGCTTGTCTGGCCGCGTCGACAGCTTCACGCTGACCTCTTCAAAACCGAAATCGGCGTAGGTCGACAGAATCAGGTCGTTGATGCGCAGGCATTCCGCGGCGAGCTGCTCCTCGGTGCAGAAGATGTGCGCATCGTCTTGCGTGAAGCCGCGCACGCGCATCAGCCCGTGCAGCGCACCCGACGGTTCGTAGCGATGCACATTGCCGAATTCCGCAAGTTTTACGGGCAGATCGCGGTATGACTTCAACCCATGCTTGAAAATCTGCACATGGCCCGGACAGTTCATCGGCTTCAGCGCGAAGACGCGGTCGTCGTCGGTGTCGTCGCCGGCGACCGTCACCTTGAACATCGCGTCGCGATACCAGCCCCAGTGGCCCGACGTCTCCCACAGGCTCTTGTCGAGCACTTGCGGTGCGTTGACCTCCTGATAGCCCTGCTCGTCGAGGCGGCGGCGCATGTAGTTGACCAGGTTTTGGAACATCTTCCAGCCCTTGGCGTGCCAGAAGACGACGCCTGGCCCCTCTTCCTGGAAATGGAACAGGTCCATCTCACGGCCGAGCTTGCGGTGGTCGCGCTTCTCGGCTTCCTCCAGCATCGTCTGGTAGGCATCGAGCTGCGCCTGGTCGGCCCAGGCCGTGCCGTAAATGCGGGTCAGCATCGGATTGTTCGAGTCGCCGCGCCAATAGGCACCGGCCACCTTCATCAGTTTGAAGGCGTTGCCGATCTGGCCGGTCGAGGCCATGTGCGGACCGCGGCAGAGATCGAACCAGTCGCCCTGCGCATAGATCTTGAGATCCTGGTCCTCGGGAATGGCGTCGATCAGCTCGAGCTTGTAGCGCTCGCCCTTGTCCGCAAACACTTTTTTCGCCTGCTCGCGCGACCAGACTTCCTTGGTGAACGGCTTGTTGCGCGCAATGATCTCGCGCATCTTCTTCTCGATCACCGGAAAATCGTCGGGGGTGAACGGCTCGTTGCGGGCGAAGTCGTAGTAGAAACCGTTCTCGATCACCGGCCCGATCGTCACCTGCGTCCCCGGCCACAATTCCTGCACCGCTTCCGCCAGCACATGCGCGGTGTCATGGCGGATGAGCTCAAGAGCGCGCGCATCGTCGCGGGTGATGATCTCGACCTTGCCCGACTTGCCGAGCGGGTCGGAGAGATCGCGCACGGTGCCGTCGATGGCGTAGGCGACGGCCTTCTTGGCCAGCGACTTCGAGATCGATTCAGCAAGACCCGCACCGGTCATCGCCCCGTCGTAATCGCGGACGGAGCCATCGGGAAATGTCAGGGAAACGGAATTCAGCATGGTATCTCCTATCCAGTCCCGCAAACGAGCGCGGGTGGTCGTGGGGTAAAGCCGGATGCGCCAAATCACATGGACAACCAGCAGCGGCCGGGTTTTAGAGGCAGCGTTGCGTCAGGTAAAGAGCGGTAGTTGGCGCAACCGTCAGGAAATGTCGCTACAGACGTCGCAAAACCTTGCGAAAAGGCACGACACCAACTGAGATCATCAGCATGGAAGACGCTACAACCAGCCGAACCGCCCTTGGCGTTGCCCGTATGAGGGCCCTGCATCAGTTTTCACCGCAGGCGGGGCTGTTTCGCGATCCCTACGCGATCGCGATACTGGGTGAAGCGGCTCCCACGGCACAGGAGCTTGAGCAGGAAGACGAGCGCAGCCGGCGCATGCGCCTGTTCGTGACCGCTCGCGCCCGGTTCGCCGAGGACTGGCTGGCGGCGGCGGTTCGTCGCGGCATCCGGCAACTCGTCGTACTTGGCGCCGGCCTCGACACGTTTTCACTGCGCAATCCGTATCCGGATCTCAACGTGTTCGAAGTCGACCACCCGGCGACGCAGGCCTGGAAACGCAAATGCATTGCCAATGCTGGTCTTGCCGAACCAGCGGCAGAGCCTGTCAGCGGAATTGGCCGCGGCCGGTTTGCAGTCGACCGAACCGAGCTTCTTCATCTGGCTGGGGGTCGTCCCCTACCTGACGAAGGAAGCGATCTTCAAGACGCTGTCCTGGATAGCCGGTGTTCCCGGCTCGGAGGTGGTGTTCGACTACAGCGAACCGGCTGAGAACCGCGATGCGGCGGGGCAAGCTGCCTTGGCTTTCCACGCGGCACGCGTTGCCGCTGTCGGGGAGCCATGGATCAGCTTCTTCGTTCCCGGTGAGCTGGCACAATCTCTCCATGGCCTCGGCTTCGACGAGATCGAGGATCTCGAGAGCAGCGATATCGCCGCTCGCCTTTCCAGAACCCCGACGGAAAGGACAGCCAACTCCGGCGGCCACATCATCCGTGCGCGCCGGAGCACCTGACCAATCTATTTCACCAGCAGCGGCAGATCCTTCAGAAACGCGGCCCGGGTCTTCAGTCCCTTCGGCATGTCGGTGCGGGTGGCATCGACGACCAACCGCGCGAAGACAATCTGGCGGCCGTCCTTTTTCGCCCAGCCGACGAACCAGCCCAGCGAGCGCTTGTCCTTGTCCGCGTCACCGCCAAGCCTGGTGCTGCCGGTCTTGCCCTGCACGGTCCAGCCGCCGGCCTGGAACGTCGGGATGATGGCCGATGTCATGTCATACGCCTTGGCCGACACCGGCAGTTGGCGGGCAAGCAGCTTGCGCAGGAAATCGACCTGCTCGACCGGCGTGATCTTGAGCGAGGAATTCACCCAGGAATGGGTCAAGCCATCGTCCTTGCCGGGATTGCCGGACACGTCGCTGTTGCCGTAGCCGAGTTTCGAGACATAGCCGGCAAATTTCTCATTGCCGAGCCGGCGGGTGATCTCCCGCGAGTACCAGATGATCGAGTCCCGCTCCCAGATCACCGGATCGACGGTTTTTTGATCCCGCTTCGCCGCCTTGAATTCAGGCTTGTAGTCCCAGGCCGGCGTGTGCTCGTCGCTCAGGATCCCGGCATCGTAGCCGATTAGCGAGAGTGGCACCTTGAATGTCGAGGCCGGGCTGAACCGCTGGTCGCAGGTCCCGTCCTGGTAAAGCGTCTTGCCGCTTGCCGCATCGGCGATCAGCGTGCACTGCACATCGCCAAGCGGCGCCGACTGCGCGCGCATCGGAAATCCCAGCAGCCAGGCAAGCAGGAACAGGACGCCGGCAAGGATGAACGGAAGACGGTCGAAATTGCGCATGGGATGCTCGCTCCAGAAGGGTGTTCGCGAGCGGCTTAACGAGGTCTCTTGTCTCGATTTTGTCTCAAATGCGCAGTCTTTGTGCAGGCTTGCGTTAACCCTACCGGATCGTAAAAACGACCCACCGGCGCATCGGCACAATCACCCCTGCCGGCGTTTCTTGCCGATCCGCCAGTACCGCCAGGGCATGAACCAGACATAGCGATCCGCCAGCGCTTCCGGCACGAGGTCGACGCCATGCGTGCCGAATGGCCCACAGCGCAGCACCCGGAAAAATCCCATCCAGCCGCCGGCCCACAGGCCATGCCTGGCGATCGCCTCATGCGCGTATTCCGAACAGGTCGGCAGATGACGGCAGGAGTTGCCGACAAAGCCGGACAGCGTCAGCTGGTAGAGGCGTACGATCGACGTGCCGAGGAGACGGCCAGGCGTCTTGCGCCACGGACCGGGCCAGTTGCGGCCGCGCCTCGGCTGTTTCGCTGGATGCACATGCCCGTGCCAGTCGCCCACTGCTGTCTCCGTATCGCGTTTCCACGCGATAGATGTGGGCATGCGCGGGAGAACGCAATCCCACCGCCTTGCTGTCACGAACGGAAACGGCGACATGGCTGCCGGCCGGCCGCATGTGTCCACCGGTCATGGCTGGCCGGCTCTTCACATCGCTTTGGGTGCTGCCTCTCGTCGCGCCACTGAAACGTTGCGATCCGCATGACATCGCCGAGGATGCTCAGGAACTGGATCATGACCCGTGTCTCCTTTGACATGGATTAGACCGCCGCTGGCCTTCGCCTTCAAACGAGTATAATTTCCACTTGGGATAACTTGAGATTATACGAATGAAGCGCGGACGACTTCCCCTGACGGCACTGAGGAGTTTCGAGGCTGCCGGCCGTCTTTTGAGCTTCAGCCGCGCGGCCGAAGAACTTTTCGTTTCGCAGGCGGCGATCAGCCGACAGATCCGCGAACTCGAAACCTTCCTGCACCAGCCCCTGTTCGAACGCCATCACCGCCGCGTCGAACTGACGGATGCAGGCCGGCGGCTGCTTTCCCAATTGGTCAGGAGTTTCGACGGCATCGACAAATTGCTGTCGGAATTGGTCGCGATTCCGGCGCAGTCCGTGGTTCGTGTCAGCGTCGAGCCGTCGCTGGCATCGGTGTGGCTGGTCCCGCGGCTCAACCGGTTTCGTCAGATGCGGCCCGATATCGACGTTTCCCTCGAAGTCGATCCCAGACTGATCGAATTCCGCGGCGGTCAGCCTGAACTCGCCCTTCGCTTCAGCGCCCACGCTTCCTCGTGGCCCCGCAGCCAGGCCGAGCGGCTTGCCTCGACGGTCGACTCCCCGGTTCTGTCGCCGGCCCTGCTTGCCTCAGGCCCTCCTCTTGAGAAGCCGATCGACCTTGCCAACTACACACTTTTGCATGAGGAGAATCGCCAGGGATGGACACGCTGGTTCGAGGCAGCCGGCGTGCCGCCCGATGCCGTACCCGCGCGAGGCCCCATGCTGGCGGACGCATCGCTTTCAAAGCAGGCCGCCTTGCTCGGACATGGCGTAGCGCTTGGCGATCTCTTGCAGATCGGTGGAGAAGTCGCATCCGGCGCACTGATTAAGCCATTCGACATCGACGTCGCGTCAGGCGCCTATTGGCTGGTGGCCAGAAGTCTGCGCGGTCTCTCGGAGCCGGCCTTGGCCTTCGCCGACTGGGTTAGAAGCGAATTCGCCGAAAGCAGGCGCGCTTCCAGCGAGGCCTAGGCCGCTTCTTCGGCGCGCTTCTTCTCGATCTGGCCGATGGCGTCGACCACGGCGTCAAAGGTCAGCATGGTCGAGGCATGGCGTGCCTTGTAGTCGCGCACCGGTTCCAGATACTTCAGGTCGGCGAAGCGCCCCTCGGGCGGCTCGCCATTTTCCTTCAACATCTTCAGCATGGTCTCGCGCACCGCGCGCAATTCCTCGGCATTCGCGCCGACGACATGCTGCGCCATGATAGAGGACGAGGCCTGGCCGAGCGCGCACGCCTTCACGTCATGGGCGAAGTCTGTGACCACGCCATCCTGCATCTTGAGGTCGACGGTGACGGTCGACCCACACAGCTTGGAATGGGCTTTTGCGGTCGCGTCGGGGTGATCGAGCCGGCCGATGCGCGCGATATTTCCGGCAAAACCGAGAATTTTCGCATTGTAGACGTCGTTGATCATTATTTTCCAATCCGTCGCCGCCAAGCGAACAGCGATTGCCGCTGCCGTGTCTTCCTTTCGCTCGCCATGACCTTATATAATGCTGGCAGATCGGTATCGACAAGGCTGCGGAAGCCAATGTCCTTGCCGGGAAGTTCACGCCGCTTACGGGGCTGGAAACGGGGCGAGTTTCCGACACCGAAAGGTCGTGGTCCGTTCAACTCGTTCCTCCTGTGAGAGGAACTACGGGAGACGCCTTTTTATGGATGCCGTCATCAAGAAACTCATGCCCCAGTCCGCCTACATGGAAAAGCCGGTCACCGACCGGCCGAGCGAAGCCGAAGTCGAGGCCGCCGTGCGCACATTGCTGCGCTGGACCGGCGACAACCCGGATCGCGAAGGACTGGTCGACACGCCCAAGCGCGTGGCCAAGGCCTATCGCGAAATGTTCGGCGGCTACGACATGTGCCCCGCGGAGGAACTCGGCCGCACCTTCGAGGAAGTCGCCGGCTATGATGATCTCGTCATCGTCAAGGACATCCAGTTCCATTCGCATTGCGAGCATCACATGGTGCCGATCATCGGCAAGGCGCATGTCGGCTATTTGCCGGACGGCAAGGTCGTCGGTCTGTCCAAGATCGCGCGCGTCGTCGATATCTTTGCCCATCGCCTGCAGACGCAGGAAGCCCTGACCGCGCAGATCGCCGGCGTCATCCAGGATGTGCTCAATCCTCGCGGCGTCGCCGTCATGATCGAGGCCGAGCACATGTGCATGGCCATGCGCGGTATCCGCAAGCAGGGCTCCACCACGCTGACCTCCACCTTCACCGGCGTCTTCAAGGACACGCCCGAGGAGCAGGTTCGTTTTGTCACCATGGTGCGTGGCGGCGGGATATAAGCCCCGTCACCGGCATTGCCCGACCATGATTCCGAAAAGTGGAAACCGGTTTTCGCCGACAAACGAAAACGTTTGTCCAGAGATCATGGTCAAACAGGAAAATAACCCGGCCAGGAAATAAATCGGCGATGTCGGCAGTGGAATTTCCAAAAGCTCCGTCAGACAAGAAGGCCTTGGAAGAAGGCGCGGTGTTTTCACCGCGCTTCGATGCCTCTGGCCTTGTGACCGTCGTCGTCACCGACGCCGCCGACGGTATGCTCTTGATGGTCGCGCACATGAACGCGCAAGCGCTGGCGCTGACGTTGGAAACGGGCATCGCGCACTACTGGTCGCGGTCGCGCAACGCACTTTGGAAAAAGGGCGAAACCTCGGGCAATCTCCAGCATGTCGTCGAGATGCTCACGGATTGTGACCAGGACGCCATATGGTTGCGCGTCAAAGTGTTGGGCCACGACGCAACCTGTCACACGGGCCGGCGTTCATGTTTTTATCGGACGGTGGGGCTGGTCGATGGCAAGGGGACGCTTGCCGACGATGGCAGCAAGCCGCTGTTCGATGCGGAAGAAACGTATCGGAAGCCTCTGTGAACCATTCAATATTCACAAACCACTCATGTTCACTATTCTCAAACGTCCTTCCGCTACAAAGGACATGGGACAAGGGAGATCATGATGCTCGAGTGGGCGTCATTGCGTAACAGACCAGATGTCAGGGAGGCCAACGGCCTGTCCTCGCCCGGTGGCGCATCCGAAACCAAATCTCCCAGGAAAACAGGCATTTCGCTCGCCCTTGGCGGTGGTTGCGCCAGAGGCTGGGCCCATATCGGCGTGCTGCGCGCGCTCGATGAGGCCGGCATCGAAGTGTCGATGATCGCCGGCACCTCGATCGGCGCGCTGGTCGGCGGCTGTTATCTTGCCGGCAAACTGGACGAGCTGGAAGAGTTCGCCCGCAGCCTTACGAGGCGGCGCATCTTCGGCCTGCTCGATCTCAATTTGCGCGGCAGCGGTCTGTTCGGCGGCATGAAACTCGATGCGCGCCTGCGCGAACATGTGGCGGGCGTTCGCTTTGAGGACCTGCCCAAGCCGTTCGTCGCGGTCACTTCCGAGATCCGCACTGGCCACGAAATCTGGCTGTCGAGCGGCTCGCTGATTACAGCCATGCGCGCTTCCTATGCACTGCCTGGCGTGTTCGAACCGGTGAATTGCAACGGCCGCGTACTGGTCGACGGCGCGCTGGTCAATCCGGTCCCGGTGTCGGTCTGCCGCGCCTACGAGCAGCCGTTGGTCGTGGCGGCCAACCTTCACTACGACCTGTTCGGCCGTGCCGCCGTGATCAAACACAGCGCCGGCGAGCTGGTTGTCGAAAAGGACGCGCCGCGTCTCGGCCACTCGGACCCGGAGCACCAGTCGCATCAAAGCCGCCTCGGCATCACCGGCGTCATGGTCGAGGCTTTCAACATCATCCAGGACCGGATTTCGCGCGCCAGGCTCGCCGGCGATCCGCCCGACATGTCGCTGCAGCCCAAGCTTAGCCATATCGGCCTGACCGAGTTCCACCGTGCCGACGAGGCGATCCAGCTCGGCTACCAGGCGACCATGGCGCAGATCGGCGAACTGGCCCGGCTTCAGACGGTTCTGGCTTAGAATACGTCAATGGCTTGAAAGGCGCCGCTGCCATCTCTTGTCCAAGGAGATGCTTCGTCCGACCGGCTTTGCGTCAATTCCATTTTGCCTGCATGAGATAAACCAATTGCAAAATGCAATTGGTTATGCTCGTTTACAGGAGATGGAACGGAGGCACGCCGATGGCCAAAATCGTCTATTCCATGCTGACATCCTTGGATGGCTACATCGCCGGACCGGAGGGGGACATCGCCCTGCCCGTTCCCGAAGCAGAGCTGCACCAGCATTTCAACGACATGATGCGACAGGCCTCGGTCGTCCTAGCCGGACGGCGCATGTACGAGATGATGCGCTTCTGGGACAGCCCTGACCGCGAGACCGGCGACACTGAGGTCGAGCGGGATTTTGCCCGCGCGTGGCGAGAGACGCCAAAAATCGTATTCTCGACCACGCTCCGAGAGGTCGGGCCCAATGCCCGGCTGGTGGATGGCGATGCCGAGACCACGGTAAGGTCTCTCAAGGCCGAGACGGATGGGCTCGTCATCCTCGGCGGCGCCGATCTTGCCGCCTCCCTGTCGCGTGCCGGTCTCGTCGACGAATTCAGGCTTTACATGCATCCCGTCGTGCTTGGCGGCGGCAAGCCATACTTCCAGTCCGGCCAGTCGCTGACGCTGAGACCGCTTGGGACGGAAAGCCTGAGCCAGGGCGTGATGCTGCTGCGTTATGCGCCGGCCAGCTGAATTCGACGGCCTCGGGCGCGACTACGCTTGCGCAGCGTCGATGATGCGGAATTGCACCGTGCGGTTGCCGTTCCAGTGATTGCCCGACAGCGAGCCGGCGACGTGCACCGTCTTGCCCCGGTTCTTGAACAGGAATTCTCCCAGCACCGTGTCGACGGCGCGAAAGGCGATCGCCTGGATGCGACCGCCGCTGTCGGACTGCAATTCGCAGCGGATGTGGTTGGTGCCGACCGGCCTGGCGTCGGCCAGCCGATGCCGCGGCAGCACGAAAACCGGCGCCACGTGGCCGGCGCCGAATGGCNCTGGCGTCGGCCAGCCGATGCCGCGGCAGCACGAAAACCGGCGCCACGTGGCCGGCGCCGAATGGCCCCGCCTTTTCCAGCGCATCGAGCAGGCCGAGCGTCGCGCCTTCGGCGGCAAGCGCGCCGTCGATCGCGAGGCTTTCCTCGTCCTGCAGCCGAAACACGTCGGCGGCCGCCCGCTCCTCGAAAAACGCCCTGAGCTCGCCGAGCCTGGCGCGCTCCACGGTGATGCCGGCCGCCATGCCATGGCCGCCGCCCTTGACGATCAGCCCGGCGGTGGCGGCTTCGCGCACAAGCCGGCCGAGGTCGAAGCCCGACACCGAACGACCCGAACCGGTACCGACGCCCACGGCATTGAAGGCGATGGCGAAAGCCGGTCGGCGCGCGTGATCCTTGAGCCGCGAGGCGAGCAGGCCGACTATGCCGGGATGCCAGTTGTTGCTGGCGGTAACGACGATCGCCGGACCGCTGCCACCGGCAAGCTCGGCATCGGCCTCGACACGGGCCGCCGCCAGCATCTCCTGCTCCATCAGCTGCCGCTCCTGGTTGAGGCGGTCGAGCGTCTCGGCGATGGTGCGGGCCTCGACCGGATCGTCGGTCGCAAGCAGGCGGCTGCCGAGTGCCGCATCGCCGATGCGTCCGCCGGCATTGATGCGCGGACCGATCAGATAGGCGAGATGAAAGGTGCTGATTGGTTCGCCGATGCGCGAGACCCGCGCCAGTGCCGCCAGCCCCTCATTCTTCTGCTGGCGCGCAACCTGCAGCCCCTTGACCACAAAAGCGCGGTTGACGCCGGTGAGCGGCACCACGTCGCACACGGTGGCAAGTGCCGCGAGATCGAGCAGCGAAAGCAGGTCCGGCGGCGGCGCGTCGGTCAGACCGCGCAAGACCCTTGCAGTCTGCACCAGGGCAAGGAAGACGACACCGGCGGCGCACAGATGGCCCTGCCCGGAAAGGTCATCGTCGCGATTGGGATTGACGACGGCGATCGCCGCCGGCAAGGCGCCGCCAACCTGATGGTGATCGAGCACCACCACGTCGGCGCCGGCCGCATTGGCCGCATCGACCGAGACCGCGCTGTTGGTGCCGCAATCGACGGTGACGATCAGCGTTGCGCCGCGCGAGACGAGTTCGCGCATGGCATCGGGATTGGGGCCATAGCCCTCGAAGATGCGATCCGGGATGTAGATTTCGGACGGCACCGAGAAATGCGTCAGGAACCTCTTCAGCAAGGCGGACGAGGCGGCGCCGTCGACATCGTAGTCGCCGAAGATCGCCACCTTTTCCTTGGCCATCACCGCCGCCGCGATGCGGGCCGCTGCCCTGTCCATGTCGGTCAGCGATGCCGGATCCGGCAACAGGTCGCGAATTGTCGGGTCGAGAAACCGCTCGGTCTCATCGGCGGTAACGCCGCGTCCGGCCAGCACGCGCGCGACGATGTCGGGCACCCCATGGCCTTGCGCGATGGCGAGCGCGATCATGTCCTGCCGTTCGGTCAGCCGGTGCTCCCAGGCGAGACCGGTGGCCGACTGCCTGACATCGAGGAAGAGGCGCCTTTCGCCCATCATGCGCTTTGCCGACTCATAGTTCGGTGCAGGATAGGCCGAAGGCCGGCAAAACCAAGCTTCACGCCGGCAGACGTCACGGGACAATTCAAGAAAAACTACGCTTTCCGCTTTTCAGCCTGGCGCCGGATCCATTCGTCGGCGGCGTCCCCCATCGTCTTTCCCCGACCGTCCTCGAGCCAGGCCATGAAAGGCCGATCGAACCTGAACGCATCGCCGCATTCGCGGGTGAGAGAGCGACGCACATTCTAGGTGTTGCGATAGGATTTCGTAATGGCACGCGAAATCGGCTCCGCGTGTCAGTCGAACGCCTTCATCGTCAAATCCTTGCGGCCAGCTTCAGGCTCGCCTCTGAATGGCTAGCAACTGTAGCGGGGCTTCGCAAGCGAGTGTCAGAACTTATCCAGATCCTGATGCCTGGCCTTGATCTCGCGCACGGTCCGCGACGACGAGCGCAGCACGATCGTATGGGTGGTGATGGTGGTGCGGCCGAACTTCACTCCCGCCAGCATGTTCCCGTCGGTGACGCCGGTGGCCGCGAACAGCACATCGCCGCGCGCCATGTCTTCGGCCCGATAGACGCGCTTCGGATCGGAAATGCCCATCTTGGCCGCGCGTGCGACCTTCTCCTGTGTGTCGAGGATCAGCCGGCCCTGCATCTGGCCGCCGGTGCAACGCAGCGCCGCCGCGGCCAGCACGCCTTCCGGCGCCCCCCCGATGCCGAGATAGATATCGATGCCGGTTTCTTCCGCGTCGGTGGTGTGAATGACGCCGGCGACGTCGCCGTCGCCAATCAGCCGGATCGCGGCTCCGGTGGCGCGCACGGCGTCGATCAGCTTGGCGTGGCGCGGCCGGTCGAGGATGCAGGCCGTTATGTCGGAGACAGCGACGCCCTTGGCCCTGGCGAGGCTGGCGATGTTGTCGGCCGGCGACGCATCGATGTCGATGACGCCTTCGGCATAACCCGGGCCGATGGCGATCTTGTCCATATAGACGTCGGGCGCGAACAAAAGGCTGCCCTTCTCGGCGATCGCGATGACGGCGAGCGCGTTCGGCAGGTTCTTGGCGCAGATCGTCGTGCCCTCGAGCGGATCGAGCGCGATATCGACCGCCGGACCTTTGCCGGTGCCGACCTCCTCGCCGATATAGAGCATCGGCGCCTCGTCCCGCTCGCCCTCGCCGATCACCACCGTGCCCTTGATTGCGAGCCGGTTGAGCTCCTGGCGCATGGCGTCCACGGCAACCTGGTCGGCCGCCTTCTCGTCGCCACGGCCGCGCAGCCTGGCGGCCGCAACGGCGGCCCGTTCGGTGACGCGCACCAGTTCCATGGTGAGTATCCGGTCAAGGCCGGCGACGATGTTCTGGGCCACGTTCATTCGGACAATCCTCGTTCGCATGCCACCTCCCGCCAGAGGCGAGCCTTATTTGTCAAACGAGCATGACAACGGCAAGACCTGCCGGAAGTTTTATCGAAAGACCAGCAGTATCAATCGATTAAGCAGCATTTTTAACAATGCCAGCCCGGTCACGGGGACCGCGCCGGCTTGAAACGGGAAAATCCCTGCCCTTCGTAGCCTAGAAAACCGCGAGATATTTGAGCAGCGAAACGATGCCTATGATGATGACGATGATCTGGGCGATCTGTCTCATCCTGGCGTCGAGCGGCAGGCGTTGCACCAAATAGAGGACGAGAATGATGACGAGGAACGTGATCAGGATGCCGATCAGCGCGGACGAAGCCATGGTACCCTCCTTGAAATGATTTCCTGAAGCAGGGAAACGAGCCGGCAACGCCGGCTGAGTACCGGCGCCGTCAATACCAGCGGCGCGATGTGTCGTTCATCGATTGGCCGACGGCCAGGCCGGCGAGAAAGCCGAGCAGGCCGATCACGCCAACCACGGCGGTCGTCGTGCCGGGATTTTCGCGCGCGACTTCCGAAACCGACTGGGCCTGGCTGCGCAACTGCTGTGCCGTCCGTGATGCGCGGGATGCCGCCGTATCGTAGAAATCGGAAGCCTGCTCGCTGGCATCGTCGAGCATTTCGGCACCGCGCGCCGAGATGCTCTTGTTGATCTTGGTGATCTCCTTGCGCAGTTCGGCGATCTGCTTTTCCAGCGTCTTCTGGACATCGTCGATTTGAGGGCTATCGGATTTCGATGCTTCGGCCATTGCGGTTCCTTCGGTTTGGGGACCTCAGGAGAACGACGCCGGCAAGGATTGGTTCCGGCAATCCCGACCGCCACCCGACCAGCCAAAGCGCGATGGCGCGGCGCTATCCAGCCCGCTCGATGCGGATGACCTGCGGCTTGTCGGTCAGGTGACCGTCCTTGGTGATGCCGTCAACGGCCTTGCGCACGGCCGCCTCTGTCGTCTCGTGCGTGACCAGGATCACCGTCTTCTGCGCCACCGCCTCGCCGCCGATCGCCTGCTGGACGATCGATTCCAGCGAAATGTCGTTGTCGGCCATGCGCTTGGCGATCGCGGCGAACACGCCAATGCGATCATGCACGGTCAGCCGGATAAAGTAGCCGCCGGCATGGCTGCGCATCTGCGCCTTCTTGTAGGGCCTCAACTCCTTCGCCGGCCTGCCGAAGACGGGCCCGTGCTGGAAGCCGGGCCGGCTCTTGGCGATGTCGGCGATGTCGCCGATGACGGCCGAAGCGGTGGCGTTGCCGCCGGCGCCGGGGCCTGAAAGCAGCAGCTCGCCGAGGATGTCGGTCTCGATCGCCACCGCATTGGTGACGCCATGCACCTGCGCGATGACCGAAGCCGTCGGCACCATGGTCGGATGCACGCGCTGCTCGATGCCGCTTTCGGTGCGCTGGGCGACGCCGAGCAGCTTGATCCGGTAGCCGAGATCGCCGGCAGCGCGGATGTCGGCCTGGGTGATGTTGGAAATGCCTTCCATGTAGATGTCGTTGGCCGCGATCTTCGTGCCGAAGGCAAGGCTGGTCAGGATCGACAGCTTGTGAGCAGTGTCGTGGCCCTCGATGTCGAAGGTCGGGTCGGCTTCGGCATAGCCCAGCCGCTGCGCGTCCTTCAGGCAGGCGTCGAACGAGATACCCTCGGCCTCCATGCGGGTCAGGATGTAGTTGCAGGTGCCGTTGAGGATGCCGAACACGCGGGTGACCGAATTGCCGGCCATCGCTTCGCGCATCGTCTTGATGACGGGAATGCCGCCGGCCACCGCAGCCTCGTAGTTGAGCAGCACGCCCTTCTTCTCGGCTATCTCGGCAAGTGCCACGCCATGCTTGGCGAGCAGCGCCTTGTTGGCGGTGACGACGTGGCGGCCTGCTTCGAGTGCGGCCTTCACCGACGATCGCGCCGGGCCTTCGTCGCCGCCGATCAGTTCGACGAACACGTCGATGTCGGCCGTCTGCGCCATCTTGACCGGATCGTCGAACCAAGTTGCCGAACCGAGATCGACGCCGCGGTCGCGTTTCTGGTCGCGCGCCGAAACCGCTGACACGATGATGTCGCGCCCGCATTGCCGGGTCAGTTCCGCCGCCTTGTCGCGCAGCACGCGCGCCACGGACGCGCCGACCGTGCCAAGTCCGGCAATTCCAACACGCAATGCTTCAGCCATGGAAGGCGACGTCCCTCAAATCAGATCGGAATTGTATTTACCGGTGGGCGGAAAGCGGAACCACATTGTTGGGCTGCTTGGCGCTGGTCGACAGGAAGCGCTTGATGTTGCGCGCCGCCTGCCGGATCCGGTGCTCGTTCTCGACCAGCGCGACACGCACGAAATCGTCGCCATGTTCGCCAAAGCCAACACCGGGCGCCACCGCCACGTCGGCGTGCTCGATCAGCAGCTTGGAGAATTCGAGCGAGCCGAGATGGCGGAACGGCTCCGGGATCGGTGCCCAGGCGAACATCGAGGCGGCCGGGGCCGGAATGGTCCAGCCGGCGCGGCCGAAGGCATCGACCATCACGTCGCGGCGCTTGTGGTAGATGTCGCGGACCTCGGCGATATCGGCGCCGTCGCCGTTGAGCGCGTGCGCCGCCGCCACCTGGATCGGCGTGAAGGCGCCGTAGTCGAGATAGGACTTCACCCGCGTCAGCGCCGAAATCAGCCGCTCGTTGCCGACGGCAAAGCCCATGCGCCAGCCGGGCATGGAGAAGGTCTTCGACATCGAGGTGAACTCGACGCAGATATCGATGGCACCGGGAACCTGCAGCACCGAAGGCGGCGGGTTGCCGTCGAAATAAATCTCCGAATAGGCAAGGTCGGACAGGATGATGATGTCGTTCTTCTTCGCGAACGCCACCACATCCTTGTAGAAATCGAGCGAAGCGACCAGCGCCGTCGGGTTCGACGGATAGTTGAGGATCAGCGCCAGCGGTTTCGGAATCGAATGGCGGATGCCGCGCTCGACCGCTGGGATGAAGCCGTCATCGGGCTCGACCTGCAGCGAGCGGATGACGCCGCCCGACATGATGAAGCCGAAGGCATGGATCGGATAGGTCGGATTGGGACACAGGATCACATCGCCGGGCGCGGTGATCGCCTGCGCCATGTTGGCGAAGCCTTCCTTCGAGCCGAGCGTGGCCACCACTTGCGTGTCGGGGTTGAGCTTCACGCCGAAGCGGCGCTGATAGTAGGCGGCCTGGGCGCGGCGCAGGCCCGGAATGCCGCGCGAGGAGGAATAGCGATGCGTGCGCGGATCGCGCACCACCTCGCACAATTTGTCGACGATGGCCTTTGGCGTCGGCAGGTCCGGATTGCCCATGCCGAGGTCGATGATGTCGGCGCCGCGCGAACGGGCGCTGGCCTTGAGCCGGTTGACCTGCTCGAAGACATAGGGCGGAAGTCGGCGGACCTTGTGAAATTCTTCCATGGCAGTTCCAGACATCGAAGGGCCCCGGACATCCGAGGCGTTGGGCGCGCGCTATATACTCATTTGCAGGTAGGGTCGAGGGCGGGATCGCATTTGCCCTCGATCTGCTTCAACGTCTGGGGGCCGTGTTTCTTCGCAAGGTCCGACAGCGCCGCCTGATTGGAGACGTTGGCAGCGCCGCCTTTGGCGCCCTGCGCATTCTCATCGGCCTTCAGTTCGGCAAGCTTGGCGTTCCTCTCCGCTTCCGTGAACTGTTGGGCCGCCACTTGCGGTTTGATGTTCAGGTTCGGAAAGGAGCCTGTGTCCTTCGGGCCCGCATCCGTCGCCAACGGCACCGGTCCGCTGGTGTTGGTGCTCGAACACCCGGCAATGCCCAGCAGCACGATCGCCGCGCCGATGCGGCAAAAGCGTCCGGCGTCAAAAAAAACAGTCTCGCCAATCTTAATCGTCATATTGTTTCCTTGGCAGCCGGGGTAGAGCGAGATTGGACCCTGCCGGATGTCCCATGTTAATATGTCAAGAAAACGCTTCGGGAGGAACCCCGCGAACCATGGCCAAAACACCCGATTCGGGCAAAGCGGAAGATGACGAGCCTTCGACCGTCGAGCAATATCTGGTGAAGGATCCGGAACGCTTCGCGTTGAATATGGCGCGCATGATCGAGCAGGCCGGCAAGGCGGCCTCCGCTTGGGCCGAACCGCGCGAAAGGGGCGAAGTGCGCGACCACGTCGCCGAACCCGTCGTCGACATGGTCAAGACCTTCTCCAAGCTCAGCGAATACTGGCTTGCCGATCCGCAACGCGCGCTCGAAGCGCAGACGCGGCTGTTCGCCGGCTACATGACCGTTTGGGCGAACGCCATCCAGCGCGTCAGCCCCAGCGCCGAGGGCGCCGACGATGCCGTCAAGCCGGAGCGCGGCGACAAGCGTTTCCAGGATCCGGAATGGGGCCGCAACGCCTTCTTCGATTTTCTCAAGCAGGCCTATCTCGTCACCTCGCGCTGGGCGTCCGAACTGGTCGAGCACGCCGAAGGTCTGGACGAGCACACCCGCCACAAGGCCAGCTTCTACGTCAAGCAGGTATCCAACGCCATCTCGCCGTCGAATTTCATCTTGACCAATCCGGAACTGTTTCGCGAAACCGTTGCCTCGAACGGCGAGAACCTGGTGCGCGGCATGAAGATGCTGGCCGAGGACATCGCCGCCGGCAAGGGCGACCTGAAGCTGCGTCAGGCAGACTATTCGCCCTTCGAGATCGGCAGGAACATCGCCACCACGCCCGGCAAGGTGGTCGGCCGCAGCGATGTGGCCGAGATCATCCAGTATGATCCGGCGACCGAGACGGTGCTGAAACGACCGCTGCTGATCTGCCCGCCCTGGATCAACAAGTTCTACATTCTCGACCTCAACCCGCAGAAATCCTTCATTCGCTGGGCGATCGAGCAAGGCCACACCGTCTTCGTCATCTCCTGGATCAATCCGGACGAACGCCACGGCGCCAAGAGCTGGGAAGCCTATATCCGGGAAGGTCTGCAATACGGCCTCGACACGATCGAGAAGGCAACTGGCGAGCGCGACGTCAACGCGATCGGCTATTGCGTCGGCGGCACGCTGCTGGCTGCCGCCCTGGCGCTGATGGCCAAGGAAGGTGACGACCGCATCAAGTCGGCGACCCTCTTCACCACGCAGGTCGATTTCACCTATGCCGGCGACCTGAAAGTGTTCGTCGACGAAGAACAGGTCGCGGCGGTGGAAAAGTCGATGAACGAAAAGGGCTATCTCGACGGCACCAAGATGGCGACCGCCTTCAACATGCTGCGCTCCGGCGACCTGATCTGGCCCTATGTCGTCAACAACTACATGCGCGGCAAGGATCCCCTGCCCTTCGATCTGCTCTACTGGAATGCCGATTCGACCCGCATGGCGGCCGCCAACCACTCTTTCTACCTGCGCAACTGCTATCTCGAGAACAACCTCTCGCGCGGCACGATGGAACTGGCGGGCCACACGGTCTCGCTCGGCGATGTCACCATTCCGATCTACAACCTCGCCTCGAGGGAAGATCACATTGCGCCGGCACTGTCCGTCTTCCTCGGCTCGAAATATTTCGGCGGCAAGGTCGAGTATGTGATGGCGGGCTCCGGCCATATCGCCGGTGTCGTCAATCCGCCCGCGTCCAACAAGTATCAGTACTGGACGGGCGGCCCGCCGACGGGCGATTTCAACCAGTGGATCGCCGCCGCCACCGACCATCCGGGCTCCTGGTGGCCGCATTGGCAAAGCTGGATAGAGGCCAAGGACAACACCCGCGTGCCTGCCCGCAAACCCGGCAAGCATATGAAAACCTTGGGCGATGCTCCCGGCACCTATGTGAAGGTGCGTGTGTAACGGACTGTAATGTGTGGTGAGTTGACGAGCCGTCAAAAGCGGGCGAAATGGTGTCGTTAACCTTCAGCGGCCGTAATTCGGCGATCCCTGCAAAAATACTTCCAGGCTTGCGGATTTGACACAGGTCTCGTTTCCGGATCGGAGACAAAGGTCACCTTGGCGCGGACATACTGGTTCTGAGCCTAGGACATACCGACCGGACATCGAGGGGGAATTTGACTTTGAAATCAGCAGGATGGAGCCTCGCAAAGGGAGAACGCCGCGCCGTTGTGGCAGCGCTCTGCTCGGTGCTCCTGGCCTCCTGCACATCGGCTGGCGACCAGACGATGTCGGTCGGAATACCCGGCTACAATGCCTCCGCATCGGACATCAACACCTCCTCCGGCAAACCGGCCGCCGGCGCCGATTCGTCGTCTCAGATGGCGACCACGCAGACGACCGTGATGAGCGAAAGCGATACGGCGCTGCCGGAAAAGGTCGCCTACGTGCCGGTGGCCAAGCCCCAGGCCGCGTTTCCGCTGACGATGCCGGCCGGCGTTGAAACCATCGCGGGACAAACACCGCAGGCCCTGCAGCAGCCCGCCCAGACGGCGCAACAGACCGATGCTGTCGCCCAGAAGATCGCCGCTGCCGATGCCGGCGTGACGAAGCCGGCCGCGGCACCGGCGATGAACAATCCCGTCTATGTGACCGCCGGGGAAATGCCGCAAGCCGAGGCGCCCAAGAAAAAAGGCTTCCTGGCCTCGATGTTCGGCGCCACGCCCGCTTCGGCGGCGCCCGCTCCTCTGATCAACGCGCGATCGGGCGAGCAGCCGGCCGTACAAGCCAAGCCGGCGCCGGCGGCGGCAAAGCCGATCATCACGCTGGCCTCGGCCGATTCCACGGCAAAACCGATACAATTGGCTTCCACGGGGGATGAAGCCGGCCACATCACCGGCAGCGATGCCTTGCCCGGCGTGCGCCAGACCGCCCTGTTCGAGATCAAGCGAAAATCCGGCATCGACGACGAAAGCGACGTCGATCTCAACGAGGACGAAGGCTCGGGCGGCTCCTACCAGGTCGCGTCCGCCGCCGGCATGGCGCGGCTCGCGCCCAATGGTTTGCTGAAGCAGAACGAAAGCGTCGACGTCGCTTGCCTGAAGCCTTCGCTGGTGCGCGTGCTGAAGACGATCGAAGGCCACTACGGCCGCAAGATGATGGTGACCTCGGGCTATCGCGACCCGGCCCGCAACCGTCGCGCCAACGGCGCCAAGAATTCACTGCACATGTACTGCGCCGCCGCCGACATCCAGGTGCCCGGCGTCTCCAAATGGGAGCTGGCGAGCTACATCAGGACGATGCCCGGCCGCGGCGGCGTCGGCACCTACTGCCACACCGAATCGGTCCACATCGACGTCGGCCCCGAGCGCGACTGGAACTGGCGCTGCCGGCGCCGCAGCGGCGGTGACGACGGCTAGCGGCAAAGTCGTCACTCAGGCGAAGTTCTTTCGCGGAGACCTTGGCATGGCGAGCGGCCGGACAGATATCAACACCTTGCCGATGCTGATGAAATCGCCGATTTGGCGGGCTGGAAAAAAGTTGTCCAAGGCGGCACCTGACGGGTTGCCGGTTGCGCGCAACGCCAGTATAAGCCGCTCTCATCTGAGCGCGCCCATCGTCTAGCGGTCAGGACACCGCCCTTTCACGGCGGTAACAGGGGTTCGATTCCCCTTGGGCGTACCAGAGATCTCAAGCACTTAGCGGCATTGGCCCATCACCTGTCCAATTTTTGGCGAATAGAAATCTGGCGTGCACCGGAACACCGTCACCAGGATCAAGACCGAGGCCACGGCGCCAGGCCACTCAATGGCTGCGGTGCAAGCGGCTTTAGAAGCGGCCGGCGTCGAGTTCATCCCTGAGAATGGCGGCGGCGCCGGGGTCAGGCTGCGGAAGACATCCCCATGATCGCCACCATGTTTCGCTGGGGCGTGATCCTGGGCATCATCGGCTTTGTCGGCGGGGTTCGTCGGGCCAATCATTTTCGCGCCTGATGCCAACCAGGGTCCGCTGCTTGGCATCTTCATAACCGGTCCGCTGGGCCTCATTGTCGGCCTGGTCGTGAGATTTGTGCTCTCACTTCGGCCGAGTCGCCGCTTCTGATTCGGAAATCTTTGTGCACGTAATGATCAGATCGTAAGTGCGAAAGTGCAGCACCGAACTTCTCGCGCACATGTGCCATGATGTCATCCCGCTTGATCTACCGGCTTCAGTTTCGGCGATGGCATTGACCGCACAAGCCAGCAGGTAGGGCTAAGGTCCCTAGACGATGGCGCAAAGGTCTGACGCGCCAAACAGGCTGGAACGATAGTGGAGCGGCAGGCTTTTCCGGAATGTTCGCAGGCTTTGCCCGGCGCACAGGGCAGATATAACGGGGTAACGCAATGCGGATGCTGGTCAGGCCTGCCAAACGGGAAGGAACTTCTCGAACCATCTTCGATCGACCGCTGATTGATGGCGATGTCAAATCTGGGGCGGGCGGCCCGATGATATCGATTGATGCCGAGGGCATTTACTCGAATGATTCAAAATACCGGTACCTGATTGAATTTACGCTTGGTGAACTTGAGGCACTTATCGGAAGCAGCGGCCCGGCACTTGGGGCGGGCGGGCCAGTAAGCACCGGGCCTAACCGGCAGGGGCATCAGGAGGGCGTCGCCGGCGAAATGTCGGGATCGTGACTTGCACCTCAACCGTCGCAGCAGCGAGGGTAGACGCCAGGCGTCGCGGGCAGGAAGCGCGGCGTAGGACAGAGACTAGGGACAAACGTGCGCTGGCGCCGTTTTACGTCGGTGGCGACAACTGTTCGGCGGCCAAGACAACAAGACGACCCTCCGCCTCTCCTGACCTGGAGAAAAAGCCCGCGCCACGGAGGGACCGATGACGCGGGCCGGCTGATGTTTGCCGCACCAGCCTGCTCGGATGCCAAGCAGCGACATCCGGTCGCGTGATCCCAACCTTTCGAAATAGCTAATGTTCCTCAACGACGCCCCTGCGGCCTATCGATTTGGACGGTTGGTCGCAAAAACATTGAAAAACAGCAAGCACGCTGCCACGGACAAAACCCCGACTAATATTTCGTCCGGGGTCACACTCGGGCAATGGATGAAATCAAAGGCCAACACAGCCATCGCTCTACCGATCCTAGGTTCGACAACATCGAAGGGAGAACCATGAGAGAACGCTAAAGTTCCGATCTAGGCCTTATGAAGCGCCAAGATAATCAACTTCCCGAAGCGACCGAAATGACGCTCTGGGAGAGCGGCCGGCGCGATTGCAGATGAAAGCAATCCGCCTAGAGCGCCGGCCACTGCGGCAACTTGAGGGAATTGCCACCTGCCGGAGCTAGAGCATGCCGTTGGGTCGGCAACTCCTTGGTAAAAACCGTACAGTCTTTTCCTGTTGAAACCCCGAGTTCGGCGGACTTATAAAAATCGCGTAGCCATTGCTTTTCGTAGAGAGGCTGTGATGGGTAGCGTGGTTCCAATCCGCAAGGAATTGCCTTGTGTCGAAGTGGCCGAAGCCAGCGGCGAATGGTCCGTTCGCGTGGTCGAGGAAGACCAGGAACTTACCCGTTCATTCGAGCTGGAATCGTTCGCCTTGAACTTTGCGGAAGGCCAGCGGATACGCCTGCACCTCGATAGGATCGTGCGAGTCTAGGCGCTCTCGGCAGGGTTGGTTGCGATAGTCGGGCGGACGCATGTCTCGACCCGCCGACGCTCGGTTCACCCGCCCACTGCGTCCCGCTCGCCTGGTAGCCGAGACGTGCCGACGCCATCCGATCTCTACTTCCGTCAAGGGAGTCCGTGCGAGCATGTCGCGCCCTCGGCCGGGACGCTCTGTATGCTCGTCAACGCATCGGCACACCCCCTGATGTATGGACACCATCGTCGAATAGAAGCATTCTCTCTTTGGGTGCGCCGTGGGCAAGATCCGATGATCGATGAGCAACACGTCGAACAACTTCGCACCGCTGCCCGAGCCAAGGTCGTGACAGAAGCGCGAAACGCCAAGCTGCTCGATGCGGCGTTTGCAATTATTTCTCATAACAGCTCTCATCAACGGTTCGGCCCCCTCGGTGAGGGGCCTCTTCCAATTGACTTACGCGTCCTAAGAGATCGCTTTTCAGAGGTCCAAATCGAAGACGCACGCCGCCGGGCGCGCGCACTTTTTCAAGACGCCTTCCAAGCCGGCGAGGATGCGCTCGCCCAGAGATTTTCACATCCCGAGATCGTCGACAAACTTCGCCAGCGTCATCCCGGATTTTCCGACAAATGCTACCAGGATACCGTCCGTCAAGGATGCTTTCTTGCCCGCTGAGGACTAGCAGACTCGGTCAGGACGCCTTCCCGCCATGGCGTCCAGCCCTTGCCGGGCCGCTCGGTCAATTCGCTGTCGCGCACGCCGCGCCTCGTAGTTGGGAACGAGGCGATATTGCATAAGTCTCGACTTATAGGCAAGAGAGCGAGGCGGGCGATGGAGCAAGGTCGCTTGCATTTTAGCTAAATTGCGTGGCTGTATGGTCTATGAAAACGGCCGGGGGGCCACACGACATGACCACAAACCTGTTTCTCACGGGTGTCGCTGCATTCGCGTTGCTCGTTCCGCTCTACTTCGTCCTGAAATGACCATGGTATTCTAAGCGCCTCATAGAGCGAGGCAAGGCGATGACGGACACCACCCGTTGGCCGGCCGCTCCGGTCTATAGCCCCCGAGACTACGTTCTCATCCTCAAGCTCTCGGCAGTCGGCGATCTGCCGCCGACGTGGGAGGAGGCATAGCGGGCAACCGGAAGACTCCTCACTGACCAATTTGGCCGAAGGCAGATCGAACTCCAGCCATTGGAAAAGCCGCCACCGAGCGGCTGCGGGCGAATGCGAGAGCCGGGAACCCGATACAGGCCAGCGCGTTCTATGGCATGCTCAAACAGATCGCTTTTGCTGCCGTGCTGATCCAGGTCGCTGTCTATTCGGCTCTCCTGACTCAGACAATCCTCTTCGCCTCGACAGCCTCTCAAGCTGCCAACGCGCAGCAGCTCGATCAACCCGTGGCGGTAAAAGAGCGGGTATATGCAAGGCAGTTCACCATCGCCATGACGGCCCCGCTATCTCAACGGCAGCCATGAATATCGAACCTTCGGAATGGGATAGGATTCGCCTCTTGGATGTCGCCAACGACATTCCAGGCCGCCTCGATTGGGCCGTGCGCGTTTCAAACACGCCGACGGCGGCATCGAATTGCAGCCGACTCTGCCGTCCCGTTACTTGCTTTAGGAGATTGGAGGCCTCGCCTCGGAATCGAACCGAGGCTTCCGAGATTTGCCGTCTCTAGCGTAGCCGCTCCGCCACGAGGCCATGCAACTGGTAGTAGCGGTAAGAAGTTTAAAGGTTGTTGACGTCTTTGGTAAAATTTCCCTGATCGATACCACGGAAAGCACGGCGCAGGACACGTCAGATAACAATGGCGTAGGGACCGCCCGTTGGTTCATCCCCGCCAGGAAAATAGTAGACCCTGCCTCAGGCGGAAAGAACTGGCGCCGGCTGAGCCGTCACTCCGGCCAACAGTTCTGTTTGCACGGCCAGGAAAAACCTGCGTACTTCATCAGTGGCTGCGGCTTTATCCCTTCCCGATCCGACAACGAGATCGAGCAACTCCGCCGCTTTTGCCCTCCAGAACGAGGCGGCAGTTTCGCCTTGCAGGCTGTCGAGCCTGGCGGCAACTTCCCGGACCAGGAATACCTGACGGTCGATCGGGAACGCACGAACTTTTTCTGAGGACATCTTCCGAACCCTGAACTGACGCAACGAATCAACCATCGCTGAACAGCAATGGCGTAGCCGTTAAGGTGGAAACGGAAGCTTAACGACGCCGTCGACGCGTCTTCGTGGATGCTAAGTGTGCGGCGCCCCGGCCACTGCATGGCCGCGTATTTAAGCGGTTATTGCCGTTCGCCTGTGACCGCCGCTATGGCTCTCAGGCCTGCAGTGCCCTCGGCTCGCCGCCGCGCTTGCGCGGAGCCAGCATGTCGCCGGCCATCAGTCCGGTGACACGGCAGAACGCCATGAATGCCCGGCAGGCATCCTCGGTCTTGACCACGTCCACCGTGGCGCCAAAACAGGCATTGAAGGCTTTCTGATATACCGGTCCTTGCCGGCGTGCTGGCCAGTCCTGGAGAAAGTCGAGCGCCTGCTCGACACTGTAGATCTCCTCGACGGGCAAGCCGGGGCCTTGGGCAATGCGCACCGGCACCTCGAACTGCAATCTGTCCATCCGTCGTCTCCCGAACCGGTGTCGCCCAAGCAACGCCGTTCGTCGTCAAAAGTTGCCTTGACGGTTTTGTGCCATGCAAATGTGTCGTCACTGCGGAAGTGGCCCATGAGCAGGCTGCCATCAGCGACGCTTCGGGCGATCTGACCCGCTCGGGCGTCCCAAGGGCATGATGTCCAGAAAGCAAAGCAGCCGTGCAAAACCGGCAAGAGATCGCACCAACGAGACGAATATCCCGGCGGCGTGGGCCGTATCAGGCAGTTCTTCCTTGAACCTTTCGCCCCCAAGTGCCAAATCTGGTGGCATCTTCACGCCAGCACTCTTGCAGCTCCCCAGCTCTATACGGACAAAATGGTCACCTATCTCGACGCCGCCACGGCACCACTCAGAAACACCGGCCAGATCCGCCTCTATGGCGAGGAAGGCTTTGCCGGCATGCGCAGGGCATGCGACCTCACCGCGCGGTGTCTGGACGAATTGGTGCCGATGGTCGCTCCCGGCGTCACCACGGACACGATCGACCGTTTCGTTTTCGAATTCGGCATGGATCACGGCGCACTGCCGGCGACACTCAACTATCGCGGCTACACCAAGTCATCGTGCACCTCGATCAACCACGTCGTCTGCCATGGCATTCCCGACAGCAAGCCGTTGAAGGATGGCGACATCGTCAACATCGACGTCACCTACATCCTCGACGGCTGGCACGGCGATTCCTCGCGCATGTATCCGGTCGGCACCATCAAGCGCGCGGCGGAACGCCTGCTAGAGGTCACCCATGAATGCCTGATGCGCGGCATCGCCGCAGTCAGGCCGGGCGCACGCACCGGCGCCATCGGCGCCGCCATCCAGACCTATGCCGAGGCGGAGCGCTGCTCGGTGGTGCGTGATTTCTGCGGCCATGGCGTCGGCCAGCTCTTCCACGACGCCCCGAACATCTTGCACTACGGCAACGCCAATGAAGGCGTGGAAATGCGGCCCGGCATGATCTTCACCATCGAGCCGATGATCAATCTCGGCCGCCCGCATGTGAAGGTCCTGTCAGATGGCTGGACGGCCGTGACACGCGACCGCTCGCTTTCGGCGCAGTACGAGCACACGATCGGGGTGACCGACACGGGCTGCGAGATTTTCACGCTCTCGCCGAACAAACTCGACCGCCCCGGCCTGCCGGCCTGATATTCTTGACATTTCGGGCGACTGCTTTGCCCGATTGATTGCCGGATGCGGGGGCGGATGGGCAAGGCAAGCGACGACGACGAGCGGAGTTTCTTCTCCGAGGTGCCGGCCCGGCCGGCCGCGAAGGCCAGGCCGGCGATCGAGGAGAAGCCGCACTATCTCGGCCATCGCGACCGTTTGCGCGAGCGCTTTGCCTCGGCCGGTCCCGACGCCCTGCCCGATTACGAGCTCCTGGAACTTTTGCTCTTCCGGCTGATCCCGCGCGCCGACACCAAGCCGGCCGCCAAGGCGCTGCTGGCGCGCTTCGGCACGCTGGCCGAAGTGCTTGGCGCGCCCGTCGGGCTGTTGCAGGAGGTCAAGGGCATTGGCCCCACGGTGGCGCTCGACTTGAAAATCGTCGCGGCGACCGCGCAGCGCATGGCGCGCAGCGAGATCCACGGCCGCGAGGTCCTCTCCTCCTGGCAGCAGCTTCTCGATTATTGCCGTTCGGCCATGGCTTTCGAGGCGCGCGAGCAGTTCCGCATCCTGTTCCTTGACAAGAAGAACGCACTGATCGCCGACGAGGTGCAACAGACGGGCACGGTCGATCACACGCCCGTCTACCCCAGGGAAGTGGTCAAGCGGGCGCTCGAACTGTCGGCGACCGCGATTATCCTGGTCCACAATCACCCGTCAGGCGACCCAACGCCATCGCACGCGGACATCGAGATGACCAAGCAGATCATCGATACGGCTAAGCCCCTCGGAATTTCCGTGCACGATCACCTCATCATCGGGCGAAAGGGATACGCCAGCATGAAGGGTTTGTTGCTGATCTAGGGCAACAAAACACATGTTGTGAAATCGTCTTCGCCAAGACGAAACCAGGCGTTCGCGCTTGGCGTAGCAGTGCCGCGGTTGGCAACTAGGACCAAGGTCCCGCCGACATGGGACTTCAGTACTGCATCAGCTTTATGGCGCCGATTTCTTTGTATTATCAAACCGTTACCGCGTCTGCGGGCTGCGGGCTCGCGTATTGATACGGCATTTGACTAAAGTTTACTCTGTAGAATTAGCGATTTCTCATACGAGCCTTTCTTAGCTGTCGGGCGGATGGCGATTCCTCGAGGAGATTACCATGACAACCCGAAAGACTTTGTTTGCGGCCCTTGCCTCACTGGCGCTCCTGGCAACTCCGGCGCTCGCCGGTGGCAACGGGCACGGTGGTGGCAATGGCGGCGGCAATGGCGGTGGTAACGGCGGTGGTAACGGCGGTGGTAACGGCGGTGGCAACGGCAACGGCGGTGGCAATTCAGGCGCCGCGCACGGCAACAGCAGCGCTACGCATGGCAAGTCGTCGTCGGCCCCGGGGCAGGTAGCCAAGGCGCAAAAGGACACGACGGTCGACACGAGCACGCAGGTCTCGTCGGTGACCAAGGACAAGAACATCCACGCCAAGCTTGGCCGGCTGAACTCTCTGCAGCGCAACATAAACGCCTATATGAACTCCAAGAGCAAGAAGTTCGCCGGTATTCAGGCATTCGTGACGCAATCCGCGAAAGCCAAGGTCGCGCAAGCCGCGGCTGAGACGGCAGCAGCCACAGCGGCAGCGGCCCAGGCCAAACTGGATGACCTGAATGCGCAGCTGACGGCAGCGCAGGTGGACCCTGTCGCCAACGCCACACAGATCCAAGCCTTGAATGAGCAGATCACGGCTCAGACGGCCGTTGTCGCCGACGCCAACTCGGCCGCCGCCGAAGCTGAGGCAGCAGCTACCACGGCGACCGTCGGCACCGATCAGGCATCACTCGACGCTGCGCTGGCAAACATGGCCAACAAGCCCATAGACGCCGAGGTCACGACTTGGGCCCAAGGAGTCCTTGCCGACAAGATCGACCAGACGGCCGCCAAGATCGAAGCGGAAACGACGCCTTAAGGCATAACGATCGAAAACGGCAGGAGCCGCCAGTCACAATGCCGCCGGTTTGCCGGCGGCATTGCTGGTTGCTGAAGGTAAAGAGCGGCTATCCGCGGCGGCTTGGGCGATCCGTCGTGCGCCGAACTTCACCCGCCAAACCGCGGCTCCGCCACGCCCGTAACACCGAGGCCGGTGATGGCGAACAGGCTGCCGCGCAGGACACCGTCGCCAGGAAAGCGCGGCAGCGGCGGCTTGGCCATCGAGGTGACGTAGAGCGTGTCGAGCTTCGGGCCGCCGAACATGACGCTGGTGATCTTCTTCACCGGCATGTCGACGATGCGGTCGACAGTGCCGTCCGGCGCGTAACGCACCAGCCTTCCGTCATAGACCAGGGCATTCCACAGATAGCCCTCGGCGTCGACGGTCGAGCCATCGGCCGCACCGCCCCGGCTGGTGTCGACGCGGGTAAAGGTGCGGCGGTTCGTGGCCGCGCCGGTGGCGATGTCGTAGTCGTAGGCCCAGATCTCGCCGGTCCAGGTGTCGGCGAAGTAGAAGGTGCGGTCGTCGGGGCTCCAGCACGGGCCGTTGGAGCAGATGATGCCGGTATCGATCCGGGTGACGGAAAAATCCGGATCGAGCCGGTAGAGCCCGCCTGAAGGTCCCTCCTCCATCGTATCCATCGAGCCGGCGAAGAAGCGCCCGCGCCGGTCGACCTTGCCGTCGTTCAGCCGGTTCATCGGCTTGTCCGGCTCCGGATCATGGATCAGCGTCACCTCGCCGGTGGCGAAATCGAGCAGATGGAAGCCGCGCTGCAGTGAGACGACGGCGCCGCCGCCGTCCTTGCGCAGCGCCATTGAGCCGATCTTCATCGGCACGTCCCAGGAGCGGATTTCACGACCGTCGGCGGTCGCCCGGAACACCCGCCCGTCGAAACTGTCGATCCAGTAAAGGCGCTCCTGTTTGACGTCCCAAAGCGGACCCTCGCCCAGTGTGGTCTTCACATCTACCACGACTTCGATCTTCATGCTGTCCTCCTCTCCATAGGCATCCGCGCGGTGATTGGTCCGGCCTCAGAAGGCAACCTTGTCGCCACCCTTCAGGGATAAGATTTCGCGCGCCTCGTCCGGCGTCGCCACCTCCATGCCGAGCCCCTCGATGATCTTGCGCGCCAGCACAACCTGTTCGGCGTTCGACTTGGCGAGCTTGCCCTTGCCGGCCCACAGGCTGTCCTCCAGCCCGACCCGGATGTTGCCGCCGAGTGCCGCCGATTGCGCGGCGATGCGCAGTTGGCTGGCGCCCGCGCCGAGCACTGACCAGCGGAACTGGTCGCCGAACAGCCGGTCGGCGGTCCGCTTCATATGGGCGACGTCTTCCGGATGGGTGCCGATGCCGCCGAGCAGGCCGAACACCGACTGCACGAAGAACGGCGGCTTAACCAGCCCGCGATCGGCGAAATGGGCGAGGTTGTAGAGATGGGCTATGTCGTAGCACTCGAACTCGAAGCGCGTGCCATTGTCGTAGCAGGTCGCCAGAATGTACTCGATGTCCTTGAACGAGTTGCGGAAGACCAGGTCGCGCGTCGCCTCCAGATGCGGCTTTTCCCAGTCGAACTTGAAGGTCTCGTATTTGTCGGCGAGGTGATAGAGCCCGAAATTGATCGAGCCCATGTTGAGCGAAGCGACTTCCGGCTTGAACTGGGCGGCAGGACGCACGCGCTCCTCTACCTTCATGTAGGGGCTGCCGCCGGTGGTGATGTTGATGGCGGCATTGGTGCCCTGTTTGACGCGTGACAGGAAGCGGGCAAAGGCCTCGGGCGTCTGGTCAGGCTTGCCGGTTTCCGGGTCTCGCGCGTGCAGATGAAGGATCGCGGCACCGGCCTCGGCCGCGGCGATCGCCTCCGACGCGATTTGGTCCGGCGTGATCGGCAGGTAGGGCGACATGGTCGGGGTGTGGATCGCCCCCGTCACCGCGCAGGTGATGATGACCTTGCCCCTGGTCGCCGTTGCGCCGGGCTTGCGGCTGGTTTCCTTCATTGTCCGAACTCCTGATCCGATTTTTTCTTGTGTGCCGCCAGCGCCATCAGCCGGCGGTCCCGCCAGACCTGCCGCCCGCCCAGATTTTCCCTCGGCAAACGCTTGCTGCGCTCGGCCTCGACGGTTGCCATGACCTCGCCCGCCCAGTCGACCCGGCGCAGCATCTGCGGGAAGATATTGGAATAGATGCCCTGGTAGCGATCGACATAATCGCGCACGCCGCCGGGCGCATTGAGGTCGATAGTCTCGAACGGCCCCATGAACGACCAGCGCAGCGCCAACCCGTCGCGGATGCCGATGTCGACATCCTCGACGCTGGCATAGCCGTCGGCGACGAGCCGGAAGGCTTCCTCAAGCAAGGCACCCTGCAGGCGGTTCATGATGAAGCCGTCGAGCTCGCGCTTCATCACCAGCGGCGCATGGCCGGCATCGATGAGGAAGGCGCGGGTTCTTTCAAGCGTCTCGGCGGACGTCCACGGCGCCGGCACCACCTCGGCCGCCGGAATGAGGTAGGGCGGATTGATCGGATGCACCACCAGGCAGCGGTGCCGTCCCTGCAGATGGTCGGTGAACTTCGACGGCAACAGCGCCGAGGTGGAGCTGGCTATCACCGTTTGCGGGCCGGCCAGACTGTCGATCAGGGAGAACACTTCCCGCTTCACATCGAGGTTTTCAGGCGTGTTCTCCTGGACATGGATTGCCCCGGCCAGCGCCTCCTCCAGTTCGGCCGCGATGGCGATGCGGCCAAGCACGGTGTCGACGGACTGCCCGCGCAGCAGGTCGTTCGAAGAAAGATCGCCAAGCACGCCTTCTATGTAGTCGCGCGCGCCGTCCGTCGCGGCGGGCGACTGGTCCCACATCCGTACGTCATGGCCGGCTCGGGCGAAGCTGATCGCCCAGGCCCGCCCGATGAAACCGCTGCCGACAATCGCAACCTTTGCCATGGATCGGCCCTCCCTAGAGCGTTTCGACGTTGCCGTCGACGCCGAGCGACTGCCCGGAAATGTTGATGCCGGCGTCCGACAGCAGGAACGCGACCATCGACGCGACGTCATAAGGGCTGGTCATGCGGCGCAGCGAAATGTTCTGCAGGTAGCGCGCGGTCATCTCCTCGTGGCTGATGCCGACCTGCCTTGCGCGCGCCGCGATGACCCCCTCGATGCGCGGCCCTTCGATGATGCCCGGCAGGATGGCGTTGACCCTGATGCCGTGCGGCCCAAGCTCCTTGGCGAGACTTTGGGTAAAACCGATGACGCCGAACTTGGCCGCCGAATAGGGCGTGCGGAAGGCATAGCCGTGGCGGCCGGCCGCCGANCGCCGAACTTGGCCGCCGAATAGGGCGTGCGGAAGGCATAGCCGTGGCGGCCGGCCGCCGATGACATCGACACGATCGAGCCGCCCCCCGCCGCCTTGATCAGCGGCACGGCGCGCCGCGCACACAGGAACTGGCCTGTGAGACAGATATCGATGCAGCGCCGCCAGTCGTCCGGCTCGATCTCGTCGACACCACCGGTCGGCCCGGCGATGCCGGCATTGTTGATCAGTGCGTCCAGCCCGCCGAGTTTTTTCTCAACCGCCTCGAACAACCGGTCGACGTCGTCGTCGCGCGAGACATCGGCCTTGACCGCCGCGACCAGGTCGATCTTGTCCGGCGCGGCGGCCAGCGCCTCGTCGGAAACGTCGCAGACGACGACACGCGCGCCAAGCCGCGAGAGCGTGTCGGCGATGGCAAAGCCAATGCCGCCGGCGCCCGCCGTCACCAGCACGCGCTGTCCTTTCAGCCCGGCCAGGAATTCGTCCGCCGTTTGAGGTGCCTTTGCGCTCATGGTTCCGTCCTTTTCATTGCAACTGCCGTTCGCGCAGCGCCATGACGGCGCCCAGAACGACCAGTCCGTAGAGAATTGCCCTCGTGGCGTAGGGCAGCGTGGTGCCGGCCAGCAGCATCTGAAGCGCCGTCAAAAGCAGCACGCCGCCGAGCATGCCGAGATAATGGCCGCGCCCGCCGGTGATCAGCGCACCGCCCACCACCACGACGGCGATCGACGGCAAGAGGTAGTCGTCGCCCATGCCGAGGCTCGCCTGGCCGGAGAAGCCGGTCAGCATGATGCCGACGACAGCGGCGCAGACGGCCGACAGCATATAGACCAGGATCAGCGTGCGCTCGACGCCGATGCCGGACAGGCGCGCCGCGCGCAGCCCATTGCCGATGCCGTAGACCCGGCGCCCGAACGGCGTGCGTCCAAGCAGCAGCACCGCCACGACCACGAAGACGACCATCAGCAGGACCACCGGGGTCACGAAACCGAGCTTGGCGGTCATGAACCAGCGCAGCATGGGCGAGGAAAAACCGGCCGGCGTACCCTGCGAATAGAGTAGCGCGAAGCCTTGCAGGATGCCGTTGGTGGCAAGCGTCATGACGATCGGCGAGATGCCGAGATAGACGATGCCGAAGCCGTTGGCGAAGCCGATGGCGCAGGCCATCACCAGCACGACCGGCAAGGCGTAGAGGAGTGCCGCATCGGAACCGTTGACCATGCCGGCCAGGATGATGCCGGAAATACCGATCGTCCACGGCACGGAGAGATCGAGGCCGCCCGTCAGGATGACCGTTCCCTGTCCGAGCGCCAGCACGGCGAGAAAGGACGACAGCACCAGCAGCGAATTCCAGTAACCGGGATTGAGGATGGCACGGCCGAGCCAGATCTGGGTGACGACCACGATGATAAGCAGGCAGATATAGGCGGGCAGCGCGTAGCGCAGCGTCTCCGCGTTGCGAACATGGAAGGCGGGACGCGGAGACACCGTGTCGGGCTTGCCATGCGAGGGTCCGACAATCTTGAGCCGCCGGTCGATCGGTTCAAGCTGCGAGGGCAGAATACCCGCCCCCCAGGCGGCCAGCCGGGCGCGCGCCGCGCGCAGCTGCACGGCAAGCACCGATGCGTGAGACAAGGATCCGGCAAGGGCCGCCAGCACCAGGATGGTGCCTTCGGCGATGGTCGAATAATAGGCCGATACATTGAGCACCAGCAGGATGTTCACCACAATCATCAGGATGTAGGCACCGAAGACGGTGCCCACCGGACCACCCTGCCCGCCGCCCAGGCGCGTGCCGCCGACGACCACCGCCGCGAACATAGACAGAAGCAGCGGATTGCCGACCAGCGGGTCGCCGCTGCCGGTCTGCGCGCTGATGAAGACGCCGGCAAGGCCGTAGCAGCCGCCGGCGATCACATAAACGGCAAAGCGCACCAGGACGACGTTGATGCCGACTGCGGCAGCCGAATCCGCATCGCTGCCGACCGCATAAAGCGCCGTGCCGAAACGGGTTCCCTTCAGCCAAAACCAGGCGAGCAGGACGACGCCGATCACCACCAGCGGCATTGGCAGCCAGCCGGTGATCGCGTCGCCCAAATAGAAGGTGCCGAGATCGGGCGACACGAAGCCGCCGGGCTTGTCCATCACCAGCAGCGTCACGCCTTGCAGGATGAACATGGTGGACAGCGTCACCACGATGGGCTGCATGCGCAGCACCGCGATGAAGAAGCCATTGAAGGCACCGACCGCCATGCCGACACCGATGCCGACGGCCGTCCACAAGAGGATGCTTGCGCCTGGCGCCATCGGATCCATGCTCGATGCCAGCACTGCATTGACCAGCGATATCACCGCGCCGGCGGACAGGTCGAAGCCGCCCGACAGGATCACGATCGTCTGGCCGATCGCCGCGAGCGCCGAGGTCGCGCCGCCGCTGGACAGGAACGACACGTCGAAGTAGGTCAGCGGCCCGGCGCTGATCCAGTCGACGATGAAAAGCAGGATCGCAAGAACGCCCGCGGCGATCAGCGCCCCACGATTGCGTATCAGCGCACGGCGCAGCCCGAATCCGGCGGAAGCAGAGGAGGAGACGCTGCTCATGCGGCTACATCCCCGCCATGTCCAAGTGCCGGCCGCATGATGGCGGGCTCGGTGATGGCGTCGCCTTCGAGCTCGGCCGCGATGCGCCCGTCATAGAGAACCAGGACCCGGTCGCACTGGTGGACCAGTTCGGGAATCTCGGTCGAGTGCAACAGGATCGAGCCGCCGGCGGCGACGTAGTTTCGCATCATCACGTAGAGCTCGTGCTTGGTGCCGACATCGATGCCGCGCGTCGGGTCGAACAGCAGCAGGATGCGGCTCTGCGCCACCAGCCATTTGGCGATGGCGATCTTCTGCTGGTTGCCGCCGGAAAAAGCCCCGGCCCGCGTCCACAGCGCCCGTCGGTCGACCTCGACGGTTGCGAACGCCGCCTCGACGGCGCGCGTCTCGGCCACAACATCGACAAGGCCGAAGCGTGTGAAGCGCGACACCACCGGCAGCGTGGCGTTCTGGCTACCCGGCAGTTTCAGGAACAGGCCTTCGGATTTGCGGTCCTCCGGCACCAGGCCGATGGCCATATTGGGCAGCAAGGCATCCGCCGGAGAGCCGAGCCAGACCTTTCGGCCATCGACAAGGACGTCGCCGCGGGTGATTTCGGCCATGCCGAAGCAGGCCAGGAACAGATCCTGCTGGCCCATGCCCTGCAGCCCGGCAATGCCCAGGATCTCACCGCGGCGCAGATCGAAGCTCGCGCCGTCGAGCTTGCGCCCGACCTTCAAGTCACGCACGCCCAGGACCGGCGGACCGAAAGCCTGGGCGCCATCGGGCTTGGGCGGAAAGGTCTGTTCGATGCTGCGGCCGATGATCTTTTCGATGACGTCGGCGTCCGAGACATCGGCAACTGGCGCGGTGACGATATGGCGGCCATTCCTCAGGATCGTCAGCGTGTCGCAGAAGGCGCGGACCTCGCGCATGCGATGGGTGATGAAGACGATGGTGGTGCCTGCCGCCTTCAGCCTCGCGATGATGTCGCCCAGCCACTCGACATCGCGACCGGCGAGCGTCGAGGTCGGCTCATCGAGCAGCAGGATGCGCGGCTTGCGGTAGACGGCGCGCGCGATCTCGATCTTCTGGCGCACGGAAAGCTCGAGCTCGCCGACCTCGGCATCGAGATCGACGGAAAAACCGAGCTCGTCGATATGGCGACGGACCGCCTTGCGCGCCGCGGCGCGCCGGATCAGGCCGGAGACGCCGACCGGAGCATAAGGCATCAGCATGTTGTCGAGGACCGAGAGATCGCGCACCGGCGTCATCTCCTGGAACGCCGTCTGCACGCCCAGCGCGTGTGCCGCGCGCGGTGCGCCGTAGCCGATCTCCTTGCCAAAGACACGGACATGGCCGGAACTCGGCCGCACCAGCCCGGACAGCAGTTTCACCAGCGTCGACTTGCCGGCTCCGTTCTCGCCCAGTAGTGCGTGGACACTGCCGGGCGCAATGCGGAACGACACGCCATCCAGCGCCACCGTTGGCCCGAAGGCCTTGCCGATGCCGTCGATCTCGATGGCGGGAAGCGCTGGGTGTTCTGTCATGTCCTCGATCGCCGGGCTGCGCATTTCTGGGCGACACGCATTAGCGCGGATCGACGATGCACGGACAAGATGTCCGCGCATCGTCAGGGTTTGCCTTGGGAGGCTAGTTCTCGGGCTGTCCGACGAGGGCGGCGTTGAGGCCGATCTCGGGCGTCTGGTCCGAAAAGATCGAAGCGAACCAGCCGGGATTGGAAACCAGTGACGGCTTGAAGACGTTGCAGCCGGCCTTCATCTCCGCCCAGGTGCCCTCGTTGCAAAGCTTGATCGTCTCGTTGGTGACGACCGGCAACGGCAGGATCGTCGTCTTCGGCACGTCCTTGCCTTCGATCGCCTCGACGGCAAGCTTCAACGCCAACGCGCCGGAATAGGGCGGCGAGGCATAGGAAATGCGTTGCGCGCCCGCCGGTGCATAGGGAGGAGCGGCACCTTCGACTTCGGTGCCCTCCGGCAGCATCTGGATGCGGCCGCCATTCGAGCCCTCGCCGGCGCAAGGCAGGAGTTCGCTGTCCTTCTTGCCGGCCTCGAGCTGCATGGAGTTGGCGGTGAAGCAGCCGACCTGCATCCACAGGCCGTTGATGTCGCCCCAACTGCGCGTGGCGAGGATCTTGGACAGTTCGGTGCGGGCGACCGCCTGGCTCCACATGCCGACAGCCTCGCCGACGATCTTGATGTCGGGATATTTGGCGAAGACTTCCTTGGCGGCCTTGGTGCGCTGGTCGTCCACGGATGTTCCGGGAACACCGGTGATGGCGATGATGTTGCCCTTGCCGTTGAGCTTCTTGACGAGCCATTCGGCGGTCACCCTGCCCGCTTCCAGCTGGTCGATATGGACATTGTAGGCACAAGGCTCGGTGATCTCGGCGTCATAGGCAAAGACCTTCACGCCCTTGTCGCAGGCATTCTTGACGACCTGGTTGAGCGCCGTCGGCGAGATCGGATACACGACGATCGCCTCTGCGCCGCTCTGCACCATGGCGTTGATCTGCTGGATCTGGCGTTGCGCGTTGGGTCCTGCGACCTGGACCTGCAGGTCGACCTTGTCAGCCAGGCTTTTGTGGGCCGCGATGGCCTTGACCATGTTGGCTGCCTCCGCCTGCCAGTCATTGCCGATATAACTCATGCTGAGAAAGATCTTGTGCTTCTGGGCCGCGTCAGCCGCGGACATGCCAAAAGTACACATAGCCATGCCTGCCAGCAGCGTGAGCCGCCGGACTTTCAATCCGATACCCATGTGAAATTCCTCCCGATCCGAATGACCGAATGCCTCCCGAGGGCACGAAAAGCTAGCCCTCGCCATCCGATATTGGAAACCGTATCACGATTTGATCAAAGATCAATGATGAAATGTCTTGACGGTCAGGCGACAGTCGCGGACGCTTGACGCCGCTGCCGGAACCTTGCATTCCGGGAACGGATTGTGGCGCGGCCTTGCGCGGAAAGGTTGATGGGGAGATGGCCGGAGCGGCGTTCAGGAAGCCTGGTGTCGAGATCGTGCCCCTGTCCAGGGAAACCCTGCAGGACAGGGTCTATCGCCATGTCACCGAATTGATCCTCGACGGCAGCATCGTGCCTGGCGAGATGGTGACCGTGCAAAGCCTGGCCGACGCCTTCGGGGTCAGTCCGATGCCGGTCAGGGAGGCGTTGCGGCGGCTGACGGCGGCCAACGCCTTGATGGTTGTTTCAGGCCGCTCGATCGGAATTCCCGCGCTCAGCCGCGCACGCCTCATCGATCTCAGGAATGTCCGCTTCGAGATCGAAGCGATCGCCGCCGCATGGGCGGCCGAGCGCATGGACGACCAGGACATCGCGCAGCTCGGCCTGCACCTCAATGCGCTCGAACAGGCCAACGCGGCGGGAGACGTCAAATCCTATCTGCGCGCCAACTACGCCTTTCATTTCTCCATCTACCGGGCGGCGGGCTCCGAGAACATCCTCAACATCATCGAAAACCTGTGGCTGCAGATCAGCCCCTATTTCAACATGCTGCATGATTCCGGAAACTACTCGACCGCCAACGAGCACCACCAAGAGATGTTCGCTGCATTGCGCAACCGCGATGTCGAAGCCGTCCGCCAGGCAATCCGCGCCGACATCGACGCGGCCTTCGACGTCCTGGTCGGCCTGCTGAAATAGGACTGCGAAGCCGACTCGGGCTTTCGCCCCAGGGTCGAGGACGATAGTTACGGCGGATCGATATGGCAGTTCCCGGCGATCTGCTCGACCGCCTCTTCAAACCCCGCAAGATCGAAATCCGCCTGGCCGCGCCCTGACAACAGTCCGAACCGCCAGGAAAGCGACAGCCGGCTTGCGGAAACGAGGCGCTTGATCGCATCGGCGCCGTCAAGCACCAGCATCCTGCCGCGCGACCCGACCGACCAACTCTCGTCGAACTTGTCGCCGTCGACGGCAACCGACATCGTGATCTTGCGGCTGGCCGAAACCGCGTCGTTCAATTGCAGCCATTCGGTCCAGCGCGGTTCGCCTGCCCGGCAGGCTATGGTCAGGACCGGGCTGTAGCTCAAGGCGCCACCGCCGGTGATCAGCTTGTTGGTGGCATGGAGCGAAGCCGTGACCAGCCCATCGTCAGCCGTGCCGAAGCGCCAGTCGCCGGCAATCGCGTCGGCGGGGGCAAGATTGCAGGCGAAGGCCAGGACGAGCGTCAGGACGACAGCACGCCCCGTTTCGAAGAATAGGCTCAACGCCCCCTCCAGGAATTTGCAGCAGAAGCGCAGATAGTGATCAACGCTTGGTATCGCCAAGTGCCACGGCCTGAGAAGCCGGCCGCCTGTTGCAGTTTCGCAACGAAAAAGGCCGCCCCGGGGGCGGCCTTCGTCAATTTCATCAAGTGCCGAGACTTATTCGGCGTCCTTGGCGGCCGCCTTCTTCTTAGGCGCAGCCTTCTTCTTCGGCTCTTCCGCCTCATCGCCAGACTTGGCGTCGGCCTTCTTGTCTTCAGCCTTCTTGGCCACGGCTTTCTTGGCCGGCTTGGCCTTGGTCGTGGTTTCCGCTTCCTCGTCATCGGCCATCAGCTCTTCCTTGCTGACCTTGACGTCGGTGACCGAGATCTGGCCGAGCAGATGGTCTACGACCTTCTCCTCGAACATCGGCGCCCGCAGCGCATTCAGCGCCTCGGGGTTGTTGCGGTAGAACTCGAAGGCCTCCTGCTGCTGGTTGGCCGGGAAGCGGCGAACCTGCTCGAACAGGCCGCGCTGCAGCTCTTCGTCCGATACCGTGACGCCGGCCTTCTCGCCGATCTCGGCCAGCACCAGGCCAAGGCGCACGCGGCGCTCGGCAAGACGCATATACTCGGCGCGAGCCTCTTCCTCGGTCGTCTCTTCGTCGGCGAAGGTGCGGCCGGCCGCTTCCAGATCGCGGTTGACCTGCGCCCAGATGTTGTTGAACTCAGCCTCGACGAGCTTCGACGGGGCCTCGAACGAATAAGCCGCATCGAGCTGGTCGAGCAACTGGCGCTTGACCTTCTGGCGCGTCATCGAGCCGAACTGGTTCTCGATCTGACCGCGCACGATCTCGCGCAGGCGCTCCAGCGATTCCAGGCCAAGATTCTTGGCGGTCTCGTCGTTGATTTCGAGTTCGCCGGGCTTCGACACTTCCTTGACGGTGACGTCGAAGGTGGCTTCCTTGCCGGCCAGATGCGCCGCCTGGTAGTTTTCGGGGAAGGTCACCGTAACCTGCTTTTCGTCGCCGGCCTTGGTGCCGACAAGCTGATCCTCGAAGCCGGGAATGAATTCCTTGGAGCCCAGCACCAGCGGCTGATCGTTGCCGGCGCCGCCGGCAAAGGCCTCGCCGTCGATCTTGCCGACATAGTCGATGCTCACGCGGTCGCCCTCGGCGGCCTTGCCGGTCTTCGGCTCGTAGCTGCGCGCCGATTCGGCGACCCGCTTGACCTGCTCGTCGATCTCCGTTTCGGGCACGTCGTACACCTGACGCGTTACCTTGATGTCGGAGAAATCCTTGATCTCGATCGCCGGAATGACCTCGTAGTTGAGGCGGAATTCGAAGTCGGCGCCACCGGCCAGGATCTTCTCGGCCTCCTTCTCGTCCTCGGTCATGATGACCTCGGGCTGCATGGCCGCCTTCTCGCCGCGGCCCGTGATGATCGACCGGGTCGAATCGTTGAGGATCTCGTTGACCACTTCGGCCATGAACGACTTGCCATAGACCTTGCGCAGGTGCTGCACCGGCACCTTGCCCGGCCGGAAGCCGTTGATGCGAACCTTGTTGCGGGCGTCCGACAGCCGCGCCATCAGCTTGGCTTCCATGTCACCAGCCGGCACGGTGATCTTGATCTCGCGCTTGAGACCGGAGTTGAGTGTTTCGGTGACCTGCATCGTAAAACCTTTGTTTTCACCAATGAGGCTGCCAAACGGCTCCCTGCCGTTCACAGCCTGCCGGTATAGTCTTGCCGGGAATGGCTTTTGGTACGGAACCTGGCGGTTTGACCGAAAATACGGCTCAAACTTTCCCAAACTGCGTTCCAAAATGTGAATAAGTTCTTGTTTTTCCTACTTCTTATCACATTCTGTAGAAGCGGATCGTCGCGTCCCGTCACATTTGACACGCCTTTTGTCACACGCGAGGCTAATTTTCAACAGTCTTCGCATTTCGGCCAATAACCAACATTCTTTGATCCTGACCCAACATTTCCGCCCCGACATTGACAGAATGATGGCTACATGAGATTGCCGGGCAATGCGGGTATGGCGGAACTGGTAGACGCACCAGATTTAGGTTCTGGCGAGAGATCGTGGGGGTTCGAGTCCCTCTACCCGCACCACCCTTCGCTCCAGCGAGCTTCGGGTGGCAGGCCACCCTGAGGCTCTATCTCTAATAGAGCGGCTCCTCGAACAGCGTCTTGTCGCCGTCGACCAGCGCCTTGATCTGCGCCTTGCCGTCGCTGGCAAGGGCAAGTCTGACCCCGAAGGGGCGCACCCGCATGTCGTTCTGGATCGCCATCCCTTCGCCTTCGGGCAGGTAGAAGCGCTCGATGCCGTAGTCCGGTGCGATCGTCGCGCTCTCCCCGCGAAGATCCCAGCCCTCGGTGACATGCCCTGATATATCCGCCTCGTCGGTACCCGCCGGCGTCGGCGCCTTACCGAACCAGGCGGTGGTTGGTGTCCAATAGCCGTCGGGGCCCTTCCTCAGGCGGACCGCGATCGGCGTATCGTCGCTCGAAAATTTGCCGGCAGGAATGTTGGCGATCATCTTCACCGGGATGCGCGAAATCTCGTAGCCGAGGATAATATAGTCGCCGCGCAGCAGGTCGCGCGGATCGACGGGTTCGATCTTCAACAGCACGTCCTTGCCGTTGCGCAGGATCGCCGCTCGGCCGGCGATGATCCAGCTCAGGAACCCTATCTGGACGAGCGCCAGCACCAGCGCCGAAATGATCAGTCGCTTTCCGGTCATCATGCCGTCGCTCCCGTGGTGACTGGACCCTTCATGCGTTTTTCGACGCGGATGATGACGACCGCGAGGATGCCGAGCAGCACGGCGGCGGCAAGGAAGAAGCCGGCAGTGTCGAGCATCGACTGCAAGGTCACCACATAGATGATGGCGAGTTCGAAGGCGAAACCGAGATAGGCAAGCCAGCGCAGGCCACGGCTCTCCCGTCCTGCCAGCACGATCGCCGCGACGATGCCGGCCAGCGCGACGACGGAAGCGATGGCAAAGCCGCTGTTGTAGGTGCTCTCGTCGGCCAGTTCGAACTGGATGAATGCCAGGCCGGTGAGGAAGCCGAGCAGTGCGTGCAAGGGCAAGCGGCCGCCAAGCTGGACGATCCTGTCGACCGGCTCCGGTGCGAACACGGCAGCCGCGAAAAGCGCGGCAGAGACAATGACCAGAGGGATCGCCACGGGCAGCGTCGCGTGGTTCATCGCCAACAGCACGAGATAGAAGATGAGCGACAGGACGATCAAATGGCGTGCCGGCTGGCTGCGGGTCCAGAACGAGACGGCAAACAGTACGGCCGCCATGATGACGAAGGCGTGCGGAAATTCATTGCGATAGAAATAGTCGAACCCTCTCAGGAACAGCCAGGCATCGGCGATGCCGACCGCGGCAACCGTCAGCGGGTTCGACCGCAATACCACCGCCGCCAGCGCCGTGCCGGCGCCCCACGTGATCAGGGCGGAAGCCTCGTCGCCCGAGAGATGATACATTTGGCCAATCAGCGCGATCGAACCGCCGAAAGCGGCGGCGGCCACGATCCACAGGGCCTCGCCAATTGCCGCATGGTCGCGCGTCTTCAGCACGGCGCCGCCGACATAACCGCCAAGGATGATGGCGAAAAGGGCTACGACCCGCGCCAGCCGCGGGATCGCGTCCCAGTTGGCGGCGACGAAGATCAGGATGGCGGCGCCGAACAGCAAGGCGGCCATCATTGCCAGGATCGAACCGAAACTGAGCGAATTGCGCTCGTTGGCCTCGACGTCACGCGTTAATGTATCGGCTGTCGCCGCGTCGATCAGGCCCGCCTGCCGCCACCGCGCGATATCCAACCTTACTCGTGACGAATAACCTGCCATCCCGCTTCTCCCCCAAGTTTCGTCTTTTTTTCAGCCGGCCCGGTCAAACCTTTGACGCAGCGGCACTTTCTGATTCTGGCTTCTTTGTGTCAGGCCCGTGAAGGCGCGTTAATGTTGCATTGCACAATTTGCATTGCTGCCATGCAGCCATAGCGCTTTTAAATCGATATGGGTCCCCCTATTTATGGTTCGTACACAAACGGAATGATCCGCAAGAAAGACGAAACGAGAACTACCATGAACTTGATCCGCAACTATCGCAACTGGCGCCGCTACAGGGACACCGTGTCCGAGCTGAGCCGCCTGAGCAACCGTGAACTGACCGACCTCGGCATCAGCCGCAGCGACATTCCTTACGTCGCTCGCAAGGCGGTCTAATTCTTCGGACCGCGAATGGTCCGAACCAGTTTTGAAAAGAGAACGACAATGAACCTGATCCGCAACTATCGTAACTGGCGCGTCTATCGCGAGACGGTTACCGAGCTGGGTCGCCTTTCGAACCGCCAGCTACATGATCTCGGTATCGTCCGCGACGAAATCAAGGTCGTCGCCCGCCGCGCGATCTAACAGGAATTTCGCTGGGGTCGACCTCCTCCCCGACCTCCAGCGTACGGTCAGCCCTTATCCTCCTCCCGAGGGTTGACCACCAAAACGGCGCCCGCCGCACCTCCTCCCGCGGCGGGCGTTGTTTCCCCGGAGCGAAATGAATTTTGCTCCAAAGGTTTCGCCCCTTTTCAAAACGCGAAAGAGATTTCGTCAAAGCCGACCTCCTCCCCGGCGATGACGAATAGGCCCGACCTTCACCTCCTCCCGAGGGTCGGCCAACCAAACGGCGCCCGCCGCACCTCCTCCCGCGGCGGGCGTTGTTTCCCCGGAGCGAATGAATTTTGCTCCAAAGGGTTTTGCCCCTTTCAAAAGATAGCAAAAGAGATTTCGTCAAAGCCGACCTCCTCCCCGGCAATGACGAATACGGTCGGTCTTCACCTCCTCCCGAGGATCGACCCCCAAAACGACACCCGCCGGACCTCCTCCCCCGGCGGGTGTTGTTGTATTCAGCGCCTGGTTTCGCCCTCCGCGGTTTACCCAACACCAGGCACGGCAATTGCAATCGCCGCATCAAGCGATTATTCCGGCGCTCATGAGCAAAAATCCCATCCATATCATCGGCGGCGGTCTTGCCGGTTCCGAAGCCGCATGGCAGGCGGCGCAAGCCGGCGTATCGGTCATCTTGCATGAAATGCGGCCCGTTCGCAGCACCGACGCGCACAAGACCGAAGGGCTGGCCGAACTCGTCTGTTCCAATTCCTTCCGCTCCGACGATGCCGAGAACAACGCCGTCGGCCTGCTGCATGCCGAGATGCGGCTGGCCGGTTCGCTGATCATGAGCGCCGGCGACGCCAACCAGGTGCCGGCAGGCGGCGCGCTGGCCGTCGACCGCGACGGTTTCTCTGAGGCGGTGACGAAAAAGCTCGAAGCGCACCCGCTGATCACCATCCAGCGCGAGGAAGTACCGGGCTTGCCGTCGGCGGATTGGGACCAGGCAATCATCGCCACGGGCCCGCTGACCGCACCGTCGCTTGCCCAGTCGATCGCGGACGCGACCGGCGCCGATGCGCTCGCCTTCTTCGACGCCATCGCGCCGATCATCCATTTCGACACGATCGACATGGACATTTGCTGGTTCCAGTCGCGCTACGACAAGGTCGGCCCGGGCGGCACCGGCAAGGACTACATCAACTGTCCGATGGACAAGGACCAGTACCTCGCCTTCGTGCAAGCGCTGGTCGACGGCCAGAAGACCGAGTTCAAGCAATGGGAAGGCACGCCCTATTTCGATGGCTGCTTGCCGATCGAGATCATGGCCGAGCGTGGCGTCGAGACGCTGCGCTACGGACCGATGAAGCCGATGGGCCTGACCAATGCCCACAACCCGACCGTCAAGGCCTACGCCGTGGTGCAGCTGCGCCAGGACAATGCACTGGGCACGCTCTACAACATGGTCGGTTTCCAGACCAAGTTGAAGCATGCCGAGCAGGTACGCGTGTTCCGCACCATTCCGGGGCTCGAAAATGCCGATTTCGCACGGCTGGGCGGTCTGCACCGCAACACCTACATCAACTCGCCTACCTTGCTCGACGCGTCACTTCAGTTGAAGTCGCGGCCTGGCCTTCGTTTCGCCGGCCAGATAACCGGCTGCGAAGGCTATGTCGAGAGCGCTGCGATCGGCCTGCTCGCCGGCCGCTTCGCCGCCGCTGAACGGCTCGGCCATGCGCCGTCGCTGCCGCCGCTGACGACAGCGTTCGGCGCCCTGCTCAACCACATCACCGGCGGCCATATCGTGTCCGACGATGAGCCGGGCAAGCGGTCATTCCAGCCGATGAACGTTAATTTCGGCCTGTTCCCGCCGGTCGAAGCGGTGAAGATCGAAGGCAAACGCCTGCGCGGCAAGGACAAGACCGTCGCCAAGCGCCATGCGATTACCTCGCGCGCGCTGGGTGATTGCAGGGAGTGGCTTGGGCTACCTTCACAAACCGCGGAAGCTGCCGAGTGACGACGCCTACTCGGCCGGCTCCCCTGCCGCCATCGGCAACCCCGGCTTCCCCGCCTCGCTTGGATTTCGCCTGACATAGGCGGCCTTCAAGCTCTCCGACGTATCGCGCGAACCGTCATGGCTCCAGCCTGGCGGCTTGATTAGATAGTTGATGCGATCGCCAATCGAAAGACCTGGCGCAAAAGCGTCCCTGAACATGCCGATCCATTCGTGGAACGCCACTTTCAGCGGGTTGAAGGTGCCGAGATTCTTGACGATGCCGTAGCGCGGCCGGTCCTCTTCCAGTTCCTCGACGAAGGTGCCGAACATGCGGTCCCAGATGATCAGTGTGCCGGCATAGTTGGCGTCGAGATAGCGCGGATTGGTGGCGTGGTGGACGCGGTGGTGCGAAGGCGTGTTGAAGACGAATTCGAACCAGCCCCACATCTTGCCGATGGTCTCTGTGTGGATCCAGAACTGCCAGACCAGATTGAAGCCGAAGGTGAAGGCAATCACCGCCGGATGGAAGCCGAGCAGCACCAGCGGCGTCTGCAGCACGAACATGAAGGTGAACAGGCCGGTCCAGCTTTGCCTGAGCGCGGTCGACAAATTGTAGTGCTGGCTGGAGTGATGGTTGACGTGCTCGGCCCAAACCCAGCGCACCCGGTGCGCGATGCGGTGATAGACGTAGTAGCGCAGATCATCGAGCAGGAACGCGGCCAGGAACACCCAGACCGACAGGCCGAGGTTGAAGGCGCGGAACTGCCACAGCCACAGCAGCGCCCAGTAGGAGACGACGCCAAGCAGCAGTCCGGCGACGACATTGCCGGTGCCCATCATCAGGCTGGTCAGTGTGTCGCGCGTCTCGAACGCTCCCTTGGCACGACCGGTGCGCACCAGCCAGAGCTCGATCAGGATGGCGGTGACGAAGAACGGGATGGCAAGCTGCGTGACCTGCGGGAAATCATAGCTGTCCATCAAGCGGCCTCCGCAGTGGAATTTGATTGATGCGCGCCAAGAGCATTCATCAAAGCCTGAGCATCGCCGGCACTGGCAAAGCGGAAGCTGCCGCCCTTCCAGGTAAAGTCCGCCAGGCGCATCAGAATCGTGTTCGTTTCGTCGGAATCGGACACGGAGACGTCCGAAGCCGTGACGATGCGGGTCAAAAAGCAGTCGCCGACGCTGTGCACGATGCCGATGCGCCCGCGCCCGATATCCAGAAATGCCGTCCTGGCATCCGCCGTCAGCTGGACTTTCGCGGCCACTTCGTCTGGAAAATCCTCGGCGAAACGGCTCAGCGCCTGATCTGCGCCGGCAAGCATCGCCGTCCTGCTGCCGCCGGTGAAATGCACGGCGGCGACCGACAGCGCAATGCCGAACACGACAAGGACGACCAGCACAGGCAAGCTCATGGATGGATTTCCTCCGGCCGGCCTGTCGTCTTCGGCGGCAGTTCTCGGCCCGGCCGAATCCTTAACACGGTTGACGTTTACGTCAAAGTGCCGGCCAGCCCTTGCTTGCACGACGCAGCAGCAGCCAATGCCGGCGCAAGGCGGACAGCCGTACGACGCCATCGAGCGGTGATTGGCGCGACCGTTCCATCTTGCCGAGATAAGCGCGCGGCAGCGCCAACGGCAGAAACGCCGCACGCAAGGTCGCCGGCAGCGCTGCGGCGTACTGCTCGAAGGCGGAAAGATGCTCGCGCGCCAGCGCCATCATCGCCGCCACCGCGCGCTGCGCACCAGGCCCGCCATCGCCAGCGACAAACTCCTCCGGCGATGAGCCCGCCGCCGCCAGGATATCGGCCGGGACAAAACACTGCCCGCGCTTGCGGTGCAGCGGCAGCAGAAGCAACACGCCGGTCATTGCCTGCGCACAGCCTGCCCTGCCCGCCAGCTCGGCGAACCTTGGCGCCGCGACGGGATCGAGCACCATCGCGGCAAGCTGGATGAGTGCTGCTGCCGTCTCGCCGCAATAACCTTCCAGATCGGTGCGCGACGGCATCGGGTCGTCGTAGAGATCGAAGATGCGGGCTTCGAGCATGTTTTCGAAGGCCAGCTTCGGCAATTTGAACGCTGCGATGGTGGCATTCAAGGTTTCGGCAACCGGATGACCCGCGCCCGCCTCGCCGCCGGCGGCGATCACATCGCGCCACCATTGCAGCCGCACCTCGCCCGGCAACGGTTCGTGGATGCGGTCGCGAATGCCGGCAATTTCGGCATTGAAGGCGTAGAGCGAAAACAGCGCGTCGCGCTTGTCGGCCGGCGCATAGAGCGCGGTCAGGTAGCGGTCGTGGTCGGCGGCGCGCACCGTGTCCATGACGATCTCGGTGTTCCGGGACATGTCAGTCGACGGCGATAAGCGCGGCGGCCACGGCGCGGTCCTCGGCCAGGAGCACGTTGTAGGTCCGCACGGCAGCGCCCGTCGACATCGGATCGGAGGCTATGCCTGCATTCTTCAGCGCCGCCCGCAGCGCCGCCGGCAATGGCCTCAAATCCCTGCCCATGCCGACCAGCAGGATCTCGACCTTGTCCGCCTCGGCCAGCAGCCTGTCGAAATCCGCCACGGTCAGTGCCGAGGGGTCTGCCGGCTCCCAGCCATGGATTCCTGACGGCAGGCACAGGAGCGAGCCGCGATGCGACATGTCGGCAAAGCGGAAGCCGCCATTGCCGTAGGCCTCGATCGGCGCGCGACCAGGGAAATGCGCCTCGCGGATGACGATGCCTTTGCCGGTCACCACTTTGTCACCCCTTCAGCGCCGCGCGTCAGGTCGCGACCGCCTTGCCGCCGCCGACCGGCTTCTCCTCGTCGGCCGAAGCCTGCGGCCGCAGCTTGAACAGGATCAGCAGCGGCGCCGCGATGAAGATCGACGAATAGGTGCCGAAGACAACGCCGAACAACATCGCCAGCGTGAAGGAGCGGATGACTTCGCCGCCGAACAGCACCAGCGCCAGCAGCGCCAAGCTGGTCGTGACGGAGGTCAGCGTCGTTCTCGACAGCGTTTCGTTGATGGCGTTGTTCAGCAGCTGCGGCAACGGCATTCGCTTGTATTTTCGCAGGTCCTCTCGAACACGGTCATAGACCACGATCGTGTCGTTCAGCGAGTAGCCGATGATGGTCAGGATCGCGGCCAGCGATGACTGGTTGAACTCCAGCCCGGTGATGACGAAGAAGCCGAGCGTCATGACCACGTCGTGCACCGTCGCGACGATGGCGCCAACCGCGAACTGCCATTCGAAACGGAACCAGACATAGACAAGGATGCCGACCAGCGCGACGATCATGGCGATGGTGCCTTGCTTGGCCAATTCGCCGGAAACCGTCGGCCCCACCACCTCGACGCGGCGGAAATCATACTGGTCCTGCAACTCGCCGCGGACCTTGTCGATCACCGTCTGCTCGGCATTCTCACCGGCATCTTGCGTGCCGACGCGGATCAGCACGTCGTTCGGAGCACCGAACTGCTGCACCTGCACTTCGCCGATGTTGAGTTCCGTCAATCGGTTGCGGATATCGCCAAGATTGGCGTCGCCGCTCTTGGACTGCACCTCGATCAGCGAGCCGCCCTTGAAATCGATGCCGTAGTTGATGCCGACGCTCATGAACAGCACGACCGACAGTATCGACAAGGTGCTCGACAGCGCGAACGTCCACCGACGGATGCCCATGAACGGAATTTTCGTGCCGGGCGGAACGAAGGTCACCGGTGCCTTCGGCAACTCCTTCGGGCGAGCGCGACGCAGCCAGATCGACACCAGCAGACGGGTGAAGGTGAAAGCGGTGAAGACCGTGGTCAGAATGCCGATGGCGTAGGTGATGGCAAAGCCCTTCACCGGTCCGGTGCCGAGATAGAACAGCACCACGGTGGCGATCAGCGAGGTGACGTTGGAATCGACGATGGTCGCCAGCGCCTTGGTGAAACCGGTGTCGATCGCCTGGATCACGGAGCGGCCGGCACGTCGCTCCTCGCGGATGCGTTCGTAGATCAGCACGTTGGAATCGACCGCCATGCCGATGGTCAGCACGATACCGGCAATGCCGGGCAAGGTCAGTGTCGCGCCGAGCAAGGAGAGTACGCCGACGATCATCGCCACGTGCACGGCAAGCGCGATGTTGGCGAGGAAGCCCAGGAAGCCGTAGGCGACGAACATGAAGGCGACGACGAGGATCGAGCCGATAATGCCGGCGACCTTGCCGGCATGGATCGAATCCTGGCCGAGGCCCGGACCCACGGTACGTTCCTCGATCACAGTCAGCGTCGCGGGCAGCGCGCCGGCGCGCAGCAGCACGGCGAGATCGTTGGCGCTCTGGGCGGTGAAATTGCCGGAGATCTGGCCGGTGCCGCCGAGGATCGGCTCGCGGATCTGCGGCGCCGAAATCACCTGGTTGTCGAGGATGATGGCGAACAGCTTGCCGACATTCTGCGCGGTCGCCTGGCCGAAGCGCGCGGCACCCTTCGAATCGAAGCGGAATGAAACCACCGGCTCGTTGTTCTGCGAATTGTACGTTGCCTGCGCGTCGACGAGGTTTTCGCCCGACACGATGACGCGGTTCTCGATCAGATACGGAACCGGCGGATCGTCCTGCGAATAGAGCACCGACGAGCCTGCGGGCGGGCGTCCCTTGAGGGCGTCCTGCACCGGCATCGACTGGTCGACCATCTGGAACGTCAGCTTCGCGGTCTGGCCGAGGATTTCCTTCAGCCGCTGTGGATCCTGCAGGCCAGGCACCTGGACAAGGATGCGGTCGTCGCCCTGCCGCTGAACGATCGGTTCGGTGGTGCCGAGCTCGTTGACTCGACGCTCGACCACCTCGATCGACTGTGCCAACGCGGTCGACGTGCGGTATTTGATGCCGGCGTCGGTCACAGTGAACTTGAGCAGACCGGGCTCGGATTCATCCAGCGACATTTCCTGGATGGAGCCGCCGGTGAACAGGCCGGCGGCAACCGGGTCGGTCAAGGTTTTCAAGGCCTTCTTGGCGGCATCGAGCTGGGCGGGGTCGGTGATGCGCACCTGCAAGGTCCGCCCGTTGCCGGCAAGACCGGTATAGCCGATCTTGGCGTCACGCAGCAGTGTGCGGATTTCGTCGCGCGTCGTCTCCAGCCGATCCTTGATCAGGTCGTTCTGGTTCATCTCCAGCAAGATGTGCGAGCCGCCCTGCAAATCGAGGCCGAGCGTCATCTGCCGCTTCGGAACCCAGCTCGGAAGTTGGGCCAGCGTGCTGGCAGGGAACAGATTGGGCGCGGCGAGGATCACTGTGATGGCCACGGCCACCCAGATCAGGATCATCTTGAAGCGCGAAAAATACAGCATATGGCGTCGTCCGTCAGAGCGTGTCCGCGGATCGCTCCGCCTGGAATTGGGTTATTTCTTGGCGTTCTGGTTGGCCACCGGTTCGCCCTTGACGCGCACATCGGCGATTGTCGAGCGCAGCGCCGTCACCTTGGTGCCGCCGCCGAGATCGATCTCGAGCTCATTGTCGTCGATCACCTTCGTCACCTTGCCGACGAAACCGCCGCCGGTGACGACCGTGTCGCCGCGACGGACCGCCGCCAGCATCTCGCCGCGCTTCTTCAGCTGCGTGCGCTGCGGGCGGATGATCAGAAAATACATGATCACGAAAATCAGGACAAACGGCAAAATGCTGATGAACATATCGGGAGAGGCGCCGCCGATGCCTTGGGCGTATGCCGGTGTCACGAACATCGAGGTACTCCTGAATTTTGAAAACGGCCGCGAACGGCCCCCTTGAAATTTGGCCGGAATATAGTCGGTAAAGTTGTCAATGCAACTGCGCGGCCCGGCAAATCGGCTGCTTTTCCGGCCTGTTGAGCCGTGTTAGAGCAGGATCGCGAAAAGCGCGAGCCGGTTTTCCGAAAAGATCACGCTCGAACAAAAGGTTGGAACCAGTTTCGAACCCGACGGATTCGAAAAGATCGCTTCCACCTGCCCCAGGAAACGAAGCAAAAGACCTGAAATGACCGACAGCAGCATCGACGCCCTCAACAAGAAACTCGACAGGCTGATCGAGGCCGTCAGCCGCCTCGCCCCGCCGCCGGTGCCCCAAACCGACCTCGGCGAAGCCGACTGCTTCGTCTGGCAGGCCGATCCCGGCTATCTGGAGCCGGTGCGCAAGGTCAACCGCGTCGACATCGGCCTGATCCGCGGCGTCGACCGTGTCCGCGACATCCTGGTCGACAACACCGAACGCTTCGCCGCCGGCCACCCGGCCAACAACGTGCTCTTGTGGGGCGCGCGCGGCATGGGCAAATCGTCGCTGGTCAAGGCCGTGCATGCGGAAATCAATGCCAAAGCCAAGTCGGACCAATCCAAGTCCGACCAGTCCAAGCCCGACCAATCCAGGTCCGACCTGCCGCTCAAGCTGATCGAGATTCACCGCGAGGACATCGACACGCTGCCGAAGCTGATGGGCTTGCTGAAGGCGGCTCCCTTCCGCTTCATCCTGTTTTGCGATGATCTGTCCTTCGATCACGATGACACGTCCTACAAGTCGCTGAAGGCGGCACTCGAAGGTGGCGTCGAAGGCCGCCCGGCCAACGTCATCTTCTACGCCACCTCGAACCGCCGCCATCTGTTGCCGCGCGACATGATCGACAATGAGCGCTCGACCGCCATCAACCCGTCGGAGGCGGTCGAGGAAAAGGTCTCGCTGTCCGATCGTTTCGGCCTGTGGCTTGGCTTCCACAAATGCTCGCAGGACGAATATCTCGACATGATCAACGGCTATGCCAGCCATCACGGCCTCGACGTAGACCCCGAGCAGTTGCGCGCCGAGGCGCTGGAATGGGCAACGACCCGCGGCAGCCGCTCGGGCCGCGTCGCCTGGCAGTTCACGCAGGACCTGGCAGGCCGGCTAGGCAAGCCACTCAAGGATTGATGCATCGGATTGCGTCGCCAACGCCATCTAACGTCAAGATCATTTGGGCGGCTGCGCCCGTCGCAAGTCGCGCGGTGTTTGGCCGATCTCGCGGCGCATCCAATGCGCCAGGTGTGACTGGTGCGCGAAGCCGTCAATTCCGCCACCTCGCTGTGTTGAGATCGCCTTGCCGCAGCAGAATGCGCGCACGTTCGACGCGACGTCGCAACACGCTTCTCGGCGTGAAGGCGAGCAGCCTTGAGACGATGATCGCCGACACGCTGCGTGTTCATCTTTGAGCCTTGAGGGAATGGGTGTTGGGCAGCAACTGAAAAAGCCCGCTCCTTGCGGGGCGGGCTGAGCCGGCGGGCTGGACTGGAGGTCAGACGGCCCGCAAAATTGCTTTTTTTCTTCTATTCGAGATAGGTCGAGGGATCGACCGGGGCCGAGTTCTTGCGCACCTCGAAGTGCAGCTTCGGCGAGTCCGTCGTACCGCTCATGCCAGACAGCGCAATTTCCTGTCCGCGCTTGACCTTCTGGCCGCGCTGCACCTCGATCGAACTGGCGTGGCCGTAGACCGTGACCAGGCCGTTCTCGTGGCGCACCAGCACCGTGTTGCCGAATTCCTTGAGGCCGTCCCCGGCGTAGATGACGACGCCGTTCTCGGCCGCCTTGATCGGCGTGCCCGAGGGCACGGCGATGTCGACGCCGTCCTTGCCGGATCCGAAACCAGAGATCACCCGGCCGCGCACCGGCCAACGCATCTTGCCGATGCCCGTGGCATCCGGCGCCACCGCGTCGTCGTCCTCGGCCTGCTGGATGACCTTCGCATCCTTCTTCGGCGGCGTGTAGGATGCCAGCGTTTCCGACGGCGTTGTCTTTGCCGCAGGCTGCGTCGTTGCTGTCGTCACCGGATCGACCTTCGCCGGCTTGGCGCTGGCGACAGTCGCGGTTCCGCCGGCTGGCACTTTCAAGGTCTGGCCGATCTTGAGCAAGCCATCCTTCATGCCGTTGGCCTGCTTCAGCGCAACGACGCCGACGCCGGTCTTCCTGGCGATCGACGACATCGTATCGCCCGACTGGACCGTATAGGTGCCAGCCGCACTGGTTGCCTTGGCCACCTGCGTCGGCTTGGGCTCCTTGGGCTGGCTTGCGGCGGCCGACGTGTCGACCTGAGTGGCGGTCTTGCCTTCTTTGAGCTTCGGCTGCTGCGGCAGCACCGCGACCTTCTCCGGCGCGGTGGCCGGCAGGTTATCCTTCCCGTCCTTCGCCGGCTTTGCATCGGCGACCTTCGGCTCGGCCTTGCTCGAATAGGCATAGGCCGGGATGACGATCTTCTGGCCCCTCTTCAGCCCCTTGGTCGGGCTGAGGCCATTCACCTTCATGATGACATCGGCCGGCACCTTGTAATGCGCTGCCAGGCCGGAAATGGTCTCACCGTCCCTGACCACGATTTCGGTCGCGTGCGGCCTGCCCGCCTCCGCCACCTTCGGCGCATCGGGCTGCGCTTCCTTGAACGGCTTCGCGGCCGGCGCGACGGTGCCGGTTGTCGTCCTGTCGACATGAGGAGCTGGCCGGACCATGGCCGGCGCCGATGCGACACGCACCGGATTGGCGGCAGGCGCGAGCGCCGGCTCTGGTTGCGCCTGGGCTGTGGCGGGCGGCGGCAACGGCCGGCTCGAAACCGGATCGAGGCTGGAGCGGCTCACCGACTGCGTATGGCTGCCATCGAGCGGAGCGGCCGAGACGTCGCCCGGATAGGGCTGTACGGCATCCTGCTTGTTGATGATGGCACGCTGATTGTTGGTCGAAGAGGTGAAGACGTCATCGACACTGTTGAACCGCGAAGCCTGGGAACTGCACCCTGCCGCCGCGCCTGCAATCATGAGAACAGCGCAGCCCCGCGCCAGATTGCGACTATTTGCCTTCAAAACACTGAATTGCATCGCACTAACCCGCACAAACGCTGAACCAACTGGACAGGATTAAAGCGCGTTAATGTTACTGGTCGGTTAACCCATTAGAATCCGACGAAAATTTTCTTAAAACATTTTCGAGTGCGCCGGAGGCGCTTTGAGATTCAGGTCAGGCCGGGTCGAAAATGGTTGATACCGAGAACCGGAGCGGAGCGTACTTCAGTACGCGAGCGCTGGAAGCGCGGATATCAGCTATTTGCAGGCCGGCCTCAATCTCATGCGCCTAGATCACCGCGGCGACGCTGCGCAAGATCGGCTGCAAGCGCACCAGGCCGATATCCTCGCGCTCGAAACGGCTGCCGACCTTGGTCAGCTTGGCCAGCACCTGCTCGCCTTCGTCCGGCCCGATCGGCGCGATGACGATGCCGCCGCTCGACAATTGGTCAAGCAGGAAGCGCGGCAGGCTGTCGAAGGCGGCCCAGGCGACGATGCGGTCGAATGGCCCCTCATTGGGCAAACCGCCGGAGCCGTCCGCCTGGCGCACGATGACATTGCCGATGCCGAGCGCCTCGAAACGTTGCCTCGCCTGTTCGACGAGCGTCTTGTAGCGGTCGACGGTGACGACCCGCGCTGCCAGCCGTGACATCACCGCCGCCGTATAGGCGGAGCCGGTGCCGATCTCGAGCACGCGGTTTCCCGCTTCGATGGCGAGTGCGGCGATCACTGCCGCTTGCATGTCCGCCCCTTCGATCGCCTCGCCGCATTCGATCGGCAGCATGCGGTCCGACCAGGCGATCTGATGGAACTGCGCCGCCAGGAAGCCACGCCGCGGCGTCGCTTCGAAAGCCGCGATCAGGGCCTTCGGCACCGTTCCCCTGCCGCGCAGGCGCAAAAGGAAAGCCGCAAATCCTTCGCGATCGTCGATTGGAAAGCCCTGGTTCATGCAAGCGCCTTGCTCAATTGGTCACGTATCTCATGCGCGGTGAGGTCGAGCTGCAACGGCGTCACCGACACCAGGCGGTTGCGCAGTGCGTAGAGATCGGTGCCTTGCTTGCCCTCGACCGGCTCGCGGCCGAAGCGCAGCCAATAGTAAGGCAGGCCGCGCCCGTCACGCCGCTCGTCGACCCAGAGGCTGTGCACGAGCTTGCCCTGCGAGGTGACCACGGTGCCTACGACTTCCTCGGGAAGGCAGTTCGGAAAATTGACATTGAGCAGCACGCCATCGGGCAGCGGCGTCGCGACAAGCTTCTTCAGCAGCGCCGGCGCCAGCGCCTCGGTGGTCTCATAGGGAACCACGCGATCCTCGCCGACAGTGCTGTAGCCCTGGCTGAGCGCGATCGAGCGGATGCCGAGCAGCGCGCCTTCCATGGCGCCTGCGACGGTTCCCGAATAGGTCACGTCGTCGGCGATGTTGGCGCCCGAATTGATGCCTGACAGGATCAGGTCGGGCGCGCCGGGCAGGATCTTCTTCACGCCCATGATGACGCAATCGGTCGGCGTGCCGCGAACGGCAAAATGCTTCTCGCCGATCTTGCGCAGCCGCAGCGGCTCCGAGATCGAGAGCGAATGCGCATAGCCGGACTGGTCCTGCTCCGGCGCCACCACCCAGACATCGTCGGAGAGCGTGCGGGCAACGCGTTCGAGCGACGCCAGGCCCTCGGCATGGATGCCGTCGTCATTGGTCAGAAGAATGCGCATTATTTCGATTCGATCTTTTCCAGTCCGCCCATGTAAGGCCGCAGCACTTCAGGAATGGTTACGCTGCCATCCTCATTCTGGTAGTTTTCGATGACAGCTATGAGCGCGCGGCCGACAGCGGTGCCCGAACCGTTCAGCGTATGGACGAAGCGGTTGCCCTTGCCGTCCTTGTCCTTGTAGCGAGCGTCCATGCGGCGCGCCTGGAAATCGCCGCAGACAGAGCAGGACGAGATTTCGCGATAGGCGTTCTGGCCGGGCAACCAGACCTCGATGTCATAGGTCTTGCGTGCGCCAAAACCCATGTCGCCGGTGCACAGCACCATGGTCCGGAACGGCAGACCGAGTCGCTTCAGCACTTCCTCGGCGCATTGCGTCATCCGCTCATGCTCGGCGAGCGACGATTCCTTGTCGGTGATCGAGACCAGCTCGACCTTGTAGAACTGGTGCTGGCGCAGCATGCCGCGCGTGTCGCGCCCGGCCGAACCCGCTTCGGAGCGAAAGCACGGCGTCAGCGCCGTATAGCGCAGCGGTAATTTTTCGTGGGCGGTGATTTCCTCGCGCACCAGATTAGTGAGTGGAACCTCTGCGGTTGGGATCAAGCCAAGGCGCCTTTTTGAGTGTTGATACTCATCAGGAGTAAAGTTGGTGGCCTCATATTCAGCGTCACGAAAAAATCGGATGACGCGATCCACTGCCTGTTCCATTGTCGTTGGGGGGCCGCCTAGGAATGTTCCTTCAAGAGCGACTTTTCGCGCGAACTTGGCGGTCCACTCATTGTACTCAGGTGTGCGAGGGTCTGTAAAAAACAGATCCTCCTCGAATTTCGGCAGCTGGTTGGTGCCGAAAAGGACTTCGTCCTTGACCATCAGAGGCGGGATGATTTCCTCATAACCGTGCTCATTGGTGTGCAGGTCGAGCATGAACTGGCCGATCGCGCGCTCCATCCGCGCCAATCCGCCCTTCAGCACGGTGAAGCGTGAGCCCGACAGTTTTGCCGCGCGCTCGAAATCCATCATGCCGAGCGCTTCGCCGATCTCGAAATGCTCCTTCACCCAGTTCCGGCGCGTCGGCACTTCGCCGACGATATGCTTGACCACATTGTCGTGCTCGTCCTTGCCGATCGGCACGTCGTCGAACGGCACATTGGGCAGCACGGCAAGCGCGTCGTTCAGCGCCTTGTCGAGCTCGCGTTCGCGCGCCTCGCCATTCTGGATGAAGGTTTTGATCTCGCCGACTTCGGCTTTCAGTTTTTCCGCAAGGGCACCGTCGCCCGAACGCATGGCGTTGCCGATCTCCTTCGAGGCGGCGTTGCGGCGCTCCTGCCTGGTCTGCAACTCGGTGACATGCTCGCGCCGCGCCTCGTCCCTGGCGATCAATTCATCAACCGTGGACTGCGCCTCAGCCGCCGACCACGAGCGCTTGACCAGCGCCTCGACAAGGGCCTTCGGGTTGTCGCGAATCCATTTGATGTCAAGCATGGTCTATCCGTCCTCAGCTATGCGAGAGGGCGTAAACCGCATCCTTGATTGATGCAAGATAGAGCGGGCAGCGACTGTCTATTTCAGGCGCTGCCTGTTGTCTTACGAAGCAGCCGGCGTCGGAGGCTCGTCCGGCGCTTTATCGGCCACGGTCTCGCCGGCTTCCTGCTTCTCGCGCGCCAGCCGCTGCTTTTCCTGATCCCGCTCGATCCACCGCGCGGCCCAGATCGAGACCTCGTAGAGAAGGATGGTCGGAATAGCCAAGCCGATCTGGCTCATCGGATCCGGCGGTGTCAGCACGGCGGCAACGATGAAGGCAATGACGATCGCCCATTTGCGCTTTTCCGCCAACGCCTTGGACGACAGCATGCCGACGCGCGTCATCAGGCTGGTCACCACCGGCAACTGGAATACCAGGCCGAAGGAGAAAATCAGCGTCATGATGAGGCTGAGATACTCCGACACTTTCGGCAGGAGCGAGATTTGCACCTGATCGTCGGTGCCGGCCTGCTGCATGGCGAGGAAGAACCACATCACCATCGGCGTGAAGAAGAAATAGACCAGCGAGGCACCCATCAGGAACAGAATGGGCGACGCGATCAGGAACGGCAGGAAAGCGTTGCGCTCGTTCTTGTAGAGGCCGGGCGCGATGAACTTGTAGATCTGCGTGGCGATCAGCGGAAAGGCGATCACCATGCCGCCGAACATGGCGAGCTTGACCTGCGTGAAGAAGAACTCCTGCGGCGCGGTGTAGATCAGTTCGACCTTGTGCGGATCGAGCCCCGCCCATTTCGTCGCCCATTTGAACGGGACGACCAGAAGGTTGAACAGCTTCTTGGCGAAGAAGAAGCAGACCAGGAAGGCGACGAAGAAGCCGCCGAGCGACCAGATCAGCCGCCGACGCAGTTCGATGAGATGCTCCATCAGTGGAGCGGACGATTTTTCGATCTCGTCCTTTTCCTTGTCCGAAACGCTCACTTGGCGGCTCCCGCCGTCTTTTTGGCTGCCGGCTTCTTCACTGGCGCAGGTTTCGGTTCGGCCTTCGCCACGGTCTTGGCAGCAATCGTCTTGGCCACAGCAGGTTTCGCCGCTTCAGGCTTTGGCGCAGGCGCGGTCTTCGCTTTCACAGGCGCAGAAGCTTTTGCCGCCGACGCTTTTGCAACCGGCCCAGCCTTTACCGGCGCAGCTTTGGTCGCCTTCTTCGCCGCGGTCGCCTTCGGCGACGCACTCGCAGGCGGTGCCACCACCGATTCATCGGTCATTGCCGGGAAAGTCACCGGCGCGACCTCCGCGCCGCCAGGCATGGTCGTCGCGCCGTTCTTCAACGGCTCGGCCGCCACGGGTGTAGAGGGTGCGGGCGTTGCCGGATCAGGGGCCGGCTTCGGCTTCATCGCCGCGTCGACGCCGGCGCGCACATCGGCTGCCGCCTGCTCGAAGGGATTGAGCTGCTTCTTGATCTCGGCAACGGGGCTGAGGCCCCTGAGCTCGTCGACCGACTTCTTGACGTCGTCGAGCTCTGCTTCCTTCAGCGCTTCGTTGAACTGCTTCTGAAAATCGGCGGCCATGGCGCGCAGCTTCGCCGTCGTGCGACCGAAGGTGCGCAGCATGTTGGGCAAATCCTTCGGCCCGACGACCACGATCATGACGATCGCGATCACCAGCATTTCGGTCCAGCCGACTTCAAACATGGCAATCTGTTCCGACTAGAACTTTCTGGCTCAGCTCTTGCTGGCTTTTTCCTTCACGGCCGAAACGGTCTCGTCGGCACGGTGTTCGACGGTGCGCTTGTCTTCGGCGACGTCGTCATCCGCCATGCCCTTCTTGAAGCTCTTGATACCCTTGGCCATGTCGCCCATCAGTTCCGGAATCTTGCCGCGGCCGAACACCAGCAGCACGATCACCAGCACGATCATCCAGTGCCAAATCGAAAATGAACCCATAGCTAATCTCTCTCGAACGTTTTCCCTGGCGATGATCTATGCGTTTTCGCGTTGGGATTCAAACACAACAGCGACAGAGTTTATGAAAGGGTGGCGGTTGTCACGCATTTTCAGTGTGATGGCCCGCTACGAATCCGCGCATGTACAGTCTGCCGACTGCTTTTGAAACAGATTTCGCGGTCAATCTTCCGTGACGCGCGGCGTCAGCAGGCCGAGTTCCTCGAGATCGATGTCGGTCAACGGATCCTCGTCCTCGGCCAGCGCATCCGGGTCGGCCGGCGGCTGCGGTATGGAGAAATTAGACGGCATGCGGCCCGAAAGCAGGCCGGCGCCCTTCAATTCTTCCATGCCGGGGAGATCACGGATTTCCTCGAGCGCGAAATGGTCGAGGAAGGTTTCGGTGGTGCCGTAGGTGACCGGACGGCCGGGCGTCTTGCGGCGGCCGCGCATGCGCACCCATTCCGTCTCGAGCAGCATGTCGAGCGTGCCTTTCGAGGTCTCGACACCCCGGATGTCCTCGATCTCGGCGCGCGTCACCGGCTGGTGATAAGCGATGATCGCCAGCACTTCGAGCGCCGCCCGCGACAGCTTGCGCTGCTGCACCGTATCGCGGCTCATCAGGAAGGCCAGGTCGCCGGCGGTGCGGAACGCCCAGCCATCGCCGACGCGCACCAGATTGACGCCCCGCCGGGCATAGATCTGCTGCAGCTCGACCATCGCGAGGGTGACGTTGATGCCGTCGGGAAGGCGCGCGGCAAGCTGCTTTTCGCTGACAGGTTCGGCGCTGGCGAACACGATCGCCTCTGCCATGCGCACGGCCTCCGCCATATGCAGCCGCTCGGCAGGATTCTGGACCTGCTCGGCGCCCCCCTCGGCAACAAGCTCCTGCTCCGGCTCATCTTCGACCTTGAACGGGATCACGGAAGCATTGGCGCGTTCGCTCATGTTGCCACCTCGACTGCCTTGATCGGCTGCACCCGGCCGCGCAGATAGATCGGTGCGAACGTCTGATCCTGACGAACGTCCATCGTGCCGTCACGCACCAGCTCCAATGTCGCCGCAAAGGAACTGGCGATCGCCGTGCGCCTTTCCTCGGGACTGGTCATGTACGCGATCAGGAAACTTTCCAGCGTCGTCCAGTCGCTAACAGCCCCGACCAGGCGGGTCAGGACGTCGCGCGCGTCCTTGAGCGACCAGACGCCACGCCTGGCGATCGTCACATTGTTGATTGCCTGCTTCTGCCGCTGCTGGGCATAGGCGGTCAAGAGATCGTAGAGCGACGCCGAATAGGCGTTGCGCTTCTCGATGATGACCATTTCGGGCATGCCGCGCGCGAACACGTCGCGGCCGAGCCGGTTGCGGTTGACCAGACGCGCCGCCGCGTCGCGCATGGCTTCCAGGCGCTTCAGCCGGAACTGCAGAACCGCCGCCAGTTCCTCGCCGCTTTCGCCTTCATCGCCCGGCTGCTTGGGGATCAGGAGCTTCGACTTCAGGAAGGCAAGCCACGCCGCCATCACCAGATAGTCGGCGGCAAGCTCCAGCCGCAGCGTCCTCGCCGTCTCGACGAAGGCCAGATACTGCTCGACCAGCGCCAGGATGGAGATGCGCGCCAGATCGACCTTCTGGGTGCGGGCAAGGTGCAGGAGAAGGTCGAGCGGACCTTCGAAGCCGGCCACGTCGACGACCAGCGACGGGTCGCCCGTCAGCCGTGAATCGTCGTTCTCGGCCCACAGGCGGTCCATCGGTGCGGCCTTCGCGGCCTTGCTTTCCAATGTTTCCGCCACTGCTCGTCACTTCCCTTTCAACTAGGCCACCGCATCGAAATAGGTGGCGAATTCGGCGCGTATCTCTATTTCTTCGGCCGCGTCGCGTTTCTCTATATAGGTCATCGCGCGCTTTGCGCGCTCCAGCGACTTGCCCTCAAGCCCTTTGGTCCGCGACGCGATGCCCGCCATCTCCTCGAAAACGCCGTTGCAGTGAAGGACCAGATCGCAGCCCGCCGCAAGGATCGAGGCCGCCTTTGTCGGGAAATCCCCAGAAAGTGCCTTCATCGAGGTGTCGTCGCTCATCAGGAGCCCATCAAAGCCGATCTCGCGGCGGATGATCTCGTCGATGACCTTGCCGGACGTCGTCGCCGGGTTGTTGGGATCGATGGCGCTGTAGACGACATGCGCCGTCATCGCCATCGGCAGATGGTTGAGCTCCCGGAACGGAGCAAAGTCGTGCCGCTGCAGATCACCGAGCGAGGCGTTGACGACGGGCAGCTCGAAATGCGTGTCGGCGAAGGCCCTGCCATGGCCCGGAATGTGTTTCATCACCGGCAGCACGCCGCCCGACATCAAGCCTTCCGCAGCGGCGCGGCCGAGTTCGATGACCGGACGCGGCTCCTTGCCGTAGGCGCGCGCGCCGATGACGTCGCTGGCGCCCTCGATCGGCACGTCCAGCACCGGCAGGCAATCCGCCGTGATGCCGTAGCGCAGCAAGTCGAAGGCGTGCAGGCGCGCCAACAGCCAGGCCGCGCGGGCACCGGCGTCATGATCGTCGCGCCACAACGCGCCAAGCGCGCCGCCCGAGGGATAGTTCGGCGCCAGCGGCGGCCGCAGGCGCTGCACCCGGCCACCCTCCTGGTCGATGAACACCAGCGCATCGGGACGCCCGATGCAGTCGCGCATCTCGGCGACCAGGTCGCGGATCTGCTCGGTCTCGCCGATGTTGCGGGCAAACAGGATGAAGGCCCACGGGCATTCATTGCGATAGAAATTGATTTCTTCGCGGGTGAGCGATTTCCCGGCACAGCCGAGGATCATGGATTTTGATTCGGTCATGCCCGGAGTCTAGGACTTCGCGCGACGAAAGGGAATCGTCCCGGGATCACCGCCGCCCGGCGCCAGAACGGCTTCCACATGAAAAAAGCCGGCGCGGTCTTAGACCGCGCCGGCTTGATTGGTTGACCGGTGACTAGAGCGGGTCACCGTTTCACGGAAACGGCAAACCGCTCCAACTCTTGGTTTTGACGCAATTCCGAACGGAAAATCGCTTCACGCTTTTCCTGGAATTGCTCTAGCGCGACACGAAGCAGTTGCCGCCGGCAGCCTTGTAGTTGGTGCACAGGTTGATGGCATCGTTGCGCGACTGGGCCACGACGCGAACGCGGTAGAACGTGCCCTTGCCGGCAATCTCGGCCTTGACGATGTTGGCTTTGCGGCCGGAAAGCACGCTGGCGTAACGACGCTGCAGATCCTGGTAACTCGACTGGGCGCTTTCCACCGTCGGCTGCGAAGCAACCTGCATCGACCACGAACCGCCACCGGTTGCCGTCGTTGCCGGATCGATGGAGGCGACCTGATCGGGCTTGACCTCGCCGACGACGTCGACTGGCTGGTCGGACGGACGCTGCGGCGCGATCGCAACCTTGGCCGGAGTATTGGCTGACTGTGTATTGGCTGACTGCGTATTGGCTGACTGGGCCTTTTCCGGTTTGGCTGCCGGCTTGAGGGCCGGCGCGTCGTCCGACTGTGCGGCGACGGGCGCCACGGTGCCGGTCTGGTCGGCATCAGACTGGGCCGCAGGGGCGACATGCTGCGGCGCCGGATCGGCCGGTTCGGTGACGGCCACCTGCGGTGCGGCCGGAGCCGGGTCCTCGCGCGGCACCAGCGAGCCGTCCGACTTGACGACCATGGTCCTCACCTTGCGCGGCGCAACGGCGACGACATCGGCGTTGGTGCCCTTCTCGGCATCCTGCAGCACCTGCGCGATGCGATCCTCGGACTTGGGTGCCGGCGCTGCGTTGTCGGCTGGCGCCGCAACGCCGGTCGGCGCGGCATTGGCAGTCGCCGGCGCCGCATTGGCGGTCGTCTGCGCGGCGTTGTTGTCGCCCGTTTCGCCGGCGGCAGCGTTCTGGTCGGCCGCGGCGTTCTGGTCGGGGGAAAGATCGACGGCACGTGCCGGATCCTTCGCCTGCACATCCACCGGTTCCTCGACGTCGGTGACAAGCTTCTGCTGAACCGGCTCGGCCGGTTTCGCGCCCTTGACCACCGCGTCATAGACCTTGTTGTCCTGGTTCGGCACCACGGTGCCGCCCGGATTCTCAGGCTTGACCTTGATCGGCGAATTGTCGGCCTTGACGATCACCGGAGCTTCGCTGCCGCCCTTGCCGCCCAAAGACAGCGCAAAGGCTCCAAGACCGCCTGCAACCGCCACCGCACCGACAATCGCCGCGATGAACAGGCCGCGACGCCCCGACGACTTGGCCGCCTCGCGTTCGCCCAGACCCGGAACGGACATCGCCTCGTCGAGTTCCGGATCGTAGTCGAGTTCGTCGACGGTGAAATCGTCCGCCTGCGAAACCGGCTGGCTGCCTGGCAGGCTGTCGAGGTCGAAGCCGTCAGCGGCATCGGCATAACTTGCGGTCGCCGCCGCACGGGCCGGCATTTCCGCCGGTCGCGCGGCATAGGTCCGCGCTTCCGGCTGATAGGCCGGTTTTGGCTCTTCATAGGCCGGATTGAGCCCACCAGGGTTGAAACCGGCATTGTAGGAATCGTCGGCATAGGAAGCGCTGCCGGCGGAAGCCGGCGCCACCTCGACCGAATTCATCTCGGTCAAAAGGCTGGCGAACTCCGCATCGAGATCGTCATAGCCGGCAGCCGTCGGTGCATCGTCCTCGAAATGCAGCTCCGGAATGTCGAGATCGTCAGCCAGCGCCACGACGCGCTCGGGCACATCGACCGTTTCGACATCGGGCATCTCGTCGTAGCGCGGGGACTGCGGCGCCGGCGGTGCTGAGATGGGGGTTGTGTAGGCAGCAGCCGCAGCCGGTTCGGCCGCACGGTAGGACGGCACAGATGCCACCGCTGGGGCCGCTTCCGGTGTGGCGGTCCTGGCCGCCATCGAAGCGGACGGCTGCGCGGCAAACGCCGGCGGCTGGGGAACCGGCGTCACGCGACTCCACGAGCGGGCTGGCTCCGTCGGCGTGGAACGTTCCGCCAGCCAATCGCGAGAATCATCCCGATCCTGCGGGGAAGCGGCCCCATCACGTGGATCGAGGCTGTTGGCCAAGGCGGCGTCGAATGCAGCATTGTCGAAATCGACGTCGACCTCGGCGGCATCCGAGCCGTGATCCCCGAGCTCATCGAACAGCATATCGTCGAGATCGACATCGGCGGCCTGGGCGGCATGCGCCTCTTCGGACGCCGGCTCATCGAGATCCCAGTCGAGGTCGCCAGCAAGGTCGGCGGGCTCGTCGGCAACCGTATCTGGTGCGGCAGCAGGCTGGGCGGGAGCAGCGGAAGGCTGAGCCACAAAGGGTTGGGCGACAATGGGTTGAGCCACAAAGGGTTGAGCCATGACGGGCTCTTCCTTGGCCGACGGAGCCGTGCGCTGGGTCATGGCACCCAGCAGCGCGTTCAACTCGTCTTCCAGGCTTCGTTCATCGGCGGCAGGGGCCGTTGCGGCGGGCGCCACCAGCCAGGCGGGAGTGGCCGCGGCCTCGGCAACGACGGGCTCTTCGCCAGGCTCGGCAGCACCGTCATCCAAGCTCAGATCAAATGCGTCATCCGACACGGCTTCAGGGCTTGAAAATTCGCCAGTATCCACGGCATCCGCGCGCACTTCGTCTGCTTCCGCCTGATCGAAGGCCACCGGCTCGTCCGCTGGAACGTCAAAATCCACATCGACATCGGCGATGGCGTCGTCGAAACGGCCCTCGAAATCCTCGTCGGAAATCGCCTGGTCCTGGTCCTGGTCCTGAGTGGCCGCCACCGGCTCTGGGTACTCCACCGTGGTCGCAGCCGCATGACGCTGATCCACCGGATGGTCGTCGAGCATCAATTCGTCTTCGAGCGAAATCGAGGCCTCGTCGTCGAATTCAGGATCGGAGGCGGCCTCGACAACCGGCACTTCGGCAACCGCGTGCTGGGTCCCGGCGACTTCGTCCTCGATGCGGAAATCCCGATCGAGCGACGCGGCGAGCTCGTCCTCCATCGGCACATCGTCTTCAAAGGGCGAAACGTCTTCGAGCGAACTGGCGACGGCATTATCGAAATCGGCGTCGAAGGCAGGTGCGGCTTCGGCAGCGCTGGGGTTCGCATGGCTGGCGACGGACGCCTGGTCATCGGCAGCCGTGAAGTCCAGGTGGAAATCGTCGTCGAGCGAAAGCGCAAGATCATCGTCCGCGCAACGATCGTCGTCCGTCCCTTCATGAGCGGGAGCTGTTTCGAATGCCGGCTCATAAGCTTCGACAACCGGAGCGGCGTCGCTGTCGTCAGCGTCGAACTCGCCCATCAGTTCCTTTTCGAGGTCGATATCGAAGTCGCCCTCATCCGCCGGCTGACTGGCGACATCGGCTTTCGGCTTGACCGGCTGGCGCGGGTCGAATCCCATGATCCTGGTCAGTTCCGCGAACGGATCATCGTCGGCGATGTCGTTGTTGTCGGCTACTCTCAGCTGGGTTCTGTCTGCCATTATTGTTCCCGAACTCGCACTCAGTCGGACGCCATGGACGTCGCGCAGGGTTGGCCCTTACCAGCGCAATGTGGGCAAAAGGTGACAGGTTTTTTAGTCAAACCTAACGCATTTCGGTAGGCGCAGCGGCTCCGATCAGCGTCAGGCCGGACGTCAGAACGTCCGAAACAGCCTGCACCAGCCCTAGTCTGGCATGCGTCAATTCTCGGTCGTTAACCTTAACAAAACGTAAGTCCGGATTATCTGTGCCACGGTTCCAGTGTCCGTGGAAACTGGAAGCGAGATCGTAGAGGTAGAATGCCAGCCTATGCGGCTCCAGCGCAAGCGCGGCGGATTCGATGAGACGTGGATATTCGGCGAGCTTGCGGATCAGGCCGATCTCGCCCTCATCGGTCAGCGACGTCACGGCCGCCACAAGGCTGTTGCGGTCGAAATTCGCCTCACCCAACTGCTCGCTCGCCTGCCGGAACACCGAATGGCAGCGCGCCGAGGCGTACTGCACATAAAACACCGGATTGTCCTTGGACTGTTCGGTCACCTTGGCGAAGTCGAAATCGAGCGGCGCATCGTTCTTGCGGTAGAGCATCATGAAGCGGATCGGGTCGCGCCCGACTTCCTCCACCACTTCGCGCAACGTCACGAAATCGCCGGAGCGCTTCGACATGCGAACCGGCTCGCCATCGCGAAACAGCTTGACCAGGTTGCACAGCAGCACGGTGAGCTTGACGTCGTCGCCGGCAATTGCCCGCGCCAGTGCCTCCAGCCGCTTGACGTAGCCGCCATGGTCGGCGCCAAGCACATAGATCAGGTCGACGAACCCCCGATCGACCTTGTCCTTCAGGTAAGCGACATCGGCGGCGAAATAGGTGAATGAGCCGTCGGACTTGACCAGAGCCCGATCCATGTCGTCGCCGACCGCGGTCGAGCGGAACAGCGTCTGCTCACGGTCTTCCCAGTCGTCCGGCTTCTCGCCCTTGGGCGGCGGCAGCTTGCCCTTGTAGATATGGCCCTTCAGCGTCAGGTCGTTGATCGCCGACCGGATCTTCCTGGCATTATCGGCATGCAGCGTGCGCTCGGAGAAGAACACGTCGTGATGCACGTTGAGCAATGCCAGATCCTCGCGGATCATCGCCATCATCGCATCGATGGTCCGGTCCTTGACGATGGCCAGCGCCTCGTCATCCGGCATCTGCAGCAAGGAGCGTCCAAATTCCTTGACCAGCGCCTCGCCGACGGGGACGAGGTAGTCTCCGGGGTAGAGCCCTGGCGGAATCTCGCCGATGTCCTCGCCGAGCGCCTCGCTATAGCGCAGGAAGGCCGAGCGTCCGAGCACGTCGATCTGCGAGCCCGCATCGTTGATGACATATTCCTTGGTCACGTCGTAACCGGCAAAGGCCATGATATTGGCGAGCGCGTCACCGACAACCGCGCCCCGGCAATGGCCGACATGCATCGGCCCGGTCGGGTTGGCGGAGACATATTCGACATTGGTTTTCCGGCCGGCGCCGATCGTCGAGCGGCCATAGTTGCGGCCCTCGCCCAAAAGCGCCGACAGGTGCGCCTGCCAGAAACCGTCCTTGAGCCGGAGATTGACGAAGCCCGGGCCGGCAACCTCGGCGGCGGCGACATCCACGTCATCCCGCAGCGCCAGCGCCAGCCTGTCGGCCAGCACGCGCGGGTTCTGCCCCGTTGGTTTGGCCAGCACCATTGCAGCATTGGTCGCAAGGTCGCCATGGCTGGCGTCGCGCGGCGGCTCGACGGCGATGCGCGACAGATCGGGCGAAACTCCGTCTTTGTCTTTCAGATCAAGCGCTTCGACAGCCTTTATGACTCGCGCGGTGAAATCGGCGAAGATGTTCATGGGTATTGCTCTGGCGGCTTTATGGCGAATCCGGCTCGTTGGCCGGCAAAATCGAGCCCGCCCTAGCTCAAATCCGGGGTGCGGTCAAACAAACGCCGGTGTTCCTTCAGCGCGTAAGTGTCGGTCATCCCGGCCAGAAAGTCGGCCACGCTGCGGGCCTTGATGCGATCTTCAGCCCGGTCCAGCCCCTCGCGCCAGCCATCCGGCATGGCGCGCGGGTCGGCGAAATAGGCGTCGAACAGGTCCCTGACGATCTGCTCGGCATCGGCGCGCACCCGCATGACTTCCTGGTGGCGGTAGAGGTGCTTGTAGAGGAAAGCCTTCAGTTCCTTCTCGACCGCTGCCATCTCGGCGGAAAAGGTCACCATCGTCTCGCCCGCCGCCCTCACCGCATCGGCGCTCTGCGGCCTGACGCGCTCCAGATTGGCTGTCGTCGACATGATCACGTCCTCGACCATGGCGGTGATCTGCCGCCGCATCAGCTCATGGCCGGTGCGAACGTCATCGAGCCTTGGATAGCGCTCGCGTACACCCTCCAGGATCGTTCCCGGCAGCGAGACAGTCTTCAGCATGTCCAGCGTCAGCAGCCCTGATCTCAACCCGTCGTCGATATCGTGGTTGTTGTAGGCGATGTCGTCGGCGATCGCGGCACATTGCGCCTCGATGCCGGCGAACCGGTCCAGTTCGAGGTCCTGCAACTGCGAGTAATCGCGGATTGCCTGCGGCACGGCTCCTTTCAGGCCCTTGCCACTGCCGTCGGTCAGCGGACCATTGTGCTTGACCAGCCCTTCCAGCGTTTCCCAGGTCAGGTTCAGCCCATCGAATTCAGCGTATCGCGCCTCAAGCCTGGTCACGATGCGCAGCGATTGCGCGTTGTGGTCGAAGCCGCCCCATTGGGCCATCTTCTCGTTCAGCGCGTCCTCGCCGGTGTGGCCGAAGGGCGTGTGGCCGAAATCATGCACCAGCGCCACCGCCTCGGCCAGATCCTCGTCGCCGCGCAGCGCACGCGCCAGGGCACGCGCGATCTGCGCCACTTCGATCGAATGGGTCAGCCTCGTGCGGTAGTGGTCGCCTTCATGGGCGATGAAGACCTGCGTCTTGTGCTTCAGCCGCCGGAACGCCGTCGAATGGATGATGCGATCGCGGTCGCGCTGGAACGGCGTGCGGGTCGGGCTCTCGACCTCGTCGAACAGCCGGCCGCGCGAGCGCGCCGGATCCGTGGCATAGGCCGCGCGCGGCCGATAGCCGAATCCGATGTCGCCCAACTCGTTGGTCATGGCTGATGCTGCCGCAGTTGACTTGATCTAGTTGACTTGGCCCCTCTCGCTTCATACCTATCATGTGAAACCGAAAGCAAGGTGACGCCCATGGGCGCTGATGCCAAGACTGCCATGAAAGTCGACATGACCGAAGCCGCCGCCAGGCGGATCGCCAAGATCGTTTCTGGCGAAGCCGGCAAGACGGCGCTGCGCGTTTCCGTCGAAGGCGGCGGCTGCTCGGGCTTTTCCTACAAGTTCGATCTGGTCGACACGCGCAATGACGATGATATCGCCATCGAGAAGGATGGCGCAACGGTGCTGATCGACGATTTGTCGCTGGTTTATATGGGCGGTTCGGTGATCGACTTCGTCGACGATCTGATGGGCCAATCCTTCCAGATCAAGAACCCGAACGCGGTCGCCTCCTGCGGCTGCGGCACCAGTTTCTCCATCTAGCGGCATTGTGATGCCTGCCGTCGGCGCGGTCCGTCAGGTCGCGCTGTCGGCCGGACGCGACCTTGATTCGACGCTGGCCTTCTGGCGCGATGTGCTCGGTATGGGCGTTCACGCCCGCTACGATCCCCCGGGTATCGCCTTCATCATGGCGGGCGAAGTGCGCCTTCTGTTCACAGACGGCGTTCCGGCCGGCACTGTTTATCTCGACATTGCCGGCCTCGAGCCCTTCCACGCCGAGGCGAAAGCCATGGGGGTCCCCTTCACCGCGCCGCCGACGCTGGTGCATCGCGATACCGAAGGCCAGTTCGGTCCGGCGGGAGAAAGCGAGTGGATGGCCTTTATAAAAGATCCTGCTGGCAATACGATCGGCCTCGTCGAACGCCATCCGCCGCAGGAAGAATAAGACCATCATGAAATTCGTCACCTGGAACATCAACGGCGTTCGCGCCCGCATCGGCAACCTCACCCATTGGCTGACCGAGAGCGCGCCCGACATCGTTTGCCTGCAGGAAATCAAGACGGTCGACGACCAATTCCCGCGTGCCGAGATCGAGGCGCTGGGCTACAATGTCGAAACCCATGGCCAGAAAGGCTTTAATGGCGTCGCGCTGCTGTCGAAGCTGCGCTTCGACGAGGTTACCAAGGGCCTGCCGGGCGACGACGCCGACGAACAGGCGCGCTTCATCGAAGGCGTGTTCTCGACCGACAAAGGCGCGCTTCGCGTCGCCTCGCTCTATCTGCCGAACGGCAATCCGATCGATGACGAGAAGAAATTTCCCTACAAGCTGTCCTGGATGGCGCGGCTGGAGCGCTGGGCCGAAGAGCGCCTGAGGCTGGAAGAGGCGCTGGTGCTGGCTGGCGATTACAACGTCATTCCCGAGCCGATCGACGCGCGGTTTCCGGAGAACTGGCTGGGCGACGCGCTGTTCCAGCCGCAGACGCGGCAAGCTTTCCGGCGGCTGCTCAACCTCGGCTTCACCGAGGCGGTGCGCGCGGTCACCGATGCGCCGGACACCTATACGTTCTGGGATTACCAGGCCGGCGCCTGGCAGAAGAACAACGGCATCCGCATCGACCATCTGCTGCTGTCGCCGGAAGCCGCCAACCGATTCTCGTCCGCCTCGATCGAAAAACATGTGCGCGCCTGGGAAAAGCCGTCCGACCATGTGCCGGTGGCGATCGACCTCGCCTTGTTGCCTGCCTGACGGAGAAGCGCCCCCCGGGCCAGATGCCGGGACACAGCCGAGTTGGACCTCATCTCGCCACATTCAGGCCCATGATGGGAGATCATCATGGCGGCTGGGGTTCCCATGAGCATTCGATTTCTTGTTTGTCCGATCGGCTTGGCATTTGCCACCGCCGCCATGGTGCCGGCTTTCGCCGCACCGGAATGTCTTGCCAATGGCAAATCCTATCCGGTCGGTCAGGTCGCCTGCCTGACCGTTGCCGACCAGAGCCATCTGGCTCGCTGCGAGATGGTGCTCAACAATACATCCTGGACGAAGGTCGGCGACAACTGCCCCGAAAACACGATGGCGCCGCACCTGCACGTTACCCCGATCTCGACGCCCGCGCCAAGCATGGTGCCGACGGAACCCACCGAGAACTAAATTAAGCCAATCTCCCCCCTTGTGGGGAGATGTCCGGCAGGACAGAGGGGGGCGCCGTAGAGCGCCAGTCCCAACAGCAACCGAGCATCGAGAATGCCTCGCACGCCTCTGCCTCCAAACCATCGTGCAAACGCCAAGTCGATGCGCAAGGTGATGACCGACGCCGAGTTGAAGCTCTGGAACGAGCTTCGCGCGCACCGGTTGATGGGGCTTGGCTTCCGGCGGCAATTTCCGATCGCCGGCTACATTGTCGACTTTGCTTGTCCAGAGAAGAAACTGGTCGTCGAAGTTGATGGCTCCCAACACGCGGAAGGCGATGCCGTCGCGGGCGACGAAGCGAGATCATCACGTCTGGGGAAGAATGGCTGGACCGTCCTGCGCTTTTGGAATGACGACATCATCCGTGACATCGACAATGTCTGCCAGCACATTGCAATCGTGGCCAGTGTTGCGGGTACATCAGTATAACAGCAAGGCTGGCGGGACAGCGCCCCCCTCTGTCCTGCCGGACATCTCCCCCACTTGGGGGGAGATTGGCTGTCACAACCGTTTTCGCCAATCTCCAACGTTGCAAGAAAACGCGCCGGCAGCCAAGCTGCCAATCTCCCGGTCCAAACACCCCTTGCGGGGAACATCGGCAGTTCGGCGGTCAACGCCTTACTGTTCCGCGTTGGTGGTGCCCTTGGTCAGGATGTCGTCGGCGAGCGAGATCGCCGTGCGCCGGTCGGCTTCGCCGGCGGCGGCGAAGGCCTCTTCCTGCATGCCGCGGATCCAGGGCTGATCGGCCGGCGAGGCGCGTTCGAGCGCCGCCGTCATCATCGCCAGGCCACGAACGATCTTGCCGCTCTGGAACAGCAGGTGGCCAAGCGTCGCCTGGGCACCGGCATGGCCCTTCTCGGCGGCAAGCTGGAACCAGCGCCCGGCCTGCTTGACGCTGGCCTTCACGCCGCCCTCGCCCTTGAGGAACATCTGCCCCATCTCGAACTGGGCGTTCGGGTTGCGGTAGTTGGCGGCGGCGCGCATGTAATATTCCTGGGCCGCCACCTCGTTCTCGGCGACCGGGCTGCCGGGAATGCCCTTGCGCAGGTAATCGCCGAGCGCCACCAGCGCGTCGGAGACGTAGCTTTCCTCGGGCGAACCAGGCTCGACGTCCTGATCGACGATCTCCGAGAAGAACTTGAACGCTTCATAGTCGTCGCGCGCCACACCGTCGCCCTCGGCATACATGCGGGCAAGCTTCCAGGTGGCGCCGATCTGGCCGTTTTCGGCGGCATATTTATAGGCCTCGGCGGCCTGTTCCTTGTGGCCGTTCTTATAGGCGGAGAAGCCGAACTGGAACACCGCCCAAGGGCTCGACTGCGGCTTCACACCGGTCTTGTCGTCGAACACCTTGTCGTCGAAGGCCAAAGCCTGGCCCACCGCGCCAAAGATCGCAAACGCGACCAGTGCCGGAAGGACAGATGACCTCAACAACTCTGGTGTTGACTTCAACAACTCAGATATCCGCATAGCAGTGTGTTTCTTTCGCACCGCCCGGATGGGTGACCGCGCCGTCGCGGGCGGAACCTACCGTCTGTGCGTATTTCCAAATCGCGCCCGACTGATAGTCGGTCGTGCGCGCCTTCCATGTCTTTGCCCGCGCCGCCAGTTCGGCCTCGGTCAGCGCCACTTCGATCGTGCCATTCACCGCGTCGATCGAGATCACATCGCCATCCCGGATGAGACCGATCGGACCGCCAACCGCCGCTTCCGGGCCGACATGGCCGATGCAGAAGCCGCGTGTCGCGCCCGAGAAGCGGCCGTCGGTGATCAGCGCCACCTTGCCGCCCATGCCCTGGCCATAGAGCGCTGCCGTCGTCGACAGCATCTCGCGCATGCCTGGCCCACCGCGCGGCCCTTCGTAACGGATGACGAGAACCTCGCCTTCCCGGTAATTGCGATGCGTCACCGCCTCGAAACATTCCTCTTCCGAATCGAAGCAGCGCGCCGGGCCGGAGAATTTCAACTCCGTCATGCCCGCGACCTTCACGATCGCGCCTTCGGGGGCAAGGTTTCCCTTCAACCCCACGACACCGCCGGTTTGGGTAATGGGTCTGTTGGCCGGGCGGACCACATCCTGGTGTTCATTCCAGGAAACATGCTCCATATTTTCGGCCAAAGTGCGGCCAGTGACCGTCAGGCAATCGCCGTGCAGATAGCCATGGTCGAGCAGCGTCTTCATCAACAGCGGAATGCCGCCGGCCTCGAACATGTCCTTGGCGACATATTTGCCGCCAGGCTTGAGATCGGCGATGTAAGGCGTCTTCTCGAAAATCCTGGCCACGTCGAACAGGTCGAACTTTATCCCCGCCTCATGCGCGATCGCCGGCAGATGCAGGGCCGCATTGGTCGAGCCGCCGGTGGCCGAGACCACGGTCGCCGCGTTCTCCAGCGCCTTCAGCGTGATGATGTCGCGCGGCCGGATGTTTTTCGCGATCAGTTCCATGATCTTTTCGCCGGAGGCGAAATTGAAGCGGTCCCGCATTTCGTAAGGCGCGGGCGCTCCGCAGGAATAAGGCAGCGCCAGGCCGATCGCCTCGGCGACGGTCGCCATGGTGTTGGCGGTGAACTGGGCCCCGCAGGAGCCGGCCGAGGGACACGCGACCTGCTCGATCTCGAGCAGTTCGTCATCGCTGATCGTGCCGACCGAGTGCTGGCCGACAGCCTCGAACACGTCCTGCACGGTGATCTGCCGGCCGCGATAGCTGCCGGGCAGGATCGAACCGCCATAGATGAAGATCGACGGCACGTTGAGGCGCACCATGGCCATCATCATGCCGGGCAGCGACTTGTCGCAGCCGGCCAAGCCGACCAGCGCGTCGTAGCAATGGCCGCGCATGGTGAGTTCGACCGAATCTGCGATGACCTCGCGCGACACCAGCGACGACTTCATGCCCTGGTGGCCCATGGCGATGCCGTCCGTGACCGTGATGGTGCAGAATTCGCGCGGCGTGCCGTTGGCGGCTGCGACGCCCTTCTTGACCACTTGCGCCTGGCGCATCAGCGAGATGTTGCAGGGCGCCGCCTCGTTCCAGCAGGACGCGACGCCGACCAGCGGCTGCGCGATCTCGGCCGCGGACAGGCCCATCGCATAGAGATAGGAGCGATGCGGCGCACGCGCCGGACCGACGGTCACATAGCGGCTAGGGAGCTTGGCCTTGGAAATGACTTTGGCGTCCATTCTCTTCCTTGCCCCATCTTCCCTGCAAATGGGGCGGTGCGGCCTCTCCCATCGCCGAGCCTTTTGGCGCGTTTCCCGAGACAAGATCGAGGTGCGCCGGGTTTATGGCGGGAAATGGGCAATTTCCTCGGCCTTGCTTCTAGCCCAGGGGTTGTTCAGAAAGTGTTGCCAAAACGTCACAATCGCACGAGGCGGCAACAGTGCCGCCTATATGCAACGCGGCTTGGATACCGGGCGCACCGGCGACGCCGGCTCAAACGAAAAAGACCGGGCATTGCCCGGCCTTTTTCTAGAATTTTCAGCTACTTAGAACTTGATCTTGATACCGCCAGAAATCGCTGTGATCAGATCGTTGCCGAAATCGTAGCTAGCATCCTCGCCTGCGACATATCCGTTCTCACCAGCTAACTCCCCTGAGTGGCCGCTGGTCAGCACGCCGATCGCTCCAGCAAGCCGCACTTCGATATTGGGCCGCGGCGTATAGGCGACGCCGCCGCCCAGGGTCCACGTATCAGACTGCGCGCCATAGCCATGCGAGGTACCACGATCCCAGGAAAGCTGGCCGGCGGCGCTCCACTGATCGTTGAATTTGTGGCCGACACCACCTGAAACGGTCCAGCCATCGCGGTACATCAGGTCGAGCGAAGTCACCGCAACCGGAGAACCCGTGACGCATGACGATGCCGCAAAGCCCACTGGGCAGATCGGGACGCTTTGCAGCAAGCTCCAGTTGACCCACTTGAGCGAGCCGAAAGCGAGCCAGCCGGGCGCGATGCCTGACTGCAGTTTCAACTCCACCGAGTCCGGCATGTACTCCGTCGCACCGAAGATCGGCGTAATTTTCCCGCCAACACTGGTAAGATCAAGCGTTCCCTCGATATTGTCGAGCTTGACTTTCGAATTGTAGACTAGGCTCGCGCGCAATGCGATGTCGGGGATTTCGTAGGCGACGCCGGCTCGCCAACCCCAACCGTTGGCCTCTAGGTCGACGCGGCCGATCGGTGACGGCCCAAATGGATTGAAACCCACCAAGCTTTCTTTGAAGCCTGAAATTTCCTGGTAGAATAGGCCGCCGATAAAACGGAGCTGGCCCTTGCCGACATCGAACTTGTAGGAGCAGGTGCCGGCGTAATTGTTGCTCTTGATATCCGTTTCGACGTTGGAAAACGCGCCATTCCACGACGCGCCGGGGGCTGTGTGGGCGCCCCACGGCTGTGAATAGTCGACCATGCAGTCGACGCCTTGCACAACCTGAACTTTCCCACCAATACGGGGTACCCAATAGCCCTCGGCGCCATCCGCCGTGGAATTGAGGAAATTGAAGCCGCCCGGACCCCGCGCATTTTCATACTTCCGGTCTGGCATCACATAAGTCGCTTCCGCCTCCGTAGCGAACGGCGCCGGATCGAACAGCAAGTCGATATCGTAGCCGCCGCGCTCCAGGCCGCCAGCATGCGCTGAACCCATCGCCGTCCCGATCAAAGCCAGCGAAAAGCACCCCGCCCCCAGCAGGGCTTTCAAACGCAAAGTGTTCATGGATGTCCTCCCCGAATAACTAGTGGCTCAAGCTAGAACCAATTCGGGTTAACGGCGCAACAACGAATTCCGAGGCGTACTTGTACATGTTCACCAAACGCGTTTTCGACAAAATGCAACGCGGCGCCAGAACGCCGAAAATAGCTGACCAAGGCCTGCCCTGGCCTTGAAAGGGAAAGAAAACCGGCCGAAAAGGATCAAAAACAGCCTTTTTATGGGCCTACTGGCCCCATTGTTACATTATGGCAACAATGGGGCAAAAACTTCCGTTTACGTCAAAATTAACGCAACGGAATGCCCTTTTTCGAGGCAGGTGACGCATGGGAATTTCCTCCGGCGTCACGGCGAATCTTGCCTCTCAACCGGCGTCGCGAACCCTGGTCAGCGCCACCGAAAGCTTGTCCTGCGCATCGCGGTATTCGGCGAGCTTCTCGCGTTCGGCCTCGACGATCTCGGCCGGCGCGCTGGCGACGAATCTTTCGTTGGACAGCTTCTTGTGCAGGCGTGCGATCTCTTCGGTGACCTTGGCCAGTTCCTTCTGCAGTCGTGAGGCCTCCGCGGCGAGATCGATCAGGCTGCCGAGCGGCAGGCAGATCGTCGCCTCATTGAGCACGATCTGCGCCGAGCCCTTGGGTGCGGCATCGGCGAGCGAGATATCGCCGACGCGCGCCAGGCGCTTGATCGCCGACTCTTCGCGCACCAGCCGTTCACGCGTCACGGCGTTGGCGCCGACGACGACGAGCGGCGCTATCGCGCCCGGCGGCACGTTCATCTCCGAGCGCACCGAGCGGATGCCGGAGACCAGATCGACCAGCCAGTTGATGTCGGCGGCCGCGGCCGCGTCCTCGAAGTCCGGCGAAGGCCAGGCCGCATGGCACAGCAGCGACTCACGCTCCTTGCCCTCGCCCGCCGTCTGCGCCCACAGCTCTTCCGTCATGAACGGCATCATCGGGTGCAAGAGCTTGTAGATCTCGTCGAGCACGAAGGCGACGCAGGCGCGGCTTTCGGCCTTGGCGGCCTCGTCCGTGCCCATGAACACGGGCTTCAGCAGTTCCAGGTACCAATCACAGAACAGGTTCCAGACGAAGCGATAGGCGGCGCCCGCCGCCTCGTTGAAGCGGTATGAGGTGATGCCGTCGGTGACCTCGCGCGCCGCGCGCGTCAGCTCGGTCAGGATCCAGCGGTTGACCGCCAGCTTGGCGTCGTTCAGCCAGAAATCGTCGTTGCGGGCGACTTCGTTCATCTCGGCGAAGCGGGTCGCGTTCCACAGCTTGGTGCCGAAATTGCGGTAGCCGGCGATGCGCGCCGGATCGAGCTTCACGTCGCGCCCCTGCGCCGCCATCACAGCCAATGTGAAGCGCAGCGCATCGGCGCCATATTCGTCGATGAGGTCGAGCGGATCGACGACGTTGCCTTTCGACTTCGACATCTTCTGCCCGTTCTTGTCGCGCACCAGCGCGTGCATATAGACCGTGTGGAACGGCTCCTCATCCATGAAGTGCAGGCCCATCATCATCATGCGAGCGACCCAGAAGAAGATCAGGTCGAAGCCGGTCACCAGTACGTCGGTCTGGTAGTAGGTCTTCAGCTCCGGTGTCTGGTCCGGCCAGCCCAGCGTCGAGAATGGCCACAGCGCCGACGAGAACCAGGTGTCGAGCACGTCCTCGTCCCGGGTCAGGATGTCACCCGGCTTGTAGTTCTCGAGCTTGTCCTCGACCCAGGCCTTCCACGGCCCTTCCAGGGCCAGATAATATTCTATCGCCGCGCTCAAAGCCTCCTCTTCGGTCTTCTCGACGAAGACGTGCCCGTCCGGCCCGTACCACGCGGGTATCTGATGACCCCACCAAAGCTGGCGCGAGATGCACCAAGGTTCGATATTTTCCATCCACTGAAAGTAGGTTTTCTCCCAGTTGCCCGGTATGATCTTGGTGCGCCCCTCGCGCACCGAGGCGATCGCCGGTTTGGCGAGTTCGGCAGCGTTTGCATACCACTGCTCGGTCAGGAACGGCTCGATCGGCACGCCGCCGCGATCGCCATGCGGCACGGCGTGGCGATGCGGCTCGACCTTGTCGAGGAAGCCGCCGGCCTCCATCAGTTCGACGATCTTCTTGCGTGCGGCGAAACGGTCGAGGCCGTCGAGTTCGTCCCAGACCGCCTGGTGTTCGGGCGTCACATCGAGGCCGGCGAGAAAATTCTCATTATCCTTGAGCTTGATGGCGGCTTCGACGGTCAGGATGTTGATCGCCGGCAGCTTGTGGCGCTTGCCGACCTCGAAGTCGTTGAAATCATGCGCCGGCGTGATCTTGACCGCGCCCGAACCCTTTTCGGGGTCGGAATACTCGTCCGCCACGACAGGGATCTTTCTGCCGACGATCGGCAGCACCACGTTCTTGCCGACCATATGCTGGAAGCGTTCGTCATCCGGATGCACGGCGACCGCGGTGTCGCCCAGCATCGTCTCGGGACGCGTCGTCGCCACGATGATGAATGTTTTGGGGTTTTCCGGGTCGAACGCCACGCCCTCGATCGGATAACGGAAGTGCCAGAGGTTGCCGTTGACCTCCTGCTGCTCCACCTCGAGATCGGAGATCGCGGTCAGCAGTTTCGGGTCCCAGTTCACAAGGCGCTTGTCCTTGTAGATCAGGCCCTCCTTGTAGAGCGTGACGAACACTTCGAGCACGGCCTTGGAAAGGCCCTCGTCCATGGTGAAGCGTTCGCGCGACCAGTCGGCCGAGGCTCCGAGCCGCTTCAGCTGGTTGAAGATGGCGCCGCCGGATTCGGCCTTCCATTCCCACACTTTCTCGATGAACTGTTCGCGCGTCAGGTCGCGGCGGTGGATCTGCTTTTCCATCAGCTGGCGCTCGACCACCATCTGCGTGGCGATGCCGGCATGGTCCATGCCCGGCTGCCAGAGCACGTTCTTGCCGCGCATGCGCTCGAAGCGCACCAAAATGTCCTGCAGTGTGTTGTTGAGCGCGTGGCCCATATGCAGCGAGCCGGTGACGTTGGGCGGCGGAATGACGATGGTGAAGGCTTCGGCCCCCTCCTCGGCGCCGGCGCCGGCGCGAAACGCGTCTGCCTCTTCCCACACCTTGGCGATCTTCGGCTCGACGGTCTTTGCGTCGTAGGTCTTTTCAAGCATGGGGAAACGGTCCGCGCTGTCGGGATTTTTTGCTGGTTCGGTGTAAATCGGAAGGCCTTGGCCAAGTCAACCGCAAGGGCGGACTCGGTTCACCACAAGCAGATAGGCGTGGCCTTGTCCATTTCAACGGAAGGTCGTGCGAGTGCCAGTCGCGTCTTGACCACCGGCATCACGGCAACACCGTGCCGGCGCTGCCGTAAAGCGCATCGGCTTCAGGAAAGCGCCGATCGAGGGCGACGCTTTGATTCCTGAATGGGCCGTGATCCTTACTGCGCGCCGCGCGCGACGCGCTCGATCTCTTCGCGCACCAGTCTTTCGACCAGCGTCGGCAGATTGTTGTCCAGCCAGTCCTGCAGCATCGGCCGCAGCATCTCTTCGGCCATCTCGTCGAATGTCTTCTTGCTGCGGCTGGCAAAGGCGTCGGACAGCTCACCGAAGGCAGCGGCCACCTGCCGGCCCGTGTGCTCGGAAAGGATTGCGGCGCGGACCGCGGGCGCTTCATTTGCGGCACGCACCTCGGAGGTGCCTGCCGGAGCATCGCTTGAAGAAGGCCGCTCGAAAGCAGGCTCCGCCACCGGTTCATCCGCTGGCGCCTCGGGTTGGGCAACCGGCTTGCGGACGCTCCTGTCCGGCATCGCCTTCGCCTGCTCGCCAACCGCGGCGATCTCGCGCCGCCAATCGGCGACGATGGCATCGCTCGTCGCACTGGCCTCGGGGGCCCCAACCTGCGGGACCATTGCCGCATCCGTCCTGACGGCAGGCGCCGGCTCCGCGGCAATCCTGGCGCTGACCTCGGCAAGCGTCATCGACGGCTTGACCGGGGCGGCATCGACGCGCGGCGATTCCATGCGCGCGATCACCGGTTCCGGCGATGGCGCCCGTTCCGGCGATGGCGCTCGCACTTCGGCAAGCGTGACCGGCGCTTCCGCCAGCGCCACCGGCTTCCTGATTTCGGGGGCAGCCTGCAACTCGGCGCGAAACGCGTCGACGTCCGTGGTTGTGGCCGCGCCCGATGCCGGCTCCATATCCTGGCGCAGCTCATCGGCCTCGCCCGGCTGCTTGCGGCCGTTGTCGCTATCCTCGATGATCCTTCTGATGGAAGCCAGTATCTCTTCCATGGAAGGTTCGCGCTGTGCGCTGCTTGCCGTCGCCATCGTCACATCCGCCGCCCTTGTGACCTCAGTAGTCTTCCGTTCCGGCAAAAAGCCGGATTCGAATCATGGCCACAGCGTAACCGACGGATCGCCGCACGAGAATCCCCAATCTGGGGACATGTGGGATTTCAACAGATTAGAGCAATTCCAGGAAAAGCGTGAAACGGCTTTCCCGGGTAAAGCGTAGCGCCTCCCTTGGGAATTGCGCCGAAACAGGGAGATAGAGCGCGGCGCCGAAAAAGCGGGACAGTTTTTCGAATCCCGCTCGACCAAGAGGGTCGTAATGCGACCCGGCGGAGCCTAGAGCCATTCCGGGACAAGTGCGACACGGTTTTCCCGGGAAAAGCGCACAGCGCTTTCCCTTTGGGAATTGCGTAAAAACAAAGAGATAGAGCGGTTCGCCGTTTCCGTGAAACGGTGAAATGCTCTAGCGGCCGTCCGGGGTGCGCAGGCCGATCCACTTGTCCTTGACGGCGTTGTAGTGCTCCTCGGGCTTGTACTTCGCCACCTGCAAGGCGAGCCGGTCGATCGACAGGCGCCCCATGGCCGACAGGATGGCATAGCTCGCCACCACCACATCATGCTCGGAATTGGCCTGGTTGATCTTGGCGGTGATGACCGCGGCCTGCGCGTTCAGCACGTCGAGTGTCGTCCGCTGACCGACATTGCGCTCTTCGATGACGCCGTTCAGCGCCAGTTGCGCGGCGTCGATCACCTGCTTGTTGGCCGAGACGCTCTGCTGGGCGGCGGTGTATTGCGACCATGCCGTGGCGACGGCCTGACGCACCTGGTCGCGGCTGACATCGACCTGGATACGGGCTTGGCCGAGCGATTCCTTGCTCTGCCGCACGAGTGCGGAGGTCCGGCCTCCCGAATAGATCGGAATGGTCAGCGTCGCGCCGATATTGGCCGAGGTCGAATTGCCGTTGGAGCCGGTAACGTCGGGAATGGATTTGCGGTAATCTTGCGAAATGCCGGCCGAAGCCGACAGCTGCGGCAATAGCGCGCCCTCGGACGATTTCACCGAGAACGCGGCAGCGTCGACGAGATGCTGGGTGGCGAGAATGGCTGGATGTTCATTTGATCCGATGGCAATCGCCGCGTCGAGGCTCGACGGCATTAGCCTGCCCAATGGCGAAGCCGGCTTCAACTTGCCCGGCTCGTCGCCGACCACCTGGTGATAGGTCGCGGCACTGGCCAACGCCTGCGCGCGGGCGGCGCTGAGCGAGGCCACCGCCGAGGCGCGCGACGCGTCGGCCTGCGCAACGTCGGTGCGGGTGCCCTCGCCAACCTCGAAACGCGAGCGCGCGGCACGCGCCTGCTCGGTCAGGAACTGCAGGTTCTGTTCGGTCAGCACCGCGATCTGCCGATCGCGAATCACGTCCATATAGGCCGTGGCCGCGCTGAACAGGGTGTTCTCCTCGGTGTTGCGCAGGCTTTCGACCGACGCCTTGACCTGGGATTCGGCCGCGGCCACGTTGTTCCTGGTCTGGAAGCCGTCGAACAGCGACTGGTTGATCTGAATGCCGTAGCTGCCGGACGTCAGCTTCGAGTTGCCGCCACCATTTGCCCGGCGCGTGTTCGTATAATCGATGTTGGCCGAGCCCGTAACCGTCGGGCGCCAGCCCGACTTGGCGATGGCCACGCCTTCGTCGGTGACGCGCACGCCGGCGCGGGATGCATTCAGCGTGGAGTTGTACTGATAGGCCTTGGCGAGCGCGCCGGAGATGGTTTCCGCCGAGGCGGTCAGCGAAGAAAGCGCTGTCGCGGAGGCAAGGACAGCGGCAAAAAGGATCTTGGATACAGACGGCACGGTATATCCCTCATTCGTTTTCCATGGGAACCGCGCCGCGCCGGTTTCTCCCTGGAGCAACCGGCGTGGCGTGTTTCATGTTCCCCGTCGCTCAGCCCAAAGTGCCCCCAGTTTGGGATTTGCAACGATTGTTCAAATGCAAGCGACCATGACAAGGCCTCTGCTGCAAGGCCAAATCATTCAGAATTCAAAAGCATGCTCACGTTCGAATCCGGGTAGTGGCTTAATTGCCGCATTAAATGCCCTTCTCCCGGTTACAACCCCCCCAGCCTTGAAAAAAAGTCGCGCCACGCCGGAATTGCCCTGCCCTTCGACGGCGACCAGGCGTCCACCTTCGGCGAGCTGATCGAGCAGCGATTCCGGCACTTTCTCGATGCTGCCGCCGATGAAGATGACGTTGTAGGGTGCCTTGGCCGCATGGCCCTGCGCCAGCGGCCCTTGGACCACGGTCACATTGCCGCAGCCCAGCGAGGAAAGCGTCGACCTGGCGGTTTCGGCCAGCGCCGGGTCGCTTTCGAGCGCCACCACGGACTTCGCCAGCCGGGACAGGAGGGCCGAGGCATAGCCGGTGCCGCAGCCGACATCCAGCGCCGAATCGGCCGCGCTGATTTCGGCCAGCTGCATCAGCTTGGCCAGCGGCGAGGCTTCCATCAGGTAGCGTGCGCCGCCAGCACCGGTGGCGATACGGATGTCTTCGTCGATATAGGCAAGCTCACGCTGGGCAGCGCCGACAAAATCCTCGCGTGGGACCGAAAGCATCGCGTCAAGCAGCGGCGCGCTGGTCACGTCGGTGGTGCGAACCTGACCGTCGACCATCTTGACGCGGAGTTCGGAAAAATCAGCGTTCATGTCCCAACCAATCCGCTTGCCGCGCCAAACCGCGGTTCATTACGATTGGAACTTCAGGCCCCGGCGCTGGCGCGCGGGAGCCTGGGGCATTGGAGGCCTCGCCCGGAATCGAACCGGGGTGCAAGGATTTGCAGTCCTCTGCGTAACCACTCCGCCACGAGGCCTCATTGCTCCCGGCGTTCCACCCGGTTCCAATAGGTTGCGGCGAAAATGGCGTCAAGCGGCCACCACGCATTCCGCGCGGTTTCCTCTGCATGAATTTGCCTCTCCGTGTCGAGCATCGCGGCCACCGTGGTCGCGACGCACATTAGCAACGCGTTAGGTATACCAGCAGATTGCGAGAAACTCCACGCCCCTGCCGCCGTTGAGGAACGAGGAGGACTGCGCTATGCGGCCGGCAATCCGGAACAATGGAACGAGCGCCTGGGACGGCTTGTCGCGATCAGCGTGCGAGGAGTTGCTGCGTTACGCCATCGAGTGCATTTCGATAGAAGGCACCAGCCGGCTTTCGCCGCGTGATCGCGCGCGCCTCGCCTCGGCCGCCGCTGTTCTCAAGGAAATCCGCGAGGACCTGGAAAGAAGCGCGGAAAGCAAACCGGATCCACGAAAATCCGAAACCCGAACAGGGGCATAACGGACAGGGCGATCGAGGACACAGCTGGCGCCCGGCCGCTCAATCCGGCCGTCGCCGCCGCTCCCACCAGATGACGAAGCGGCGACGGTGGCGGCGCACCATGGCAAATTCATAGGAGAGCACCAGCAATCCGAGCGGCACCATCCAGAAGCCGAGAATCGGCAGGAAGCCGAGAATGCCGCCAATCGTCAGAAGCACGCCGATCGCGATTCTGAGCCCGCGCGACTGCGGCATGGTGAACTCGCGCCCGAACACCGAGATCTTTCGTGCCGGTATCCGGTTTTCGTCTGCTGCCGTCATCGCGAATGGCTGTCCCGTCTGTGCCTCGACAATACCTGTTTACGAAAGCCGCGACCACCATTTCGGTTCCACGCCGATCGCCAAGACGGCTAATATGAGGGCGGCCGCCGCCGATTGCGAGAAACGCCTGAGCGAAAAAGTCTCGGAAAAATACGAAATGCTTCTTTGCAAAGCGGAAAAGGGTTTGCTATAGGCTGCGCCACTTGCTGAAGAGCCTCTGTTCCCCGGTAGCTCAGTGGTAGAGCAACCGGCTGTTAACCGGTTGGTCGCTGGTTCGAATCCGGCCCGGGGAGCCAACATTTCCAGGTCCGTTCCGGACACATAGGTTACGGTTTATACCGGAGACATGGGTAACACTTTTGGCCCGAAAGGGTTTTGGAGTGGTTCGAGCCTGCATGTCTCATCGTCGAAATATNATCCTTCGAAAGCCCGGCTTCCAAGTCAATTCTGCTTGTTCAACCTGTCCGGCCCGAGGGGCGCACTCCAGACATGGGTAACACTTTTGGCCCGAAAGGGTTTTGGAGTGGTTCGAGCCTGCATGTCTCATCGTCGAAATATCCCAAATCATAGTCCATGAAGGTAGCCAGCCAGATATGGTCCTCGACCTGTTTGATGCCGACGGTCTGGCCGGCGAAGACGAGACTGAGATTGATCTTCTTGCGATTGTAGCAGATGCGGCCGCAGGTGGTGACGGTGACAGCCTTGTCGTGAAACGGATAGTCGAGGTCCGGCAGGCCGGTGTAGGGGCGCGTTGAGGGCGTGTAGCGCTCTGCCGGACGGTCCATGCCGAGTGCCTGATGCGGGCGTTCTGAGTTGAACTCGTCGATGAAGTCATCGAACCTGGCCTGCTGCTGAAGGAAATTGGCGCCTGCCGGTTTGGTGGCTTCCCTCTTCAGGGTGAGGTGCATGCGTTCATGGCGCCCGTTCTGCTGCGGGCAGCCCGGCTTGATGCGCTCGATGTCGATGCCCAGGCGCAGCCACCAGACCGACAGCTTGCTGAGGTTGAACAGCGCGTTGGGGCTGGCGAAGGGAACGCCATTGTCGGTCCTGATCGCGCTGGGCAGGCCGAACTCTTTGAAAACGCTTTCGAACACGGTGAAGGCAAAGGCTTCCTTGGTGGTCGACAGCGCCTCGCAGGCGATGAGATAGCGGCTGGCGAAGTCGGTGATGGTCAGGGGATAGCAATAACGTCGGTCGGCGAGCATGAACTCGCCCTTGTAGTCGGCACACCAAAGATCGTTGGGTCGATAGCCGTTTGAAAGCGGTGTCCCCGTCGCCCTGTTGCGCCTTCGCTTGCGGTGCTCGACCATGCCGTGCCGGTCGAGCACCGCATGCACTGTCGAGATCGCGGGCCGGTGCACATCGGGATACAGCCGGGCCAGCCGCTCGCGTATCTTCGGCGCCCCCCATGTCGGCTTATCTTGCTTCAGGCGCACAATCAGCTTCTCGATTTGAAACGGAAGCTGATTGGCGTGGCGATAGGGCCGGCGCGATCGATCCGTCAGCCCTTCAAGGCCGCTGTCATTGTAGCGCGTGAGGATCTTGTAGCCGGTCTTGCGCGAGATATCGAACTCCCGGCAAAGCACCGCCATCTTCTCGCCGTCCAGCAACCGGGCGACGAACTTCAGCCGCTCTTCCATGACGTTACACTCCTTCCAAGGCACCTTGCTCTCCTTGCAAAGGGCCGAAAGTGTAACCCATCTATCCGGAATGAACTGTCACCCATCTCTCGGGAAGGGCATTAGGGTCCGTTCGGTCCGCTACGAGCGCAACAGTATGCTCGTGATGTGCCCTCTGGCTGTGCTTGGAAGTCTCGGCTGGCCGCAGCGCAAAGTCGGACTGATCATCTTCCTGGCGCTGGTCGGAGCTGCGATTGAAGTTCTTCAAGGGACGCTGATAGACCGCGATCTCGACATGTTCGACTGGGTTGCCGATTGCATCGGCATGACCGGCGGTCTCTGGTCGCGATGTGTGCAAACTGGGTGCTGCACCGCAAGGGCTGACCGCCAATCCAGCCTGTTGTGCGAGCTGTCCGGAGCGCGCTATTGGCCCGGTCGCGTCAGCTCGCCTCGCGCATCGCCTCGGCGGCCTGCAGATCGACCGACACCAGCTGGCTGACGCCCTGCTCGGCCATGGTCACGCCGAACAGCCGGTCCATGCGCGCCATGGTGATCGGGTTGTGCGTGATGATGACGAAGCGCGTCTCGGTGGTCTTGGCCATCTCGTCCATGAGATTGCAGAAGCGTTCGACATTGTGATCGTCGAGCGGAGCGTCGACTTCGTCGAGCACGCAGATCGGCGCCGGGTTAGTCAGGAACACGGCGAAGATCAGCGACATCGCCGTCAGCGCCTGCTCGCCGCCCGACAAAAGCGTCATGGTCTGCGGCTTCTTGCCGGGCGGGCGGGCCAGGATTTCGAGCCCCGCCTCGAGCGGATCCTCGGATTCGATCAGCTGCAATTCTGCCGTGCCGCCACCGAACAGATGCGAGAACAGCCGCTGGAAATGGCTGTTGACGACATCGAAAGCGGCCAGCAGCCGCTCGCGGCCTTCGCGGTTGAGGCTCTGGATCGCTTGCCTGAGCTTGCGGATCGCCTCGATGATGTCCTCGCGCTCGGAGACGATTGCCTCCAGCCGGTCGGACAGCTCCTTCTGCTCTTCCTCGGCGCGCAAATTGACGGCGCCGAGCCGTTCGCGTTCGATCTTCAGCCGATCGAGCTGGCGTTCGATCTCGCCCATTTCAGGCATCGGATCGTCGGCTTCCAGGCCGGTATGGCGGATCACCAGATGCGGCGGCGCGTTCAGCGTTTCCTGAATGCGCGCCTCGACCTCCAGCCGGCGCTCGTCGGCCGCGGTCAGCCGTTCTTCGGCGCGGACGCGGGTCTCGCGGGCCTCGGCCAGCGACTGGATGGCCCCGGTGGCCGCCTTGTCCAATTCGGCCTGCCTGTTTTCCGCTTCCTGCAGGCGGTCGGCGGCGGCCTTGCGCAAGGTTTCGGCCTCGGTGAGCTGCGACAGCAGCGCGCGCCGTTTGGCATCGATTTCGTCAGGGGCGTCGGCCAGCCGCTCGCGCTCCGCCTCGGCCTCGGCCTTGCGCTCGCTGAGAGATGCGATCTGCGTCGAGGCGTTTTCGGCGCGCACTAGCCAATTGCTGCGTTCGGCGCCGATGGCATCGAGCCGGCGTGCACGCGCCTCTGCTTCGCGCCGCAACCCCTCATGGACGGCGCGGGCGTCGGCAAGGGTGGCGCGGTCGCGGGCGACATTGGCCGAGGACTGTTCTAGCTGCAATTGCAGGTCGCCGAGATCAGGCGCATCCTGCAGCAGCATCTCGGCCTCGACGAAGGCAGCCGAGGTTTCCTCATGGCTGTCGACGATGCGCGCGCGTGCCTCGTCGAGTGCGGCGCGCCGGCTCGACAATTCGCCACCGGCCTTCTCGGCCTCGGCCAGCGCGTTGCGGGCGGCATCCAGGCGATGCTGGGCGTCGCGTCCGGCCTGGCGCGTGTTGCGCTCGGCCTCACTGGCCAGGCGAAGCGCCTGTTCGGCCTCAGCCAAATTCTCCTCGGCGTGACGCAGGACGAGTGTCGCCTGCACCGCCTCGGCATCGAGCTCCGCAAGCCGGTTCTTCTNGTCGCCGCCCCCGCCTCGGCATCGACCTCCGCAAGCCGGTTCTTCTGCGCCAGGCGTTGCGCCGCGGCGGTCGGCGCATCGGCGCTGGCGGCAAGTCCGTCCCAGCGCCAGAGCGCGCCCTCGCGGCTGACCAGCCTCTGGCCGGGCGCGAGCAGCGCCTGCAGCCGGCGGCCGTCCGCGGCTTCGACAATGCCGATCTGCGCCAGACGGCGGGCAAGCTGCGCCGGAGCGCGAACCACGCTGGCAAGGCTCTTGATGCCTTCGGGCAGGGGAGCGTCGCCGGGCTGGATCGCGCTTTCACCCCAGTGCACCGGCGCGCTGCGGTCGAGCGGGACGTCGAGGTCTTCGCCAAGGGCGGCGCCCAGCGCCGTCTCGAAGCCGCGTTCGACGCTGATCTGTTCCAGCACGGAAGGGAAAAGATCGCCGCTGGCGGCGTTCAGGATCTTGGCCAGCGTGCGCGCTTCGGTCTCGATCCGCGCCAGTTCGGCCCTGGCGTCCTGAAGCGGCGGGCGGGCAGTGCTTTCCGCGGCGCGGGTATCGATGACCGACTGCTCGGCTTGCGCCACGGCGGCTTCGGCCTCCTCCAGCAGCGCCATGGCCTGTTCGACCAGCACGCGCTTTTCGGCCGGATCCGGCAGGCCGGCCACCTTGGAGAGGATGTCCGACAATTCGCGGTCGACTTCGGCGAGCTGGCGGGCAAAGCGGTCGCGGCGCTCGGCGGTCTCGCGCAAAGTCCGTTCGATCTGGTGGCGCGAGGCGGCGGCCTCCGCCCGTTCGGCAGTCAGCGTGGCCAATTTGGCTTCGCTGGCGGCAAGCATCGATGCAGCCTGCTCGAATGCCGCGCGGGTGGTGGCCTCGCGCTCGGCGGCGCCGGCGTTCTCGGAATTCAGCGTGGCTTCCTCGGTGCGCAGGCGCTCGAGAACATCGGCATTGTCGCGCACCATCCGCTCCTCGCGGGCGATGTCACCGTCGAGCTGCTGCAAACGCCGCTCGAGTTCGGCCTGGCGGGCGCGGATGCGGCCCGCCTCCTCCTCGATCTGCGACCTGGCGATCGACAGGCGCTGGAATGCGGCGGCGGCGGCGGCTTCAGCGTCGCGCAGGTCGGGCAAGCGATGGGCGGCGATGCCCTGCTCCTTGGCCGCGTTCATCTGCGCGGCGGCGCGGTCGCCGACCAGTGCGGTGGCGACAGCCAGCGCCGAGCGCGCCTCGCCTTCCTGCGTCTTGGCCAGCGTCCAGCGCAGGTGCAGCAATGTCGCCTCGGCCTTGCGGATATCGGCCGACAGATTCTTGAAACGGGATGCCTGGCGCGCCTGGCGCTTCAGGCTTTCGATCTGGCTTTCGAGCTCGCCGACGACATCGTCCAGGCGCTCAAGGTTCTGTTCGGCCGCCTTCAGCCGCAGTTCGGCTTCGTGGCGGCGGGTGTGCAGGCCGGAAATGCCGGCCGCCTCTTCGAGCAGCGCGCGACGCGCCTGCGGCTTGGCCTGGATCAGTTCGCCGATGCGGCCTTGGCCGACCATCGACGGCGAGCGCGCGCCGGTCGACTGGTCGGCGAACAGAAGCTGCACGTCCTTGGCGCGCGCCTCCTTGCCGTTGATGCGGTAGAGCGAACCGGCCTCGCGCTCGATGCGGCGCGATACCTGCAATTCGTCGGCATCGTTGAAGGCGGCGGGCGCGGAACGGTCGCTGTTGTCGAGGAAAAGCGTGACCTCGGCGGTGTTGCGCGCGGGCCGGGTGCCCGAACCGGAAAAGATCACGTCGTCCATGCCGGACGCGCGCATGTTCTTGTAGGAGCTTTCGCCCATCACCCAGCGCAGCGCCTCGACAAGGTTCGACTTGCCGCAGCCGTTCGGCCCGACAATGCCCGTCAGGCCGCGTTCGATGACGAACTCGCCGGGCTCGACGAACGACTTGAAACCAAGAAGGCGGAGGCGCGAAAACTTCATTCACGCGCCTCAAAGGCGGGTTCCGCGAAATTGTTCCGCGGTTTTGCGGCAAGAAACCGCGTCAAAACGCTAGAGCGGGCAGCGCCGGAACGCTGCCGCTTCAGCGCTGAGCCGATGTCAGAGCAGAGGGTCGATGATGGCCGATATTTCCTCAATCGACATCGCCCCTTTGTAGGTCTTACCGTTGATGAAGAAGGTCGGTGTCGAGTCGACCTTGAATTCATTGGCGCCACGCTTCTGGACCGATCTCACATCGTCCAGAAGTTTCTGGTCCGTCAAGCAGGCCTCGAAGGACTCCTGTGTAAAACCGGCAAGCTTCGAGATTTGCAGCAGCGCATCCTTGGTGTTCTGGACGCCAACCCAGTTCGCCTGCTGCCTGAACAGCACATCGACCATCGGGAAATAGTTATCCTTGGAGCAGCGCGCCAGCATGAAACCGGCTTCCGCGCTCGGATCGAACGGAAATTCGCGCAGGATGTAGCGAGCCTTGCCGGTGTCGATGTACTTCGTCTTCAGTTCCGGGAAGGTGGTCTCGGCGAAATGCGCGCAATGCGGGCAGGTCATCGAGGCGTATTCGACGATGGTGACCTTGGCGTCGTCCTTGCCGAGCTGCTTGTCGGGCAGTGCGCCCGGCTTCAGCAGTTCCGCCATGTCGACGGTTCCCTGCGCTTCCGGCACCTGGGCCGCCGCCGGCGTGGCCGGCTTTGCGGGAGTGGCCGGGTCAGCAGGCTTCACATTCGCAGCCTTGGCCTGTTCGCCGGAGTCACTGCAGCCGGCGAGCAGGGCGACCGCGGGAATGGCGGCCAGCGAAGACAGGACGTTTCTGCGAGACAGACTTTTGCCGAACGAGGGACGGTTCATACGAATCACCTGACAAGGGTTGAATTTTGCAATGCAAAGGCACGAAAAGGCGAGAGTTGGCGCGAATTAAGGCATCTCCGTCCCCAATCCAATCGCGAAACCTGACAAGGGCGATCACGAATGCGAGATGTTGACGACAAATCCATGACTGTCTTCAAGGGGTTTTCGACTTTTTTTCACCAAGAATCGTCGCACCCAGCCTTTCCAGAGAGGCGCGCAGCCCTTCATCCTCGATCAATTCGACTGTGCCGGACAATTTCGTCTTCTCCGCCGCCGTCAACGGCCTGAAGGTCGGCTTGGGCCGTCCTTTATCCGTTGTCACCGGCTTTTGCACGATCCTGATGCGGCCAATGGCGTTGAAGCCGAGGAAGGCATTCACCCTGTTGATGATCTCGCCGGTCTCGTGCTGCAGATGAAGCGCGGCCATGCCTTCGCAGGCGATGACCAGCACCGCCGGCTCGAAAGGATCGTCCTCATGCAGGCGGCGCGGCCACTGGATCTTTTCAGGCCGCGAGCGGCTGGCGAGGCGCGGGCCCGCGATCTCTTCCCAGGACTGGACGAGGCCAATCGAGATGCCCGCCCGCTTGCGCAGCACCGGATCGAGGATTTTGGTCGCAAGATCGCTCACCGGGACGGGATTGCCGTAGGGCGTTCTCCCTGCCATGTACCTTCTCCAGCCATCATCCCAGCAGATACCGGCCAGGCCCATAGAGATCAATGGCACCAGCAGACCAGACCCGCAAGGCCCAGGCTCGCAAGCCCCAGATTGGCGAGACCCAGACTCGCGAGGTTCAGACCGGCAAGACCATCTCGGACGATACCGCGTCGCGCCTGCTCGCCTGGTACGACGTGCACCACCGCGAATTGCCATGGCGCGTGACCCCGCGCGAACATGCACGCGGCGCGCGGCCCGACCCTTACCGCATCTGGCTGTCCGAAGTCATGCTGCAGCAGACCACGGTCGAGGCGGTGAAATCCTATTTCCGCGCCTTTGTCGAGAAATGGCCCGATGTCGAGGCGCTGGCCGCGGCGCCGACCGAGGACGTGATGAAGGCCTGGGCGGGGCTCGGCTACTATTCCCGCGCCCGCAATCTCAAGACCTGCGCCGATCTGGTGGCGGCGCGTGGCGGCCAATTTCCCGACACGGAGGTTGCCCTGCGAGACCTGCCCGGCATCGGCGCCTATACTTCGGCGGCCATCACGGCGATCGCCTTCGATCGCCCCGCCGCCGTTGTCGACGGCAATGTCGAACGCGTCATCTCCCGGCTGTTTTCGATCCCGACGCCGCTGAGCGAAGCCAAGGGCGAAATCCGGGTCCATGTCGAACGCATGGTGCCGGCGACAAGGCCAGGCGACTTCGCCCAGGCGATGATGGATCTCGGCGCCACGATCTGCACCCTGCGCCGGCCACGCTGCATGCTGTGTCCGCTGCGCGAAGACTGCAGCGCCGTCGTTTCAGGTGACCCCGAGCATTTCCCGGTGCGCCTGCCGAAGGCAGACAAGCCGCAGCGGCGCGGCGCGGCTTTCGTGGCCGTGCGCGGTGACGGCGCCATTCTTTTGCGCAAGCGGCCGGACAAGGGCCTGCTCGGCGGCATGACCGAGGTGCCGACGACCGCATGGACCGCGCGGATCGACGGCGCAACCACCGAGGCGGCGGCGCCTTTCCCCGCCAACTGGCGGCGTGCCGGCCAGATCGCGCATGTCTTCACCCATTTCGCGCTCGAACTCGACGTCTTTCGTGCCGAGGTGGACAGCGCCGCGCCAGCGGGGCATTTCTGGTCGCTGGCCCATGAAATTTCCGGGGAGGCGCTGCCCACTGTCATGAAAAAGGCAATCGAAGCGGCGATACCCGGCGCGACGAAAAAGCCACGCCCGCATTGAAAGAGGCTCCATGACTGAAATCCGCCACATCGTTTTCGACATCGGCAAGGTGCTGATCCACTACGACCCAAATATCCCGTTCAGCCGCCTCATTCCCGATACCGAAGAGAGAAAGTGGTTCTTCGACAATATCTGCACGCATGACTGGAACCTCGAGCAGGACCGCGGCCGGAGCTGGGAAGAGGCCGAGGCGCTGCTGATCGCGGATCATCCCGAGCACGCGGAAAACATCCGCGGCTTCCGCCGCCACTGGCACGAGATGGTGCCGCACGCCTATGACGACAGCGTCGCCATCATGCTCGGGCTGATCGAGAGCGGCCACGATGTGACCATGCTGACCAACTTCGCCGCCGACACGCTTGCCGAGGCCCGCAAACGCTTCGATTTCCTCGAGCGGCCGCGCGGCGTCACCATCTCCGGCGAGATCGGCAAGATCAAGCCGGACCGCGACATCTACGACCATCACGTGGCCGCGTTCGGCCTCGAGCCATCGGAGACGCTGTTCATCGACGACAGCCAGAAGAATGTCGATGGCGCCAGGGCGGCAGGCTGGCAATCGGTGCTGTTCACCGACGCCAGGACGCTTCAAGCAGACCTTGAGCGCTTCGGAATCAAGGCGTGATCTGAATCGCTTCCGGCAATCCGCTGAGATTTTGAATCTACGAGGAATTGCGCCGGTGGCAGGGGTTCAGCCCCCTGCCCGTTCCATGCCGAGGCGGGCGATGCGGCGAAGTTCGTCGATCGGGGTCAAGCCGCCGCTGCGTTCATAATGCCAGAAGGTCCAGCCGTTGCAGGCGTCCAGTCCCTGCACTTCGGCGCCGATCTTGTGGATCGAGCCGGCACTGTCGCCGATCGCCACCGTGCCGTCGGCGCGCACCTTGGCCGCCCAGCGCTTCTTGGCGTCGTAGAGCGTCGCACCCGGAACCATCAGCCCGGTGTCGATCAAGCTGACGAAGGCGACGCGGGGCTCGGCGCGCTTGCCGGTCAGCACTGTCAGGTCGGCATCTTCCAGCGGCCGCACGGCGTCAATGCGCTCGTTGGCGGCATCGATATAGGCCTGCTCGCGCTCGATGCCGACGAAGTGGCGGCCAAGACGCTTGGCCACGGCACCGGTCGTGCCGGAGCCGAAGAAGGGGTCGAGCACGATGTCGCCCGGCTTGGTCGAGGCCATCATGATGCGGGCCAGCAGCGCCTCCGGCTTCTGCGTCGGATGCAATTTGTCGCCATTGTCGTTCTTCAGCCGCTCGCCGCCGGTGCAGATCGGGAACAGCCAGTCGGAACGCATCTGGATGTCGTCATTCGACGCCTTGAGCGCCTCGTAATTGAACGTATAGCCCTTGCCCTTCTGGTCGCGCGAGGCCCAGATCATGGTCTCATGCGCGTTCTGGAAGCGGCGCCCACGAAAATTCGGCATCGGATTGGTCTTGCGCCAGACGACGTCGTTGAGGATCCAGAAGCCCAGGTCCTGCATCTTGGCGCCGACCCGGAAGATGTTGTGATAGGAGCCGATGACCCAGATCGTGCCATTCGGCTTCAGCACGCGGCGCGCCGCCAGCAGCCAGGCGCGGGTGAAGGCGTCGTAGGCCTCGAAGCTTTCGAACTGGTCCCAGTCGTCGTCGACCGCGTCGACCTTGGACTGGTCGGGGCGGTGCAGGTCGCCGTCGAGCTGCAGATTGTAAGGCGGATCGGCGAAGATGACGTCGATCGACTTCTCAGGCAGGCGGTCGAGGGCCGCGACGCAGTCGCCCTTGAGGATCGTGTCCAGCCATTCGGATTGCTGGGGAGCAAGGGAAAGCTCGTCGAGAAGACGCACTGCAGACATTTTTACACCCCAGGCACGCGTTACTGTTTTTACCGTCTGTTATGGTTACCGATCAGCGTAAATATTCGGTGAAGGCCGGCGCAACGACCTGCCGGGTTTGCGAAGGCGGTGCCATTGGTGTATGCCGCGCCGCCTGAGCCCGTAGCGGCCATCCCTCCATCCTCCTTGTCCCGGATCGTCATGCCCCAGCCAGATCTTGTCATCTTCGATTGCGACGGCGTGCTCGTCGATTCCGAAATCATCGCCGCGCGGGTCGAGGCCGAACTGATAACCCTGGCCGGATACGAGGTCTCGGCCGAGGAAATCGCCGAGACCTATGCCGGCCTGACCTTCAAGGACATTTTGATGCGGATCGAGGAGAAGTCCAAAATCCCGTTCCAGGTGTCGCTGATCGATCGCGCCGAAGAACTGGTCGACCGGAAGCTGCGCAGCGACGTGCGTGCCCTCGAAGGCGTGCGCGAGGCGGTTGCATCGGTCACGACGCAACGCTGCATCTGCTCCAATTCACGCTCGGAGCGGATAGAATTCATGCTGGAGAAGGTGCACCTGCTGCCGTTTTTCGCCGGCCGCATCTTCTCGGCGCTGGAAACGCCCACCGGCAAAACGAAGCCGGCTCCGGACGTTTTCCTGTTGGCGGCGGAGAAACTCAACGCCAACCCGGCGAATACTTTCGTCATCGAGGATTCCGTGCACGGCGTCCATGGCGCCAGGGCCGCCGGCATGCGCGTGATCGGCTTCACCGGCGCCAGCCACAGCTACCCCGGCCATGCCGATGCGCTGACGGAAGCCGGCGCCGAGACGGTGATCCGCCGCTGGGCTGAACTGAAAAGCGTGATCGCCGCACTGTCGGAGTGGTCGGCGGACGCCTGACAAGCGTCCAGCCCGATGCACGCGGGCCTTGAGCAATTCCAGGAAAAGTGTGACACGGTTTTCCCGGGAAAAGCGCGTAGCGCTTTCCCTTGGGAATTGTGTAAAAACAAAGAGATGGAGCGGTTCGCCGTTTCCGTGAAACGGTGAAATGCTCTGAGGCCGCTCAGTTTGTCGCGGCCGCCCGCTTCCTGTGGGTCTTCTTCGGCTTGTCCGTCGTCGTCTTGGGCGCGGTTTCGTCATAACCGGCGTAGGCCTGATAGTCCGGCGCCGTCGGAGCCGGCACGACGACATTGGAATCGGTGAACACGAACTGTGTGGCGACCGAAGGATCGGTGACCTGGACCTGATACTGGTGAATCTGCGAATAGAGCACGTCGGTGCCGTGCATCACCGCGGTGCGGATCGGCATGGTGATGGTTCCGGGCGAGAACTTCGGCCCCGGCACGATCTTGCCGGCGACCGCGATCTTCATCGTCAGCTGCCCGTCGGCACGGCTGCAATCGCGGGTCACGTCGGCGATCGACGCCTGATAGATGATCCTCGCCGAATCGTCCGGCGGCGTGGCCGCGGCGGCGTCGGCCGCAGCCTGGGCGGCAGCGTCGGCCTCGGCGTCGCCGGTCTTCTTGAGCTTGGGCTTGGGCTTCCGAGCTTCGTTGGCATAGGTGTTGAAGAAGGCGGTGCCGTCGCGCACCGTCACTCTCGGGCAATAGGCGTTCAACTGGCTGGCCAGAATCTTGGGATCCTGCGGCGGTGGCGGCGCGGTCGGGTCCTTCTTGCCGAAACCGAGGTTAAGGATGCCATTGTCGCCCGATTGGCAACCGGCGGCGGCGAGCATAAAGCCGGTAAGCGCCAGACCCGCCACAAAGCGACCGCTAAATGTATGAAACGCCATGAAACTCCCACTTCCCTCTCGCAAAGCTGGTGACGTATATCAACGGCGCGGCAAAAATGCGACTGAGCCAGCGCAGAAATTAACCACCTTGTGGTGAACGGAAAGCCACACGGCAAACGGATCTGTGACATGCAATATGTGAGTACCCGTGGGGAAGCGCCCGCGCTTGGATTTTCCGACGCCGTGCTGGCGGGCCTGGCGCGTGATGGCGGGCTCTATGTGCCGCGCGAGTGGCCGCAGTTTTCGCCGTCCGAGATCCGCGCCATGCGCGGCCTTGCCTATCCCGACCTTGCGATCCGCGTGCTGTCGCCCTTCCTTGGCGGCGAAATCCCGGCGCCGGTCTTCGAGCGCCTAGTGCGTGAAGCCTATGCCACCTTCCGCCACGAAGCCGTCTGCCCGCTGGTGCAGATCACTCCCAACACCTTCGTCCTCGAACTTTTCCATGGCCCGACGCTGGCTTTCAAGGACGTGGCGATGCAGTTGCTCGCCCGGCTGATGGACCATGTGCTCGCCGAGCGCGACCAGCATGCCACCAACGTCGGCGCCACGTCGGGCGATACCGGCGGGGCGGCCATCGACGCCTTTGCCGGGCGCAGCCGCACCGACATCTTCATCCTCTTCCCGCATGGCCGCGTCTCGCCCGTGCAGCAGCGGCAGATGACGACATCGACCGCGCAGAACGTTCACGCGCTGGCGATCGAAGGCAATTTCGACGATTGCCAGGGCCTGCTCAAGGACATGTTCAACGATCACGGCTTTCGCGACCGGGTGGCACTTTCGGGGGTCAACTCGATCAACTGGGCCCGCATCATGGCCCAGATCGTCTATTATTTCTCGTCGGCCTTGTCGCTCGGCGCACCGGACAGGCCCGTATCCTTCACCGTGCCGACCGGCAATTTCGGCGATATCTTCGCCGGCTACGCGGCCAAGAAGATGGGCCTGCCGATCGAAAGGCTGGTCATCGCCACCAACGACAACGACATATTGGCGCGCACCTTCGAGACCGGCGAATACCGCACAAAGGGCGTCTTCGCGACCACCTCGCCGTCGATGGACATCCAGGTGTCGTCGAATTTCGAGCGCCTGCTGTTCGAGGCCTCCGGCCGCAATGCCTCGACCGTGCGGCGTTACATGGCGGGGCTCAAGCAGTCGGGTGCTTTCAGCATAGAAACCCAGGAAATCACTGGGATGCGGACCGAATTCGACGCCGGCCGTGCCGATATGGACCAAGTCGCTGCCACCATCCGCTCAACGCTTGCGGCCAGCAATTACCTGCTCGATCCGCATACGGCGGCAGCGGTCCACGTCGCCGCAGGCAGGCCCGCCGGTACCGTGCCGATGGTGGTGCTGGGCACGGCTCATCCGGCAAAGTTTCCAGCCGCGGTCGAAGCCGCCAGCGGTATCCACCCCGCCCTGCCTGCATGGCTAGGCGGGTTGATGACGGCAGAGGAAAAATACACGGTACTTCCATCCGACCTGAAAATGGTGGAAGATTACGTCAGCCGCCGCGCGCGAGCGGCGCGTTAGGGAGTAAGAGCCATATGGGTGTTGAGGTAAGCCGTCTGTCGAACGGCCTGACAGTCGCCACCGAAACCCTTCCAAGTATCGAATCGGTTGCCCTTGGTGCCTGGGTCAAGTCCGGTGCGCGCAACGAGCGTGACGACGAGCATGGCATGGCCCATTTGCTCGAGCACATGGCGTTCAAGGGTACAAAGCGGCGAAGCGCTTTCGAAATAGCCTCGGAAATCGAGGATGTCGGCGGCGAGATCAACGCCGCCACCAGTGTCGAGACGACGTCCTACTATGCGAGGGTGCTGTCCGACGACGTGCCGCTGGCCGTCGATATCCTGTCCGACATCCTGCAGGAGTCCGAATTCGACCCGCAGGAACTCGAGCGCGAGCAGCACGTCATCCTGCAGGAGATCGGCGCCGCGCACGATACGCCCGACGATATCGTCTTCGACCGTTTCACCGAGACGGCCTTTCGCCACCAGACCATCGGCCGCTCGATCCTGGGCACGCCGGAGACCGTCAAATCCTTCACGTCCAAGCAGTTGCACGATTTCATCGAGCGCCAGTATGGCGCCGAGCGGATGGTGATCGTGGCTGCCGGCGACATCAAGCATGACAATTTCGTGCGCGAGGTCGAAAAGCAGCTCGGCGGCTTCCGCAGCAAGGCCGACAGCACCATTCCGCAATACGCGCAATATGTCGGCGGCGATTTCCGCGAGGATCGCGACCTGATGGACGCGCAGATTGTGCTGGGTTTCGAAGGCCGCGCCTACCATGTGCGCGACTTCTACGCCTCGCAGGTGCTGTCGATGATCCTTGGCGGCGGCATGTCATCGCGCCTGTTCCAGGAAGTCCGCGAGAAGCGCGGCCTGTGCTATTCGGTCTATGCTTTCCACTGGGGCTTTTCAGACACCGGCATCTTCGGCGTCCATGCCGCGACCGGGCAGAGCGACATCGCGGAGCTCGTGCCGGTCATCATCGACGAGCTGCAGAAGGCCGGCGAGAGCATCCTGCAGGAAGAACTCGACCGGGCGCGCGCCCAATATCGGGCCGGGCTGATCATGTCCGCCGAAAGCCCGGCCAGCCGTGCCTCGCAGATCGCGCGGCAACTGCTTCTGTTCGGCCGCCCGATCGCCAAGGAAGAGCTGATGGAGCGCCTGTCGGCGCTGACCATCGAACGGCTGACCGACCTGTCGTCGCGGATGTTCTCGACCAAGCCGACGCTTACCGCTGTCGGGCCTGTGGGTACGCTGGCACCATATGAGGCGATCCTCGATTCGCTTCCGGGTACGCAGACCACGGCCCGCAGGCTCGCCGTCTAAGCCCCCAAAGCGTCGTGTTCGCGCTCCCTTTCTTTCGCCGTGACCTGCCGGCACTGAAGGGCGAACGCGTGACGTTGCGCGTGCCGCTGACTAACGACTATCGCGAGTGGTCGGCGGTGCGCGGCGAAAGCCGCGCCTTCCTGGAACCGTGGGAACCGCGCTGGACGCCCGATGAGCTCGACCGCACGGCATGGCGGCTGCGCATCAGCCGTTACCGCGAGGACTATGCACAAGGAACAGCGATCGCCTTCTTCATCTTCGAGAAGTCGAGTGGCAAGCTGGCGGGCGGAATCACGCTCGGCAACATTCGCCACGGTGTCTCGCAAAGCGGCCATATCGGCTACTGGATCGGCGAGCGCTTCGGCGGCCGTGGCCTGATGACCGACGCGGTCAAGCTGGTGGCCCGCTTCGCCTTCGATACGCTGAGGTTGCACCGGATCGAAGCGGCTTGTATCCCCGACAATATCCGGTCGATCCGCGTGCTTGAAAAAGCCGGATTCCAGCGCGAAGGACTTCTTCGATCCTATCTCAGGATCAATGGCATCTGGCAGGACCACTACCTCTACGCCCGGATCGCGGACGATCCGCCGGGCGCTGGAACGAAGGACTGATTTTGACGAATTTCCTGCGAAACGGGCCGCTGTTCGCCTTTATCATTGCGACGATCCTGACGCTGTGCGCGGCTTCGTCGGCCTTCGCCGTCGAGCCGATCAAGATTGCCCGCGACGACGTCGCGCTCGACCTTTCGGGCGCCGTCGAGATCTACCGCAACCAGGGCGAGAATTTCCAGGTGTCGACCGCACCCGGGCCGGACGGCATCGTGCGGCGCATCGAGGTCGAGGCCAACGATGCACGCTCGACCGGCGACTGGGCGGTGTTCGCGCTCGCCAACACCACCGACCAGCAGCTCGACCGGCTGATTGTCGCGCCGCATTTCAGGCTGGTGAATTCCGGCATCTTCTGGCCCGACCTCGGCTCGACCCGCATCGCCGCAATCACGCCCAGCGAAGGCTTCGCGCTCGACCGCCAGACCAGCCCGGATGCCGACGTGTTCCGGGTGACGCTTAACCCCGGCACGGTGATCACCTTCATCGCCGAGCTCGCCTCGCCGAAGCTGCCGCAGGTCTATCTGTGGGATCCCGAATCCTACAAGGACTCGGTCAATTCCTACACGCTGTTTCGCGGCATCGTCATCGGCATTGCCGGCCTTCTGGCGCTGTTCCTGACCATCCTTTTCGTGGTCAAGGGAACCTCGATGTTCCCGGCAACCGCGGCACTCGCCTGGGCGGTGCTCGCCTATATCTGCGTCGATTTCGGTTTCCTCAACAAGATCATAGAGATATCGCCCGGCAACGAGCAGATGTGGCGAGCGGGAACGGAGGTGGCGCTCGCGGCGACCTTCGTGGTCTTCCTGTTCGCCTATCTCAACCTCAACCGATGGCACGGCCATTTCAGCTATGGCGCGCTGGTCTGGATCCTCGGGCTGGTGCTGATCGCCGGTGTCGCCATCGTCGATCCGGCGGTTGCCGCCGGCATCGCCAGGATATCCTTCGCCGCCACGGCGCTGACCGGGCTCGGCCTGATCATCTTCCTCGGGATTCGCGGCTATGACCGGGCCATCATGCTGGTGCCCAGTTGGGTCATGGTGCTGCTGTGGCTCTGTGGATCGTGGATGGCGATCACCGGCATGCTCGACAACGACATCGCCCAGCCGGCGCTCGGCGGCGGCTTGATACTGATCATCCTGTTGATCGGCTTCACCGTCATGCAGCACGCCTTTGCCGGCGGTGCATTGCACCAGGGGCTGTTCTCCGACCTCGAGCGCCAGGCGCTGGCGGTGGCCGGATCGGGCGATACGGTGTGGGACTGGGACGTGCTGCGCGACCGCGTGGTGACCAAGCCCGATGTCAGCATCCAGCTCGGCCTGGCCCCCAACAGCCTGGGGGGTGCGGCACGCAACTGGCTGCCGGTGCTGCATGCCGACGACCGCGACACGTTCCGCACGACGCTCGACGTGGTGCTGGAGCACCGCCGCGGACGGGTGTCGCAGAACTTCCGCCTGCGCGGCGCCGACGGGCATTATCACTGGTTCGCCTTGCGCGCCCGCCCGGTCATCGGATCGGACGGCGAGGTCATCCGCTGCGTCGGCACCATGGTCGATGTCACCGAGCAAAAAAAATCCGAGGAACGGCTGCTGCACGATGCCGTGCACGACAACTTGACCGGCCTGCCGAACCGCGAACTGTTCATGAACCGGCTGGAGGCGATCATCTCGATCGCCCGCACCGAGGAAAAGGTGCGGCCGACCGTATTCGTCATCGACATCGACCGCTTCAAGCAGGTCAATGACGGGCTAGGCATCTCGGCCGGCGACACCATCCTGCTCACCATCGCGCGCCGGCTGCATCGGCTCTTGAAGCCGAAGGATTCGCTGTCACGCTTCGCCGGCGATCAATTCGCCCTGATGCTGCTTTCCGAACAAGACCCTGCCCGCATCGCCGGCGTGGCCGATGCCATCAAGCATGCGATTAACAATCCGATCACCTTCGCCAAGCGCGAGATCGTGCTGACCGCCTCGATCGGCCTGATCACCTGGACCTCGGCGCAGACCTCGGCCGAGGACATGGTCAAGGACGCCGAGCTTGCCATGCATCAGGCCAAGCGTTTCGGCGGCGACAGGATCGAGCCGTTCCGCCCGGCTTTCCGCACCGTCGGCACCGACCGGCTGCAGTTCGAATCCGACCTGCGGCGCGCCATCGAGCGGCGCGAATTCACGCTTGCCTACCAGCCGATCGTGCGGTTGGAGGACGGCAGCGTCGCCGGCTTCGAGGCCTTGCTGCGCTGGGATCATCCGCGCCGCGGCATGATCCCGCCTGCCGATTTCATCCCCGTCGCCGAAAGCTGCGGGCTGATCGTCCAGCTTGGGCTGTTCGCCATGCAGCAGGCGGCCGAGGATCTTGCCGGATGGCAAAAGCAGATCGGCGACGCGCCGCTGTCGGTCTCGGTCAACCTGTCCAGCCGCCAGCTCATCCGCCGCGACCTGGTCAGCGACGTCCGCTCCGTCATCGCACGGGCCAACCTGAAGCCGCGCTGCTTCCGGCTCGAACTCACCGAATCCCTGGTGATGGACAATCCGGAACAGACCGCCCACGTGCTGACGAAGCTGAAGCAGCTCGGCATCGGCCTGTCGCTGGACGATTTCGGCACCGGCTATTCCTCGCTCGCCTATCTGACGCGTTTCCCCTTCGACACCATCAAGATCGACAAGAGTTTTGTCGACGACAGCACACCTAAGCGCGCCGTGCTGCTCAAATCCATGGTCAACATGGCCCATGAGCTCGGCCTTTCGGTGGTGGCCGAGGGCATTTCAGACGAACGCGATGCGCTGGAACTGCGCCAGATGGGCTGCGAATATGTGCAGAGCTTCATGTTCGGCGCGCCTATGCCAGGCGACCAGGTGCTGAAGACGCTGAAGGAGCAATATCCGCTGACGCAGGCTTAGAGGCCGTTTGGAAACTCTGCTCCTGCGGCCATGTGATGGCGCTTTCTGCGCTTCCGGTGCTCACGTACCTAAGTACGCTCCGCTCCGGTTCTCGAAATCACCATCATATGACTCGCATGAGCGAGTTTCGAAACGGCCTCTGTGTCGGCCTGATGGGTCAGGCGTGTCCGGCGGCGAGGCTGAGATGCGCCAGATCGATGCCGATCGAGGCGAGGATACGATCGTATTTGCGCTCGATGTCGGCGTCGAACAGAAGTTCGGGGCTGGCCGGGCAGGTCAGCCAGCCATTCTCGGCGATCTCGGTTTCCAGTTGGCCGGCGCCCCAGCCGGAATAACCCAGCGCCATCAGCGCGCGGCGAGGCCCGCGACCCGACGAAATGGCGCGCAATATGTCGACGGTCGCGGTCAGGCAGATGTCATCGGAAACGGACAGCGACGATTCCACGCGGTAGTCGCCCGAATGCAGGACGAAACCCCGGCTGCGATCGACAGGCCCGCCATTGCGCACGACGAAATCGCGCGCCTGCGCGGGCAAGCGGATCGCCTCCTGCTCGTTCATGATGCCGAGCTGCACCAACAGGTCCGGAAACAGCATCTGCTGGGTCTGGTTGATGATCAGGCCCATCGCGCCTTCATCGCTGTGCGCGCAGACATAGATGACCGAGCGCGTGAAACGGTCGTCCTTCATGCCGGGCATGGCAATCAGGAACTGATCGTCGAGAAAGCCGCGTCCAGCGGCTGTCTTCTTGTGGCGCAACAAATCCATGGCAGCGAGGGTAACGCGTTTCCCCGGCGCCGAAAAGATGCGCAGCGGTGGATTCGACCAAAGCCCTGCCGCCAGGCCCGCATAGTTTGTCCGCAAGGGTCACGCAAATATGATATCGGCAAGGCCATGAAATCATTGCACCGCCACGAACGGACGATCAAATCACCGCCATGCAAAGCTTGAAAATCCTGTTGCTCGGCGCCGTCATCGCTTCGGCAAGCATCGTTCCCGCCATAGCGTCCTCGTCGGCATGGTACAGCAGCGAAGGCGGCAAGGTGCGGCTGGTGACGTCAGGCAAGCCGGACAATGCCGGCCGCATCCAGGGCGTTCTCGACATTGCGTTAAAGCCGGGCTGGAAGACCTACTGGCGTGATCCGGGCGACGCCGGCGTGCCGCCGCAACTCGATGTTTCCGCCAGCACCAACATCACAGATGCCAAGCTGTCCTTTCCGGCGCCGCAGCGTCATGACGATGGTTATGGCAAATGGGCAGGTTACGATTATCCGGTGTCGCTGCCGGTGGTGTTCACGCTGTCGGCGGCCAAGGATCAGGCCGTCATCGACGCCAACGTCTTTCTCGGCATCTGCGAAACGATCTGCATCCCCGTGCAGACGCGGCTGACCGTCGACCCCGCTTCCGACCCGGACAATGCCGAGGATGCGGCACTGGTGAAGGCGAGCTTCGCGGCGTTGCCCGCACCGGCAAGGTCCGATTTCGGCATCAATGTCCTGCCCGGCGATCATGAGACGCTGGTTGTCGAGGCGAGTTTTCCGGGCGATCCGGAGGCGGCGGATTTCTTCGTCGCCGGCGAGCGGGACTACATGTTCGGCCCCCCTTCGCGCAGTGAAAAGGACGGCAAGCTGATCTTCACCGTACCGATCCTCGACCGCCCTTCGACGACACCAACCGATGGCGGGCTTCACTATACACTGACGAGTTCGGCGGGCGCGGTCGAAGGGCTTCTGCCTTTCCCGTGATGTCCTGCCTCGAGAGTTGCAGGACGCCGCCGAGTTCGCTACGCAGGCACGCATCCTTCCCATTCCCCAAGCGAGGAACTCATGACCATTTCCGTTGGCGACAAGCTGCCTGAAGCGACCTTCAAGACGATGACCGCCGACGGCGCCAAGGCGATCACGTCAGCCGAGATTTTCTCCGGCAAGAAGGTCGTGCTGTTCGGCGTTCCCGGCGCCTTCACGCCGACCTGCAGCAACAACCACCTGCCCGGCTACATCGAGAACCACGACGCCATCCTGGCGCGCGGCGTCGACACCATCGCCGTCGTCTCGGTCAACGATGTCCACGTCATGGGCGCCTGGGCGCGCTTCACCGGCGGCGAGGGCAAGATCCTGTTCCTTGCCGACGGCAATGGCGATTTCGCCAAGGCGGTCGGCCTCGATAACGACCTTTCCGCGGGCGGCATGGGCCTGCGCTCGAAGCGGTTTTCGATGATCGTCGACGACGGCAAGGTCACCGCGGTCAACGTCGAGACCAAGCCCGGCGTCGACGAGTCCGGTGCGGCTCATATTCTCGGACAGCTCTGAGCTCAACGACGGCGTCGGGCGTGCGGGGCCACAGTAGCCGCCCTCGCCCGACGATCGAGTTTGTAGTCCAGAAGTGACAATTTGGGGGGATTACAACGATGTTTGACATCCTCTGGCGCGCGGTCGCGATCGGCATCGGCGCCACGGCGCTGATGGATATCTGGGCCTTCTTCCTCCACTACGCATTCGGCCAGCCGCGGCCGAATTGGGGGCCTGTCGGCCGCTGGGTCTGGCACTTGCGCGACAAGGTCTTCCACGACGATATCGGCGTGGCCGCGCCCTACGCGAATGAGGTGGCGCTGGGCTGGGCGTTTCATTATTTCGTCGGCATCGTCTACGGCATCATCCTGGTCGTGGTGGCAGGAGCCGCCTGGCTTGCGGCGCCGACTTTCCTGCCGGCTTTCATCCTGGGCATCGTCACTGTCGGCGCCGGCTGGTTCCTGCTGGCGCCTGGGATGGGTGCCGGATGGGCGGCGTCGAAGCGGCCCAATCCGATGCAGATCCGGGCACTCAACCTGGTCTCGCACACCGTGTTCGCGATTGGGCTTTGGGGCACTGCGCTGCTGATCCGTTAGAGAACTAGAACAGACGGTTCAGATCCCGCCGCCCATCCATCACACGAACGATTTCAACCCACTCAACAGGGCCATCGTCGGTGTCCGGTACCGTTTCGTAGAGCAGTACAAACGGCGCCTCCACCAGCATTCGTGCGGAAGGCCTGATGTCCGGTCGCCTGACACCCATGCGTGGCTGGTCTGCCAGCTGTAAGCCCGCGCTTCCAACTGATCGTAGTAGCGATCGGCCGCCCGTATGTTTTCGCTGCCTATCATACGTAGATGTCGATGAGATCCGCCTTGGCTGTGGGTGACCAGACAAGCCTAACGGCCATTCGGCGAGGCTTCCGTCAGCTTTTGCCGAGCTTCCTTTCGCAACGCGTCGAAATCCACAGGCTCCGGTCTCCCGCTTGCCTTGCCTTCATCCCAGAGCTGCCTCAGCCGGCGGATATCGTCATGCCGCAGTTCGCGCTTGGCCAGCCAATCCCGCATCGCTTCGCGCACAATCTCGCTTGCGGTGGCATACTCGCCCGCTTCCACCGCCTCTCGCATCATCGCGGCCTGTTGCGGGGTCACGGCCACGCTCATTTTTTCCACGTTTGCCATGTAGCTTCCTATTGCTCGATGGTAGGAAATATTACTCCCATCCACGCCCTTGAGCAACTCCAACGCCACCAAGAGGGCTTGCCGACCATATGCTTACGCCGGCTGAACGGGTGCTGGTCAAGACTACCTGTCGATCGGCCGCCATCCGTGGATGACTTGGCGCGCGCCGATATCGTAAGCGAAATAGTTGCCGCCGCCCGGTGGCTGATCCGCTTCGCGGCTGATCTCCCCTCCGGTGAGAGACAGCAGCAGGAGCGTGCCGACGCCGCCATGGCCGACGACGGCAATATCGCCGGCCTGCCTGGTGGCCAGCACGGCGTCGACCTCGCTCACGATCCGGTTCTGGGCATCGATCGCCCGCTCCCATCCGCGAATGCTGCCGTATGGGTTGGCGAAGAACTGGTCCGCGACGGCTTCGAACTCCGGCGGCGGCAGGAAGCCTGTCGCCGACCGGTCGTTCTCATGCATCCGCTGCCTCACCTCGACTGCAAGGCGCAGATGCCTTGCCAGGATCTCGGCGGTTTCCACCGCCTTGCGCTCAGCCGACGAGACGATACGCCGGATCGGCCCGACCCATGGCTGATCGAGCATGGCAATGGCTCGCACCCGCCCGATGTCGGACAGGCCCCATTCCGGCACCGGAACACTGGCATCGACCTGAACCTGGGGATGCGTGATGTAGACCAAGGTCGACACGGCAAAGGCTCCTGCGCGCGAGCGGAACGCCTCGAAGCTCAGTAACTTTGGGTCGAGCGCCGCGCCTTGGCCACCGCCGGCTGCTTTGCCTGCGCTGCCGGCTTCGGCTGCGCTGCAGGTTTGAACGGGCCTTTCTTGAACGGCGCCATGCCTTGCCGCGCCAATTCGTCGGCGCGTTCGTTCTCGACATGGCCATCATGGCCCTTGACCCAGTTCCAGGTGACCTTGTGACGCCGGTTGGCCTCGTCCAGCGCCTGCCAGAGTTCACCGTTCTTGACCGGCTTCTTGTCGGCGGTCTTCCAGCCGTTCTTCTTCCAGCCGTGGATCCACTTGGAAATGCCGTCCATGACATATTTGCTGTCGGTATGAAGTTCGACCGTGCAGGGTTCCTTCAGCGCATTCAGCGCCGAGATGGCCGCCAGCAACTCCATGCGGTTGTTGGTCGTCTCCGCCTCGCCGCCGGAAAGCTCCTTGGTGGCGCCGTTGAAGCGCAGGATAGCGCCCCAGCCGCCTGGACCAGGATTGCCCGAACAGGCGCCGTCGGTGAAGATTTCAACTTTCTTGCTCATGCCAGCCCATATTCCGAAGCAGATTTGATCGCCCGATGGAACCGCATCCGTCTGATGTATTCGGTCGGGTCGCGTTTCATGACCAGGCCGCCATCGGGAACGGTGAGCCAGTCGTAGAGCCGGGTCAACATGAACCGCAGCGCAGAACCGCGCGCCAGCATCGGCAGCGCCGTCTTTTCCCCGTCGCTCAGGGGGCGCACGCTCTGATAGCCCTCGAGCAGTGCCTTGCCCTTGGTGAGGTTGAAGGAAAAGTCCTTTTCGAAGCACCAGGCGTTGAGGCAGGTGGCAACGTCGTAGGCGTAGAGGTCGTCGCAAGCGAAATAGAAGTCGATCAGGCCGGAGAGCTTCTCGCCGAGGAAGAAGACATTGTCCGGGAACAGATCGGCGTGGATGATGCCTTGGGGTAGGTCCTTCGGCCAGTTGCGCTCGAAATCGGCGAAGTCGGCGTCGACCTCGGCCGCTAGGCCCGGCTCGACCTCGTCGGCGCGGGCGCGGGACGCGTCCCACAGCTTGCGCCAACCGTCGATGGCGAGCGCGTTGGGGCGGGTCATCGAAAAATCGGCACCGGCCAAATGGAGGGCCGCCAGCGCCCTGCCGACCTCGGCGCAATGCGCTGCCGCCGGACGCCGCAGCGAAAGCCCTTCGAGGAAGGTGATGATGACCGCCGGCCGACCGGCCAGCGTACCGATGACGCTGCCGTCATGCGCGGTCACCGGCAGCGGGCAGGACACGCCCTTGTTGGCAAGATGCCTCATCAGGCCGAGGAAAAACGGCAGATCCGCCTTCTCGACGCGCTTTTCGTAAAGCGTCAGGATGTAGGAGCCGCTGGAGGTGTGCAGCAGGAAGTTCGAATTCTCGGTGCCTTCCGCGATGCCCTTGTAGGATAGGAGATCGCCGACCGGGTAGTGCTTCAGGAAAGCGCCGAGTTCGCCTTCCGCAACATCGGTGTAGACAGCCATGGATCTTACGCAGCCCCGTTGACGAAGGCCATGTCGGCCGGCGTCAGTTCGACATCGCGCAATACCCGCATGACCGGGAAATCCTCCGTTTCGGTGGCCGTGATGGCCAGGTCGATGGTCACATCGAAGCGCTGGCGGAACGCGTCGATGATTTCGTCGACGATGATCTCCGGTGCCGACGCCCCCGCGGACAGGCCAAGCGTCGAGATGTTGCCGATGTCATTCCACGGAATCTCGGCGGCGCGCTGCACGAGAAGCGACATCGTGGCGCCGGCTCGCTCCGCCACTTCGACAAGGCGGCGCGAATTGGAGGAATTGGGGGCACCGACGATCAAATAGAGGTCAGCACCCGGCGCGGTATCCTTGACGGCTTCCTGGCGGTTGGTGGTGGCATAGCAGATCGATTCCGCCGCCGGCGCCTGCAGGTCGGGAAAGCGCTCCTGCAGCGCCCGGATGATACCGGCGGTGTCCTCGACCGACAGCGTGGTCTGGGTGACGAAGCCGAGCGCATGCGGATCGGCGGGCGCAAGGCTGGCCGCATCGGCCTCGGTCTCGACCAGCGTCACGGCACCTTCCGGCAGTTGCCCCATCGTGCCGATCACCTCGGGATGCCCGGCATGGCCGATCAAGAGGACATGGCGGCCGAGCCGCTGATGGCGCATCGCCTGCTTGTGGACCTTGGAGACCAGCGGGCATGTGGCGTCGAGATAGAACAGGTTGCGCGCCTGGGCATCCGCCGGCACCGACTTCGGCACGCCATGCGCGGAGAAGACGACCGGCGACTGCCGGTGTTCGGCCGGAATCTCGGAAAGCTCTTCGATAAAGACGGCGCCAAGGCTTTGCAGTCCCTCGACGACATAACGGTTGTGCACGATCTCGTGGCGGACATAGACCGGCGCGCCATATTTCTTCAGCGCCAGCACGACGATCTGGATGGCACGGTCGACGCCGGCGCAAAAGCCGCGCGGCTGGCAGAGCCGGATCGTCAGCGGAGGCTTGGTGGTTGTCTGAAGCATTGAATCCTGGCCGGTTCGTCAGCGCCGAAATGAGGTGCCTACCCCCGCCCTGTCAAGGGTAATGGTAGCAAGGGGTAATGATAGAAAGGGGGGTAATGGTAGAAAGGGGTTCGGTCACCTTCAATCCTCTTTCGCGGGACGGCGAAGCCGCAGGACGAGCACGGCTGCCAGTGCCGCGGCAAGCCCATACCAGGTGACAGCATATTGCAGATGGCTGTTCGGAAGGTCGATGATGGTGACGCCTCCGACCGGCAGACCGCCCGGATTCAGCGTCTTGTCGGCATCGATGAAGATCGGCACCAGGGTGTACCCCGCGGGCAGGCCGGCGCTCCCCGCCATCACGTCGCGATCCTTCCAGTAGAAGATGTTCTTCGCCACATCGTTCTCGGGAAGCATCATCGACGGCTTTGCCGGCAGCGGATTGCGGGCAAGCCCGGTGACCGTGACCTTGCCAGTCACCTGTCCCTTGGCGCGCTTGGCGGCATCCTTGAGGTCGTAAGGTACGAAGCCGCGATTGATCAGGACAAAGCGGCCATCGTCCAGCGCCAGCGGCGTGTAGACGTTGAAGCCGGCCTCGCCTTCCCAGGTTGCATAGAAATGCCGCTCGCCCGAGTGCAGGAAGGTTCCGCTGACGGTGACCGGCGTGTAGTCGACATCCCCGGTCGAGGCGAATTCCTTTTCCACCTCGGCCAGCGGCCGTGGCACCGCATGGGTGCGCTGGTCGATGGTCTGCAGAAGGCCTTCCTTCCAGTGCAGGCGCTGGACCTGCCAGGTGCCGAGCGCCAGCAGGATCAACAGCAGCACAAGGCCAAGGCCGAGCAGCAATAGAGATCGTGGCCGCGAGGGGCCGCTGCCTTTGACGCAGGCCTCGCTCATTCGCCACGATCCAGCCGGCCCTCGGACGCCTTGTTGGCGTATTGCAGCGTCAGCAGCACGCCCTTGATCAGCCGCAGCGCCGTCAGGCACAGCACCAGGGCCATCGGAATCCAGACCAGCAGGTGCAGCCAGAGCGGCGGACTCAGCGTCACTTCGACCCAGAGCGCCAGGCCGACAATGATGAAGCCGATGATCAGGATGACGAAGACCGCCGGCCCGTCGCCGGCATCGGCGAAGGAATAATCGAGGCCGCAATTGACGCAGCGTTTGCCGACGGTGAGGAAGCCGGAAAACAGCCGCCCCTCGCCGCAGCGCGGGCAGCGGCCATGCAGGCCGGCCGAAATCGGCTCGATGGGAGGCCAGATCGCCTTGTCTTCAGTCATGGATGGCCCGTCACTCATGCTTATTGCCCGATCTCGATGGGTGTCCCATCGGCCACCTTTGCCCAGATTTCGTCCATGTCCGAGTCCGTAACGGCAATGCAACCGTCGGTCCAGTCGACCAATTGAAGCAGCCAGCCCCACCAGCCGAAACCGTTTGGCTGGCCGTGGATCATGATCATGCCACCGGCGTCGACATTGCGCCTCTTCGCCGCCGCCAGATCGTCGGCATTGGGATAGGAGACGTGGATCGACTTGTAGGCGATGCTGTTCGGGTTGCGCCAGTCGAGGATATAGCGCCCCTCGGGCGTGCGCTGATCGCCCTCCTGGTGTTTGTGGCCGACCGGAGCGCCACCGAGCGCGATGCCGTAGCTGCGCACCACCTTGTCGTCGCCGATCAGTTCAAGGCGCCGTTCCGCCTTGTGGACACGCACCAGATCGACCTTCTCGGCGGCAAGGGCCGGGAATGCCAGGAGGATAAATGCGCAAATCGCCCGGGAAACCGTCCGCCGCATCGGCAATCGATCGGCGATCATTGCGCCGAAAAGAAGAAGGCGCCGAAAAGAAGAAGGCGACCGCGTCGCCGCGGCCGCCTTCCCGAAATCGAAATGCTAAAGACTGGGTCAGTGGCCTTCGATGACCGCGCCGACCGATCCCCAGACATAGATCGAGGCGAACAGGAACAGCCAGACCACGTCGACGAAGTGCCAGTACCAGGCGGCTGCCTCGAAGCCGAAATGCTGCTTGGGGGCGAAGTCGCCCTTCATCGCCCGGATCAGGCAGACCAGCAGGAAGATGGTGCCGATGATGACATGGAAGCCATGGAAGCCGGTCGCCATGAAGAAGGTGGCGCCGTAGATGGAATCCTTGAAGCCGAACGGAGCGTGCATGTACTCGTAGGCCTGGACCATGGTGAAGAGCATGCCGAGGCCGACGGTCAGCACCAGGCCGTTGACCAGCCCCTTGCGATCGCCATGGATGAGCGAATGGTGCGCCCAGGTGACCGTGGTGCCCGACAGAAGCAGGATGACGGTGTTGTAGAGCGGCAGGTGGAAGGGATCGAGAACCTCCATGCCCTTCGGCGGCCAAACGCCACCGGTAAATGCGTGGCGCGCGTAGTTCTGTGCCTCGCCGGCAAAAAGGCTGGCGTCGAAATAGGCCCAGAACCAGGCAACGAAGAACATCACCTCCGAGGCGATGAACATGATCATGCCGTAGCGCAGGTGCAGCGACACGACCCGCGTGTGGTGGCCCTCATGCGCTTCCTTGATGGTGTCCGACCACCAGGCAAACATGGTGTAGAGGACGATCGCGATGCCGATGAAGAACAGCCACGGATTGGCGATGTTGAAGCCGAAGATCGGGAAGGAGCCGCCCTTCAAATATTCCATGAGGCAAACACCGCCGAAAGCGGTGACGAGCGCCCCCACCGATCCCAGGAAGGGCCACGGGCTTGGATCGACGAGATGATAGTCGTGATGTTGTGCGTGCGCGTCTGCCATATCAACCCCCGAGATTTTCGGTATTTGAAATTGTCTTGCTACTGCCCTTTGCCGGCTCCGAGGAGGCGACCGGCTTGTTCTTCTCGACCGGGAACATCGTATAGGACAGCGTGATCGTCTTCATGTCCTTCAGTTCCGGTACGTTCACAATGTCGGGGTCCACATAGAAGACGACCGGCATGTCCAGCGTCTCGCCGGGCTTCAGCGTCGTATCGGTGAAGCAGAAACACTCGACCTTGTTGAAGTACGGGCCAGCCAGTTCCGGCTGCACGTTGAAGGTGGCGCGGCCGGTAACGGGGCGGTCGAACTTGTTGGTCGCCTGGTAATGCGCCTGCACCGTCTCGCCGATCTTCATCGTCATCGAGCGCTGGACCGGCTGGAACTCCCATGGCACGCCCGCGATGTTGGCGTCGAAGCGGACGGTAATTTCACGGTCTAGCACGCGGCCGGCATACTGTTTTTCGACCCGTTGCGTCGTGCCGCCATAGCCAGTCGCCTGGCAGAACATCTTGTAGAGCGGAACGGCGGCGTAGGCCATGCCGATCATGCCGGTGAAGAAGGCGAGGCAGACAGCCGCGACGATGCGGTTGCTGTTCCTGCCGGCCGGCCTGGATGTCCCGGCGCTCATCACATGGTGCCCAAATTGTGGCCGAACTTAATGATCGTCGCGATGTAGAAAATGACGACCAGCACCGCCAGCGCCAGGCCAATGGCGACGGAACGGCTGCGCCGCGCCTTCTTCTGGCGCTCGGTCAAGGTGACCGTCTCGAGCTTTTCCTCGATCATGGTCATGCCCCACCCATGGCAAGCGCGCGTTCGACCACGCTATCGGCCAGATAGGCGGCGAAGATGGCGAAGAGATAGAGAAGCGAATAGGCGAACAAAGCCTTGGCCGGCTTCATGACGCGGTCGTCGTCGGCCATGCCGAGCACCTTCCACGCATACCAGACAAAGCCAACCCCGAGCAGCACAGCGGCAACGCCATAGATCGGCGTGGTGTAGCCGAGCAGCCACGGCAGCACACCGACCGGCGCCAGCACCAGCGCGTAGGCGAAGATCTGACGGCGGGTCGACGCGTGGCCGGCGACATTCGGCATCATCGGGATGCCGGCGCGTTCGTAGTCCTCGGACTTGAACAGCGCCAAGGCCCAGAAATGCGGTGGCGTCCACAGGAAGATGATCAGGAAGAGGACGATGCTTTCGACGCTGACCGACCCGGTCACCGCGGCCCAGCCGATGACCGGCGGGATCGCACCGGCCGCGCCGCCGATGACGATGTTCTGCGGTGTCCAGCGCTTCAGCCACATCGTGTAGACGACGGCATAGAAGAAGATGGTGAAAGCCAGCAGCGTCGCCGCCAGCCAGTTGGCGAGCACGCCGAGCGTCATCACCGACAGCGCCGACAGCACCAGGCCGAAGGTCAGCGCCTCGTGCGGCTGGATGCGGCCGGACGGCACCGGACGGGTGGCGGTCCTGGTCATCACCGCATCGATGTCGGCGTCGTACCACATGTTGAGCGCGCCCGAGGCACCGGCGCCGATGGCAATAGCCAGGATGGCGATCACCGCCAGCAACGGATTGATGGTCACTGGCGCCGCGACCAGGCCGACAAAGGCCGTGAACACCACCAGGGACATGACGCGCGGCTTCAGCAGGGCGAAGAAATCGCCCGCCGTCGCTTCCGACATGCGGAAGCCGGCTTCGTCAATGCTGGTTTCGTCGACTAGGGCCATGCGTACTCAAGTCCATTATTCCGTTGGCCGAAACCGCCGGCGGACCGGCGGCTTCGTATTCGAGCGGGCAGCCGCCTTACTTGATCTTCGGCAGCTGTTCCCACTGGTGGAAAGGCGGCGGCGAAGGCAGCTGCCATTCCAGCGTCGTTGCACCCTCGCCCCACGGATTGGCGCCGGCGATCCGCTTCTTCTGGAAGGCTTCGAACACGCCGTAGAGGAAGATCACCACGCCGACGGCCGAGATATAGGACCCGATCGACGACACATAGTTCCAGCCGGCAAACGCATCGGGATAGTCGATGGTGCGGCGCGGCATGCCGGCGAGGCCGAGGAAGTGCTGCGGGAAGAAGATCAGGTTGACGCCGACGAACGTGACCCAGAAGTGGGTGTTGGCGATCACCGGCGAGTACATGTAGCCGGTCATCTTCGGGAACCAGTAGTACCAGCCGGCGAAGATGGCGAATACCGCGCCCAACGACAGGACGTAGTGGAAGTGGGCGATCACGAAATAGGTGTCATGCAGCGAGCGGTCGAGGCCGGCATTGGCCAGCTGGACGCCGGTGACGCCACCGATGGTGAACAGGAAGATGAAGCCCAGCGCCCACAGCATCGGAGTCTTGAACGAGATCGAACCGCCCCACATCGTGGCGATCCAGGAGAAGATCTTCACGCCGGTCGGCACCGCGATGACCATCGTGGCGAAGACGAAATAGCGCTGCGTGTCGAGCGACAGACCGGTCGTGTACATATGGTGCGCCCAGACGATGAAGCCGACGGCGCCGATCGCCACCATGGCGTAAGCCATGCCGAGATAGCCGAACACCGGCTTCTTCGAGAAGGTCGAGACGATATGGCTGATGATGCCGAAGCCCGGCAGGATCAGAATGTAGACTTCCGGGTGACCGAAGAACCAGAACAGGTGCTGGAACAGAAGCGGATCGCCGCCGCTGTCCGGCGCGAAGAAGGCCGTGCCGAAATTGCGGTCGGTGAGCAGCATGGTGATGCCGCCGGCCAGGACCGGCAGGGACAACAGCAGCAGGAATGCGGTGACAAGCACCGACCACGCGAACAGCGGCATCTTGTGCAACGTCATGCCAGGAGCGCGCATGTTGAAGATGGTGGTGATGAAGTTGATCGCACCGAGGATCGACGAGGCACCGGCGATGTGGATCGACAGGATCGCCAGATCCATGGCCGGCCCCGGCTGGCCCGAGGTCGACAGCGGCGGATAAAGCGTCCAGCCACCGCCGACGCCATAGGCACCCGGCGCGCTCGGCACGAACATCGAGGTGAGCAGCAGGATGAAGGCCGGCGGCAGCAGCCAGAAGGAGATGTTGTTCATGCGCGGGAACGCCATGTCGGGAGCGCCGATCATGATCGGCACCATCCAGTTGGCGAAACCACCGATGAGCGCGGGCATGACCATGAAGAAGATCATGATCAGCGCGTGGGCGGTGGCAAAGGCATTGTACATGCTCTTGCCGCCATCGACCGCCGCGTCACCGTTCATGCCGTAGACCATCTGCGCCAGACCGCTGAATATCTGGATGCCAGGCTCCTGCAGCTCCATGCGGATCGCAACCGACAGCGCGCCGCCGATGATGCCGGCCATGATCGCGAAGATCAGGTAGAGCGTACCGATATCCTTGTGGTTGGTCGAATAAACCCAGCGCACCCAGCCGTGATAAGGCTTGTGGTCGTGCCCGTCGTGAGCTGCAGCGTCTGCCATGTTCGGCTCCGTTCCCTAAATCTTGCTAACCCGCGGCATCAATTGCCGGCGGCCGCTACCTTGTTCTGGCCGTCGACCTCGGCCATCAGCGTCTTGTTGGCGCCGGGCAGATCGGTCTTGGCTGAAGCCAGCCAGGTCTTGAACTGCGCGTCCGAGACGACACGGATGGCGATCGGCATGAAGGCATGGTCCTTGCCGCAAAGCTGCGAGCACTGGCCATAATAAAGGCCTTCCTTCTCCGCCTTGAACCAGGTCTCGTTGGTGCGTCCCGGAATGGCGTCGATCTTGATGCCGAACGACGGCATGGCGAAGGAGTGGATCACGTCGGTCGCGGTGACAAGCACGCGGGTCATCGTGTTGACCGGCACCACCAGTTCGTTGTCGACGGCGAGCAGACGCGGATAGACCTTGCGATCCTCCTTGCCCGCCTTGGCGCGATCGCCATCCTGGAGGATGGCCGAATTGAAGGAGAGCGTGTTGTCGGTCTGGTACTCGTAATCCCAGTTCCACTGGTTGCCAGTGGCCTTGACGGTCAGCTTGGCGTCTTCCGGCGGCGTGTACTGCGCGGTCAGGAGCTGGAACGAGGGAATGGCGAGGCAAAGCAGGACCACGACGGGGCCGACGGTCCAGACCACCTCGATCAGCGTGTTGTGGCTGGTCTTGGAGGGAACCGGGTTCACACTCGCGCGGAATTTCACGATGCAATAGGCGAGGAGGAGCAGCACCAGAATGGTGATCGGGGCGATGAACCACATCGTGTAGTTTCCGAACCATTCGATCTGCCGCATCATGTCGGTCGCCGGCGCCTGGAAGGTCGTCTCCCATTCCACCGGCTGATCGGCCCGGGCGGATGTGCCGGCAAAAATCGTGGCAGCGGCACAAGTGCTCAGAAACCTGGCACTCAGAAACCTGGCACTTGCTGGAAACCTGGCGCTAGCTAGAAAATTTCTCATCGCCCTCTTCGTCTCCCAGTTCCTCGCGGCGATGCCAACGAGAATAACGAACAATGCCGGGACGGGAATCCCGACAGTCTCAAGCTGGTTCAAACCATACTCTTTTTCCCTCCGCAAGAAAGGAGCGGCCGAAACCGTGCGGCATTTTTGCGCGCAGGCTGGCATGGCCCCTCCGGGGCAGCGGCCGCGACGACGAAACGCGTATGTTCGGCAGGCCACCCGCTTCATGTCGGCAGGACGCGGGGAGCGTCGTAATTCAGGCGAAATTGGCAGGGAAAAGCGCTGCATCGCCTGTTTCGGGACAGTTCGCGTGCGGTCTCGTCCTTTACTTGGCATTGGCGCGGCTTAAAGTGCCGTGATTCGCAATGGAGCCGTCATGAACTCTTGGCTTTCAGGACTGGGGCATACGAGACCGGGGCTTTCGAGCACATTGGTCAAGGCCATGCTTGTCGCTGCCCTGTCGGCGGCCGGTCTGTTCGTCACCGGTCAGGCCAACGCCGCCCAGCCGAGCGGCACGGTGCGCTCGACGCATGGCGCCTGGTCGATCATCTGCGACACGCCGGCCGGCGCCACCTCGGAACAATGCGTGATGATGCAGAACGTCGTCGCCGAGGACCGTCCGGAAATGGGCCTGTCGGTCGTCGTGCTGCGCACCGCTGACAACAAGGCCGAGATCCTGCGCGTGCTGGCGCCGCTTGGCGTGCTTTTGCCGAACGGGCTCGGCCTCAATGTCGACGGCAAGGATATCGGCCGCGCCTATTTCGTGCGCTGTTTCCAGGACGGATGCTATGCCGAGGTCATCCTCGAAAAGCCGCTGCTCGACACGCTGAAGACCGGCACATCGGCGACGTTCATCGTCTTCCAGACACCTGAGGAAGGCATCGGCATCCCGGTAGACCTCAAGGGTTTCGCCGATGGTTTTGCCGCGCTGCCCTGATCCCGGCCTCTTGCACAGAACCGCGAGTATGACGCGTTTTTCATGACCAGAAAGCGGCGCCCGCATCGAGCGGACGCTGTCATTCGGCGACATGGATCTCCATTGCCGATTGTCTCGGCGCGGCTTCACGCCTACATCGGGGGAAAGCAGCAATCTTCCCACGAATGGACGCGCCATGAACAGCCTGATCGGCCAATTCGACATTTCAGACGATCGCATCAAGCAGATCGTCGCCGAGACCATCAACGGCGCCGATGACGGCGAACTGTTCCTCGAATACAGCGAGAGCGAAGCGCTGATGTTCGACAATGGCCGGCTCAAAACCGCCAATTTCAACACCGACCAGGGCTTTGGCTTGCGCGCGGTCGCGGGTGAAGCCAGCGGCTATGCCCATTCGAGCGACCTGTCCGAGGCCTCGCTGCTGCGTGCGGCGGATGCCGTCTCGACCGTCAAGGGCGGCTATTCCGGCACGCTTGCCGCCGCACCCGCCCGCACCAACCGCCATCTTTATGGCGAGGAGAACCCGATCCCCTCGCCTTCCTTCGAGGCCAAGGCAAAGCTGCTGCAGGAAATCGACGCCTGGCTGCGGGCCGAGGATCCGCGCGTGCGCCAGGTAACCGCCTCGCTCGCCGCCTCCTGGCAGCATGTCGAGATCGTGCGCGCCGACGGCCAGATGGTGCGCGACATCCGGCCGCTGGTCCGCATCAACGTCTCGGTCGTGGTCGGCGATGGCGACCGCCAGGAGAGCGGCTCCTATGGCATGGGCGGGCGCAAGGCGTTCGGCGAATTCCTGATCGAGGACAGCTGGAAACACGCTGCAAAAGAGGCGCTGAGGCAAGCGCTGGTCAACCTCGAGGCGATCCCCGCCCCGGCCGGCACCTTCGACATCGTGCTCTCCAGCGGCTGGCCGGGCGTCATGCTGCACGAAGCCGTCGGCCACGGCCTGGAAGGCGACTTCAACCGCAAGAAGACCTCGGCCTTTGCCGGCCTGTTGGGCCAGCAGGTCGCCGCCAAGGGCGTCACCGTCGTCGATGACGGCACCATCCCCGAGCGGCGCGGCTCGCTCACCGTCGACGACGAAGGCACGCCTTCGGCCCGCAACGTGCTGATCGAGGATGGCAGACTGGTCGGCTACATGCAGGATCGTCAGAACGCCCGGCTGATGGGCATGAAGGCAACCGGCAACGGCCGGCGCGAAGGCTACGCGCACCAGCCGATGCCGCGCATGACCAACACCTACATGACCGCGGGCGACATGGAGCCCGACGAGATCATCGCCTCCGTCAAGAACGGCATCTACGCCGTCTCCTTCGGCGGCGGCCAGGTCGACATCACGTCCGGGAAGTTCGTGTTCGGCTGCACCGAGGCCTACCTGATCGAGAACGGCAAGGTAACGCAGCCGATCAAGGGGGCGATGCTGATCGGCAACGGGCCCGACGCCATGCACCGCGTCTCGATGGTGGGCAACGACATGAAGCTCGACAATGGCATCGGCATGTGCGGCAAGGCCGGACAAGGCGTGCCGGTCGGCGTCGGCCAACCACATCTCAGGATGAACCAGATGACGGTCGGCGGCACCCGGGTTTGAGGGCGGGCGCCGTTTCACGATCCCGATCGGCTTTCAGGGCTTGAATTCGGTTCGGCTGCGACGTATCTTACCTTCGTCTTACGAGGTAAGCCACAATGGCCGCTTCCGAAAAACTCACAACGACTGTCTCGACCAAGGGACAAGTCATCCTGCCCAGTGCAATCCGGAAGCGGAGGGATTGGGGTGCCGGAACGCGCCTGCAGGTCGAGGACACACCGGAGGGCGTCCTTTTGAAGCCTGCGCCGGCTTTTGCCGAATCGCGCCCGGAAGAGGTGTTTGGTTCCCTGCCCCGCAGCGGCAAACCGAAGACGCTTGAAGAAATGGACGCGGGCGTGCTTGCCGAGGCGCGGCGACGCCATGCTCGCGATTGATACCAATGTCATCGTTCGTTACCTGACGAGCGACCATCCGCAGCAATCGCCGCGCGCCCGAGAGTTGATCGACGGTCAGTCGGTCTTTGCCACCACCACGGTGATCCTGGAAGTCGAATGGGTGCTGCGCAGTGCCTATGGTTACGGACAGGCCGAAGTAGCGCGGGCTCTGCGGGCGTTCGGCGGGCTCCCAACTGTCGAGATGGAGGATGCCACCACCGTCTCATCCGCCCTCGATCTGGCCGAGACGGGGATGGATTTCGCGGATGCACTGCATCTCGGCAAGTCCGCGCATTGCTCGGGATTTGCCACCTTCGACCGCAAACTCGTCAAGTCTGCTCGGGCTGCAAGGCATGGCGGCGTGCAAGAGGCCTAGCGGGCTCCGAACACGATCGTGTTAGCAAATTATTAATTGTTCAATTGCCTTGGCCGGCGTTTCCGCATTAACTCGTCGCCAGTCTTCTCGTTGCGGTGGTGTTTGCAGTGCTGCGTTCCCCTGGCGTCCTGACCTCTTCCTTCCTTCTGGGCCTTGTTTCGTTGATCGGTGCGACATCGCTATCTGTCGACCCCTCCGCGGCGCAGTCGACATTGTTCAAGCGGCCGTCGGTTCCGGCCACGAACGCGCAGCCGATCGCGATCGACCTGCGCTCCGCCGCCGTTGGAGGACGCACCAGCGTTCCCTATGGCTGGGTCGATTTCTGCCGTCGCAAGCCGAATGAGTGCAAGGTGCCCGCCCTGCCGGCCACGAGCGTCAAGCTGACCGCGCAGAACCTGCGGACCCTTAAGCGGATAAACCAAAAGGCGAACCGCGCCATCAAACCGGTCAGCAACTACGAACACTGGGGCACGATGATGGACCACTGGGATTATCCGGTGGACGGCAAGGGCGACTGCAAGATCTACGCGCTCTACAAGCGCAAGCTTCTCATGGAAGCGGGATTTCCCCGGCAGGCGCTGCTGATGACGGTGGTTCGCGACCTGCACAATGAAGGCCACACCATCCTGACGGTGAAGACCGACAGGGGCGATCTCGTCCTGGACAACCTGGCCGATGAAATCCGGCCCTGGAACGCGACTGGCTATTATTTCCTGAAACGCCAGTCGCAGCAGAACCCGAACATCTGGATGTCGATCAACCAGCGCGGCGGCACTCCGAAAACCTGACGTGTCGCCAGGCTCTCAGACCGAGCAGCCGAACTATGAGCCTTTTCCTGGAAATGCTTCCGCTGCGACCAGCCTATTGGTTGCAGGACGGCTGGCCCTCTTGCCCGCAAGATGGCTTCTTCTTGGACTCCTGCGGCTGCGGCAAGCGCCGCTCCTGCATCTGAGGTCTCGGCTGCTCTCGGAATTCCGGCTTCGGTTCCTGTCTTTGCGGCCGCAGCACCTGCTCGTTCTGCCTTTCCTGGCTGAACCGGCGCTGCGCGTTCTCGTCCGGCCTGTTGACCTTGGAGTTGCGCTGGACGTCGACCTCGCCACCGGCGGACCCTTCTTCGTTCTGCAGCCTGCGGAACTTCCTGTCCCTGTCGCTCCTGTTGGCCAAACCTTGCTCGCCGGGTTCGACGATGGACTGGCCGGGAGACAAATCCCTGCGCATCAGCTTCCTCGGCCTGCCGTTGTTCCGCTCGGAGAACACGTCCGGATTGTTGTTCCTGAACCGCTCCTCAACGCGCGGCCGCTTCTCGGCCGGGATACCGTTGACGGTCGGCAGCTTGCGGAATTTCCTGCCCTTTTTGGCTGCGGTCGAGCCCTGATCACCCGATTCGAAAACAGAGCGGCCGGCTGACAGGTCCTTGCGGCTCAGCTTCTTCGGCCTGCCGCTGCTCTCATCGGAGAAGGCGTTCGGATTGTTCTTCCGGAACTTCTCCCGCGCGCTCGGCTGGTTCTCGGCCGGCATGCCATTGACGGCCGGCAACTTGCGGAGCTTGCGATTCTTGCCCTGGGCATTGCCGGCTCTGGTCTGCTCATTGCTTTTGCCGGCAGCGGCGGCGCCGGCGTTTCCAGTGGCCTGCTGGTTGTTGCCACCCGCCGCGCCCCGCTCGCTCAAACGCTTCCTTGACTTGTCACCAGGCAGGTTCTGGTCGCCAGGCAGGTTCTGGTCGCTAGGTAAGTTCCGACCTTTGAGTGCCGGCTTGCCGTTGACGAGCGGCAGCCTCTTGCCGTTCGCTCCAGGCAGGGCATGGTCGCGCGAAAGCTTGCCCGTCGCGGACCGGATCTCGGACTGCGGAATAGCAGTGCCGGACTGCTGGCCCTCGATGACGCGCTGTTTCTCGCCGCCCTGTTTCTCGCCGCCCTGTTTCTGGCCGCCCTGTTTCCGGTCGCCCTGTTGCTGATTGGTGATCTGACGGGACATGGCCGCCTTCTTCTGCAGCGGCGGCGGCAGCGCGACCCTGGCCGCCAGCGCATCCGCGCGGGCGCCAACGGCGCCTCCGGTCGTCTGCCGGCCCGTGGTGCGGCCACCCTGAACACCGGCACTTGGCTGCGCGGCCTGATCGGTCTCGTTTTTGATCGTCGTGTTGATGTTGTTGATGACGGTCGTGTTGTGGATGTTGTTGAAGATGATGTCGTTCGGCGGCGGCACGATGTGGCGCGGCGGGTTGAAGAACACGGGTATCGGCACGAACACGGGAGTCGGCAAGACGAAGACATCGACCGGCGGCGGCGGCGGCTCAAGCACGACGAAATCCGGCGGCGGCGGCGGCAGGAAGATCACCGTGATCGGCGGTGGCGGCGCGAAATCGAAGTCGTCGAAAAAGACTACTGGACTGTCGACATAGATAATTTCCTCGGGCGGCGGTGGCGCCACGTCGTAGACGATGACGTCAAAGCTCTCCGGTGGTTCCAGCTCCGCGTCGAAATGCTCCAGCCGGCGGCGCGCGTCCCAAGCATGCGGGCCGCGCGAGTAGCGCTCCAGATAGGACCAGTAGGCTTCAGGCGTGTCCGTCATCCAGGTCTCGCGCCAGGTGATCGCCTCACGCCGGGCGGCAATGATGGCGCGTACGCGCTTGGCCATCGGATCGTGCGGATAGGCATCGAGGAAATCGTCGTAACCGCGCATCGTGTCGCGCTCGAGGGCGGCAACATAGGCGTCACGCGGGTCGAAATCGCGGATCGGCCTGGTTCGCGCCGCCCGGGTCTCCGCGGCCGAAACCTTCGGCGGAGGAGCATCCGCGCTGCGTTCGAAGAAAACGAAAGGCGCCGTGATCTTCGAAGCGCTCCATGGCAGTTCCCCGCCTTGCGTAACCTCGCTGACGCGCAGGCGCGTGCGGTCGAACACGTCCCGTAGCGACAGGCCGCCTTCGCGCATCATCTCGGCAAGCGCCTTGGCGTAGGCTCCGTAGGGCGCTTTGCCCTCTGGCGCGACGGTTCCCGGAGCGGCGTTGAAGGCGATCAGCATGTTCGGATCGGGATCGACCAAGGCAAGGCCACCGGCCAGCGGCTCCTTCCACTTTGGGAAGGGATTTGGCCGCGCCGCATCGAGCACGACGATATTGACCTTGGTCGGCAATCCGGACAGCGGCCTGGTGATATCGGATATCCGCATCGCCTGAAGCGGGATATCGTTTGGATTGGCGATCTGAACATCGACCGGCAGGAAGTAGTTCTCGCCCTCGAACTGCACGCCATGGCCTGAGAGATAAATGAAAACGACGGCGTCGGGACCGGCGGCGGACACCTTGCCCATGAAATCGCGGAACGCGCCGCGCAGCGAGTCCTGGTCCACGTCACGCGCGCCGACCACGTCGAACCCGGCGGCCTGCAATGTCTGCGCGATCAGGCCGGCGTCATTGGCGGCCGTCGCGAGTTCTCCGGCCTTGTAGGCGCCATTGCCGATGACGAAAGCCAGACGCTTTTCACCTTGCGCCAGCGCCCCGGTCGCAGCGGTGACCGCGAAAAAGATGAGAAAGACGACGAGACCAACGAATTTATGAAGCGTCCGCATTGCAATCCGCCATCCGTCGTCCCTTCAGCCTGACAACGCCGGAGGGGCCGCAATGTTTCCCGAACCGGGCAAAAATAAAGAGACGCAACGCGGCGGCTTTGGGGCGCAATTTCGTCGAAAGAGCACAGGCTTCACAAATTTCCGCGAGCCAGCGGCATCGGACTACCGGCGTCGCCTCGGTTTCTCCAGCAAGGCGACGGCCTCGACATGGGGCGACCACAGGAACTGGTCGATCGGCGTCACGCTTTTCAAGGCGTAGCCCCCGTCGATCAGGATGCGCAGGTCGCGCGCCAGCGTCACCGGGTTGCAGGACACCGCGGCAACGAAGGGAACATCCGAGCGGGCGATCTGCTTCGACTGGTCCTCGGCGCCCGCGCGAGGCGGGTCGAAGACGAGGCCGTCGAAGGCGTTCAACTCCTTGAATGTCAGCGGCCGCCGGAACAGGTCGCGGCGCTCGCCCGTCACCCGCTTCAGGCCGGTCGCGAAACGCGATCCGCGGTCGAGCGCAGAAAGGGCCGCCGCATCGCCTTCCACCGCGTGCACTTCCGACTTTGCGGCCAATCGCAAGGCAAAACTGCCGCAGCCGGCGAAAAGATCGGCGACTTTCTTGGCACGCTTCAGATGGGCGCCGACAATATCGGCCATGGTCTGTTCGGCTGCCTCGGTAGCCTGCAGGAAGGCGCCGGGCGGCACGGCAACCGCGACGCTGCCGAACATGACCACGGGCTTCCGCGGTTCGATGATGATCTCGTCATCGATGGACAGTCTGGCAAAGCCCTGCGCCATGACGAAATTGGAGGCGATGCGGCGCTGGTTCTCGCCGAGCTTGCCGGATTCATGCGCGGCGACGTCGATGCCGGAACCGGTCACGGTCACCGCCATCCGGAACGATTTCGTGGCGGCGCAGATCAAGTCCGCGAGCGCCTTAAGCCGGTCGAGCGCGGCGACGATCTCGGGCAGCGAGATCGGACATTCGGATATGGAAATGATTTCCGGCGACAGGTGGCGATTGAAGCCGAGCAGCATGCCTGTCTCGGTGCGCCGGGCGGCAAGCACCACACGGCGGCGCGTGTGCGGCGCGCAGGCGACCAGTTCGCCAACGTCGCAATCGATGCCCTTCAGGGCGTGGACCACCTTGTCGCGTTTCCATTGGCGATAGGCTTCGGCCTCGAAATGCTGGAGGGCGCAGCCGCCGCATTCGGTGAAATGGCGGCAGGCGGGATCGATGCGCAGCGGCGAGGCCTCCAGCACTGCCATCAGCATGGCGCGATCCCTTTCGCGCGCGGCGGTGACGGTTTCGCCGGGCAGCGTGAAGGGAATGAACAGATCGCCGCTTTCGGTTTCGGCGATGCCGTCGCCCTGGGCGCCAAGCTTTTTGATGGTGAAGCGTGCGCTCATCGATCCTTGACCCCGCCGAGCAGGAATTCGCGGTTGCCGTCGCCACCTTCGATCGGCGACAGATACAGGCCGAGCGAGCGCCAGCCGGGGACGGCGTCGAGCCAGTCCTGCAGCAGGCCGGCGACACGGGCGGCGTCGAAGGGATCTTTCAACAGACCGCCCTTGCCGATCGCTTCGCGACCCGCCTCGAATTGCGGCTTGACCAGAAAGATCGCCCTCGCACTGGATTTTGCAATGGCGAGTGCCGGCGGCAGCGCCAGCTTCAGCGAGATGAAACTGACATCGGAAACGATGAAATCCGGGATGCGTCCGTGAAGATCGGCAGCGGTGAGATCGCGGGCGTTCAGTCCCTCGACGACGGAGACGCGCGAATCCCCGGCAATATCGGCATGCATCTGGCCGTGACCGACATCGATCGCCGTGACATGGGATGCGCCGCGTTCGAGCAGCACCTGGGTGAAGCCGCCGGTCGAAGCGCCGACGTCCAGCGCCTCGCTTCCAGCGGGGTCGAGGCCGAAATGGTCAAGGCCGCCGAGCAACTTCAGCGCCGCGCGCGACACATAGCCTTGCGCCGGATCATCTATGGTCACAAGACATTGCGGCGAGACGTTCTGACCGGGCTTGCGTGCGATAACACCGTCGACCGTCACCGTGCCGCGCTCGACCGCATCGCGTGCCCGCGAGCGGCTGGCAAACAGCCCGCGCTGGACGAGCAGGTCGTCGAGCCGCTGGCGGGCACTGGCTGGCAGGGGCGAATTCATTGGCCTTCATGGCGAAAGCCGGCAGCGAAGGCAAGGACATTGGACGAGACAGGGAAGTGCAGCGAACGCATCGAGCCGCGTCGCGGCTTGCATGCATCGCATCAGGTCCGGCAAAATGGTGGTCGAGGAGAGCTGTCGTCGAAACATCCCGGGGGAGAACGAATGCTGACAGGAACTTGCCACTGTGGCGCAACTCACTGGACCCTGGAAGGCGATCCCGGGCCGATCACGGCCTGCAACTGCACGCTTTGCCGTCGCTACGGCGTGCTTTGGGCCTATGACTATGTCGACGAACGTATCCGCGTATCGGGACCGGCGGGCAGCTATACGCGCGCCGGAAAGAACACGCCATCGCTCGAAATCCTGTTCTGCCCGACCTGCGCCTGCGTGCTGGCCTGGCGCGGATTGCGCGACGATGCCCCCCGGGCGAACACGCATCGCGGTCAATGTGCGGCTGGCGCCTCCCGAGGCCGTCGCCGACTTGCCGATCGACCATTTCGACGGCTTCGACACTTTTGAGGATCTGCCGCGAGACGGCCGCTGCGTACGCGACATGTGGTTCTAGAATATGGTACGGGGCACTTGCCGGTCGACGGCTGGAGACAGGCCGTCGCCCCGCCCCCCTGAAGCTTGTTCACGCGGATGCTCAGCCGGGGGTGTAGGCGCGGGGTCCGGCACGACCACCAATTGCGGCACCTGCTTGTAGGAAAAGCCGCCCCTGATATCGCCCATCTTGCCGGCGACAATGCCCACAGCCGCCTTTTCGAGGTTGCGGTCATAGCTGGTCTCGGCCGCCGCGGGTGCCGCGATGACGGCCAGAAAAGCCGCGCCACACAGAAGCGTCTTCATTCCCATTGTCTCCCTGCCTGGCTCCGATGTAGCAGGGCGCCGTTGAAAAACGGCTAGGAGACACGGTAAGCAAAACGCCAAACGACAGTGTTAACAATGGGTTATGAAATCAAGCCGGCAAACCGATTCAAGCGCTTGATATGTCGAGTCAGGCGCGCTGGGCGTGGGCCGTATGCCCCAGCGCGGTGAACACGGTGCGCACGATGCCGTCGGCATCGAGACCGGCATCGGCATACATCTTTTCCGGCTTGGCGTGGTCGGTGAAGGTGTCGGGCAACACCAGCGGGCGCACCTTGAGGCCGCTTTCCAGCAATCCTTCATGGGCGAGGAACTGCAGCACGTGGCTGGCGAAGCCGCCCACTGCCCCCTCCTCCACCGTCACCAGAACCTCGTGCGAGCGGGCGAGCCGCCGGATCAGATCCTGGTCGAGCGGCTTGGCGAAGCGAGCATCGGCGACCGTAGTGGAAAGCCCGGCCGCGCCGAGTTCCTCGGCGGCGACCAAACAATCCTGCAAACGCGTGCCGAAGGACAGCAGGGCGACCTTGGTGCCTTCCCTGATAATGCGGCCCTTGCCGATCTCAAGAACCGAGCCGCGTTCCGGCATGTCGACGCCGACGCCGTTGCCGCGCGGATAGCGGAAGGCGATCGGGCCGTCATCATAGCTCGCCGCGGTGCGGACCATGTGGCGCAGCTCCGCTTCGTCGGCCGCCGCCATCACGACGAAACCCGGCAGGCTTGCCAGGAAGGTGATGTCGAAAGCGCCGCAATGGGTGGCGCCGTCGGCGCCGACGAAGCCGGCGCGGTCGATGGGGAAACGCACCGGCAATTTCTGGATCGCGACGTCGTGGACGACCTGGTCGTAGGCGCGCTGCAGGAAGGTCGAATAGATCGCCGCGAACGGCTTGTAGCCTTCGGTGGCGAGGCCGGCCGCGAAGGTGACCGCATGCTGCTCGGCAATGCCGACATCGAAGGTCCTGGCCGGGAACGCCTCGCCGAACAGGTCGAGGCCGGTGCCGCTCGGCATGGCGGCGGTGACGGCGACGATGCGGTCGTCCTCGCGGGCCTCCTGGATCAGGCTTTCGGCGAACACCTTGGTGTAGGCCGGCGCGTTGGCCGGCGCCTTGGCCTGCGTGCCGGTGATGACGTCGAACTTATTGACGCCGTGATATTTGTCGGCGGCGGCTTCGGCCGGCGCATAGCCCTTGCCCTTCTGGGTGACGACATGGATCAGCACCGGGCCTTCGCCATTGTCGCGGACGTTTTTCAGGACCGGGATCAGATGCTCCAGATTGTGCCCGTCGATCGGGCCGATGTGATAGAAGCCGAGCTCCTCGAACAGCGTGCCGCCGGTGACGTAGCCGCGTGCATGCTCGACCGCCCTTGTAATCGCGCGGTCGGCGCGCTTGCCTAGGTAGGACGTCAGCTTCTTGCCGAAGTCGCGCAGGCCGGCATAGGCCTTGCCGGAGGCAAGCCGCGCCAGATAGGCGCTCATCGCGCCGGTCGGCGGGGCGATCGACATGTCGTTGTCGTTGAGGATGACGATGAGACGGGCATCGAGCGCGCCGGCATTGTTCATCGCCTCGTAGGCCATGCCGGCCGACATGGCGCCGTCGCCGATGACGGCGATGACATTGTTGCGGCCACCGGAGAGGTCGCGTGCGGCGGCCATGCCGAGGCCAGCCGATATCGATGTCGAGGAATGGGCAGCGCCAAAGGGATCGTATTCGCTCTCGGCGCGGCGGGTGAAGCCGGACAGACCGCCTTCCTGGCGCAGCGTGCGGATGCGGTCGCGGCGGCCGGTTAGGATCTTGTGCGGATAGGCCTGGTGGCCGACATCCCAGATCAGCCGGTCATCCGGCGTGTCGAAGACATAATGCAGCGCCACCGTCAGTTCGACCACGCCGAGGCCGGCACCCAGGTGACCGCCGGTGCGAGACACGGCATCGATCAGTTCGAGGCGAAGTTCGGACGCCAGTTGCGGCAGCTCGCTCTCGTCAAGCGCGCGCAGGTCCGCCGGAATACGGACCTTGTCGAGAAGCGGCGTATGCGGCGTTGCGTTCACGGGTGCTCGGGCTTTCTGTTCAACGGCGGGATAGGCCGCCGGCCGGCGAAAGTAAATGCGTGTCGGTGACGCGGATCGATCAGGTCCCCTCGCCGACCTTCTTCAGCTTTCGGGCAGCGGAATAAACTCTTCTTCATCTCCTGGAACGATATCGAAGCGGCCCGTCTTCCATTCCTGCTTGGCCTGTTCGATGCGCTCTTTGGACGAAGAGACGAAATTCCACCAGATATACCGCTTCGAACCGAGCGAGGCGCCGCCGAACAGCATGAAATGCGCACCGGTTTGAGACGATACGATGATCTCGTCGCCGGGACGGAACACCAAGAGACGTTCGGCCGGGAAGATATCGCCCGAAATCGAGACCTCGCCTTCCAGCGTATAGATGGCGCGTTCTTCCGCATCGGCCGGGATTTTCACGCTGGCGCCCGGCGCTAGCCTGAGATCGGCGTAGAGCGTCTCCGAGTCGGTGCGCACCGGGGAGCGCAGTCCCTGGAAATCGCCGATGACAATGCGGCCGTTGACGCCTTCGGCGTCGATATCGGGAAGCCGCAAGACAGCGGTGTTCTCGAACACCGGCGCCACCTCTTCCTTGTTGTCGGGCAGCGCCAGCCATGTCTGCAGGCCGGAGATCGACATCGGCGCGCCGCGCAGTTCTTCCGGCGTGCGCTCGGAGTGCACGATGCCGCGGCCGGCGGTCATAAGGTTCACGTCGCCGGGCTGGATCACCATTTCGGTGCCGAGGGAATCACGATGGCGGATCTTGCCGTCGAACAGATAGGTTACCGTCGACAGGCCGATATGCGGATGCGGGCGGACATCGAGCGCCTGGCCGGCGCGCAGGATGGCCGGGCCCATGCGATCGAAGAAGATGAACGGACCGACCAGCCGTCTCTTGGCGGTCGGCAAGGCGCGGCGGACTTCAAAGCCGCCAATGTCCTTGGCATTCGGGATGACCATCAGCTCGATCTGGTCGCTTGCGAAGGCGTCGCCGGCTTCGGGATCCTCCCCGGGGAAGAAGCTCATGAACTCTCCTTGTCAGCGGCCAAGGACCGCCCTGGCCACATCAGGCAAAGCGGATCGCCGCCTTTGCCCGCAGTTTGGCCGCAACCTCTTCGCGATTGCGCGGATGCTGGTTGGTTTCAAGCGAATCGAGAAGCTCGCGCGCCGATGCCGCGATGACTTCGACCGCATGGTCGAACGCGTGCTGGTTCTGCTTCGAGGGCCGCGTCGTTCCGCTCAGCTTGCGGACGAACTGAAGTGCCGCGTCGCGGACTTCGTCGTTGGTTGCCGGCGGATCAAAATTGAACAGGGTCTTGATGTTTCTGCACATCGCTTCCGTATCTCCTCTTGTCCTGGAGCCGTTTCAATCGGGACGAACTCTATCCTTAGTCATGATCGTGTCCAAAAACCGGTGAGACCGCGCGCCAAGAGCGGTTCTATCTCTTTGTTTTAACGCAATTCCGGACGGAAAACCGGCTCACACTTTTCCTGGAATTGCTTTAGTCCGCGTCGAGCGGCTCCGTCCCGACCGGCTTGCCGTCGCGCGACAGCCTGATCTTCTCGACCTTATCCTCGGCGGCCTTCAGCAGCCGGTCGCAATGCACCTTCAACGCCTCGCCGCGCTCATAGATCTTGATCGACTGGTCGAGCGGCACGTCGCCACGCTCCAGATCATCGACGATCTTCTCCAGCGCGTCGAGTGCCTGTTCGAAGCTCATCGCCTTGACGTCTTCGTTGGTCTCACCAGCCATCGTTCATCCTTTCATCAGTCGCCCGACATGGGCGGCGACCGAAAATGCCAATCCCTGCAGATCGTAGCCGCCCTCGAGCAGGCTGACGAGCCGGTTGCCGCTGTGGCGCGCGGCACGCTGCATCAGCTGGCCGGTCGCCCAGTCGAAATCGTCCTCGGTCAGGTTGATCTCGGCCAGCGGGTCGCGGTGGTGCGCATCGAAGCCCGCGGAAATGACGATCAAATCCGGCGCGAAATTGTCGAGCGCCGGCAGCACGCGCGACAGGAAGGCATCGCGAAACACCTCGCTGCCGGTCTGCGGCGCCAGCGGCGCGTTGACGATATTGCCGGCGCCGATCTCGTTTTTCGCGCCGGTGCCGGGGTAGAGCGGCATCTGATGCGTCGAGCAATAGAGCACCGAGGGATCATCCCAGAAAATGTCCTGCGTGCCGTTGCCGTGATGCACGTCCCAGTCGACGACCGCGACGCGCTCGACGCCATGCTTCTTCTGCGCATAACGCGCGGCGATGGCCGCCGTGTTGAAGAGGCAGAAGCCCATGGCCGTGGTTTTTTCGGCATGGTGGCCGGGAGGCCGCGCTGCGATGAACACATTGTCGGCGCGGCCCTCAAAGACATCGTCGACGGCGGCATTGGCGGCGCCGATCGCCGCGATCGCCGCTTGCCAGCTCTTCGGGCTGGCGGTGGTGTCGGCATCGATCCGGGCGATGCCTTGGTCAGGGATGGCGGCGCGCACGCGGGCGACGAAATCGGCGGGATGCGCGTAGAGGATGGTGGCCTCGTCACCTTCCGGCGCCGTGACACGATCGAGCGCGGCAAAGGCCTCGTCGTCGAGCACGCGCTCGATGGCGCGCAAGCGATCCGGCCGCTCGGGGTGGCCAGGCGGCGTGATGTGTTCGAGGAAGATCGGATGCGTGTAGAGACGAGTGGCCATGCTCCCTATCTAGTGCCCCGGCGCCGCGATGGCCATGCATCGCGGCTCGATCGCTGGGGAAAATCACGTCTGCGTCCATTGGCGTCGCTGCGGGGATTGGCGCCCCGGGCGGTTCGGCGTAAGGTCGCCGACACTGCCTGGTGCCCGCCGCAAGCGGGAGAATCGGGAACACGGTTGAATCCCGTGGCGTGCCCAACGCTGTGAGGGGGACCGCGCCGGTAAATGCCACTGTCGATGACGGGAAGGCACCGGACGCGGGTTGATCCCAAGCCAGAAGACCGGCCTGGCAGACATCGTCATCCGCATGGTCAGGCGGCTGGCATCGATAGCAATCGCAAGGGGACAAGCGATGCCGGAACACATGACCGCTCATGGTAGCGACGGATTTGACCAGATGGCGCGAGACGCGGTCTACCGCGCCATGTTCACGCGGCGTGACGTGCGCAGCCATTTCCTGCCCGACGCGCTCGACGATGAGGTGCTGGCGCGGCTGCTGCTTGCCGCCCATCACGCGCCATCGGTCGGCTTCATGCAGCCGTGGAACTTCATCGTCATTCGCGATGCCGCACGACGAGCGGAGGTGCGCGACCTGTTCCTCGCCGCGCGCGAGCAGGAATTGCCGGCGATCGAACAGGAAAGGCAGGCGCTCTACCGCAAGCTCAAGCTGGAAGGCATCTGCGAAAGCGCGCTCAACATCTGCATCACCTGTGACCGACAACGCTCGCAGGGCTCACCGCTGGGACGCTGGCACAATCCGGAAATGGACCTCTACAGCACGGTCTGCGCGGTGCAGAATTTCTGGCTGGCCGCGCGCGCCGAGGGCGTCGGCGTCGGCTGGGTCAGCATCATCGAGGCCGGGGCGCTGAAAAGCCTGTTGTCCATTCCCGATCACGTAACGCCGGTCGCCTATCTCTGCGTCGGTCGGGTCTCCGAATTTGCGCCCAAACCGGACCTTGAAACGCATGGCTGGGGCCGACGCCTGCCGCTGCCCGAATTGATCATGAGCGAGACTTTTTGCGGTCAGGGCGAGGTGCGGCTCAAATCGGCGGTGGCACGCCTCAACGCCGTCGATGCCGCGCCGGCAAGCCCGGCCAATCAGCGTGTCGCGCCCGCCGTGTCCCAGCGCGAGCCGCCGAAGGAGGCCAGCGCCTTGTCCTTGAGTTCCCTGAACTTCGACGAGGCCTCGGCGAGCCGGGCGTCCCAGGCGGGATCGGGCACCTGGCCGGCGATGGTCTTGAAATAGACCTGCATCAGGCAAGCGATGGCGAAGGGCTCGATGAAAGCCGCTTTGAACGCCCAGGCAAAGACGATGGCGAGCACGAAGGCCCAACCAGCCAGTTGCCCCGGCATGATGAAGAGAATTGCGGCGGCAGGAACCAGCATAGCCAAGAAGATGACGAAAGAGACGCCCCACATGATGACCGCCAGCCAGACGGCGTTCTTGACCATGGTCTTGCCGTTCTGGGCATAGAGCACAACGCCTTGCCGCGCCGTCTCGAATGGCGAGGACGAATTGATGCGGATGTTGTAGCCAAGGATGATCTCATCGACATAGGTCAGCGACAGGCGGATCACCGTGTTGATGAAGGAGACAAGACCGCTCAGGCCCGGAATCGGCAGGAAGGCGGCGATGCTACCGAGCAGGCCGGTGACAGTGCGAATGGCGCCCTTGACCAACTGGTCGACGACGAAAAGGATATTGGCCTCGGCGAACCGCTCGGTCACGACTTGCCTGGCATAGGCGATCTGGTTCTGGCCGCCGGGGACGTCCTGGCCGTCGATCAGATGGACCATGACGGCGATATGGCCGGCCTTGACGACGTAGAGGATGTATTCTCGGATCCAGTAGACGGCGATCGAGACGACGCCGAAGCCAACCACGCCGCCCCATAGGGCAAAGGACATCGGCCCGTCGGGATCTGTGGAGATATGGCCGACGCCATAGCCGACCGAGGCACCGGTGCCGGTCGCCATGATGTAGGCCAGCGTGATGCCGAAATAGACGATCATGCGAAAGACAATGAAGGGCCAGGTCCGCATCATGATGGACACCGACCTGCCGATATCGAAATCCCACATGCCCCGAATCCCCCTCAGAGATGGAGGGAGAGGATGCGCTCGGCCCGAAGATTGTCAATCGTGGGTGGGTCGCCGGACCGCGGACGGGATTTCAGTGCGGCTGCGAACCCGGTTTCCTGAGCAGGCCTTCGAGCAGTTGCTTGAACGCCGCCACCACCTTCCTCGATGTCGCTTCGGGATCGTTCGAATTGGCGATCCGCTGCGCCGCCTGGCTGCTGGCGCCGTTGATCAGCCGTGCGGCGGTCTCGGGGTCGACGCTCGGGACGACCACCCCCTCCCCCTGCAGCGCGGTCAGATGATCGGTCATTGAACCGACGCAGGCATTGGCATTCGACCACTGTGCCGGATTGCCCAGCACGGCCGGACCGTCGCGGAACATGATACGCTGGATCTCCGGCTCCAGCGCCATTTCGATATAGGTCGTGCACTCGTCGACGAAGTGTTGCCAGCGGTTCGGCGCTCTCGATGCGACCTCATTCACCCGAGCCGCCATCTCGGCGTCGATTTCGGCGATAACCGCCTCCAGCAGTCCCTTCTTGTCGCCGAAGTGGTGATAGAGGGCGCCGCGCGTCAGCCCGGCCGACGCGGTGAAATCATCCATGGAGGCCTCGGCGTAACCAATGGTGCCGAAAGCCTGGCGGGCCGCGGCGATCAGCTTGGCGCGCGTCTGCGCGATCATCTCCTTGCGTGGTTTGTGCATTCCGTCTGGCTCTATTCACATACGTCTCGTATGCCAATTGACATACGCGGCGTATGGTCTACCTAACACTCATACGCTTCGTATGTAATTGTCGAATTGTCCTTTGTCGAGGAACAGGATCATGCAGAACCCCTATTCGGAAATCTTTCGCGCCCCTGGCGCCAAGGGCTTTGCAACTGCCGGCTTCATGGCGCGCCTGCCGATTGCCATGGCTCCGATCGGCATCGTGGCGATGCTGTCGCAGACACGCGGCGAGTACTGGCTGGCGGGCGCCGTCTCGGCGACATTCGCGCTGGCCAACGCTTTCCTGGCGCCGCAAATATCAAGGCTGGTGGACCGTCGTGGCCAGACCCCAATTGTCGTGCCCACCACGATCATCTCCGTGCTTGCTTTTCTCATGCTGATTGCATCGGCCAATCAAGACTGGCCGATATGGACGCTGTTCGTGTCGGCGCTGCTGGCGGCCGCCATGCCCAGCATGCCGGCAATGGTGCGGGCGCGCTGGACCGAGATTTTCCGGGGCCGGCCTCAGATGAACACCGCGTTCGCCTTCGAATCGGCGGCGGACGAATTGGTCTATATCGCCGGAGCATCCCTGTCGGTGGGCCTCAGTGCCGGCCTGTTCCCGGAGGCGGGCATGCTGGCGAGCACCTTGTTCCTCGCCGTCGGATCGATGGCCTTCGTCCTGCAGCGATCGACCGAGCCGAAAGTGCGACCGGTGGCTCATGGCTCCAGCGGTTCGGCGATCCGCCTGCGGCCGGTGCAGATCATCACCTTCGCCCTGATCTCCATCGGCGCGACGTTCGCCACGACGGAAGTGAGCACCGTGGCGATCACCAAGGAACTCGGCCAGCCGGGTGCCGCGAGCCTGGTCATCGGCGTCTATGCGCTGGGATCGTTCGCGCTGGGCATCGTCGTCGGCGCGCTCAACCTCAAGGCGCCGCTGCAACGCCAACTTGCCATCGCCGTCGCCCTGGTCGCGCTCGGCACGCTGCTGCCGCTCACCGCCGACAGCGTGCCGCTGCTGGCGCTGACCGTCTTCATCAGCGGCGTCGCGATCTCGCCGACCTTCATCACGGCGTTCGGCCTGATCGAACGGCATGTGCCGGAAGCGATGCTGACCGAGGGGATCACCTGGGTGATGACAGGCATCGGCATCGGCATGGCGCTGGGGTCGTTCGCCGCCGGCGCGGTGGTGGATGCGTTCGGCGCCCAGAACGGGTTCTGGGTTTCGGTGGCATCAGGCACCATTGCACTGGTCACGGTGCTATTTGGGCAAAGCAGCCTAGCCATCCACAATTGCGAACTGGATGGATGCGAAGCGGCGGTCGTTCCTGCTGAATAATCCACGAAGCGCCCGGTTTGAACGGACCGGGCGCTATCATCACTGGCAGTTCAGATGATCTCGGTCTTGGCGATATGGATGCCAAAACCTTCGAGGCCGACATAGTGGCGCTCGCGCGAGGCGATCAAATTGATCGACGAAATGCCGAGATCCTTGAGGATTTGCGCGCCAAGGCCAATTTCGCGCCATTCATTCTCGCGGCGGCGGGCCTCCTCATGGTCCTCGCGCTCGCCGCTCGCCGGCCGCTTGCGCTCCTGGTGCGCGACGCCGACAGAGCCCTCACGCAGATAGACGATGACGCCGCGCTTGCGCTCGCCCATCGTCTTCATGATGGCGTCCAGCCGGTGGCTGGTGCCGAAGACGTCGGTCACCACATCCTCGGAATGCAGCCGCACCGGCACCTCTTCCCCATCGCGAATGTCGCCGAAGACCACGGCGACATGATGCATGGAATCCCAGGGCAGTGTGTAGGTGAAGACCTGCGCCTTGCCGCCGAGTGTGTCGATCTCCGAGCAGGCCACGCGTTCGACCAGCGTTTCCTTGCGTTGCCGATAGGCGATGAGATCGGCGACCGACACCTGCTTGAGACCATGCTCCTCGGCAAAGGCCGCGACCTGCGGGCCGCGCTTGACGGTGCCGTCGTCATTGACCAGTTCCGAGATCACACCGATCGGCGGCAGGCCGGCGAGCTTGCACAGGTCGACTGCCGCTTCGGTATGGCCGGAGCGCATTAGCACGCCGCCTTCGCGCGCGATGAGCGGAAAGATGTGGCCGGGGCGGACGAAATCGGAAGCGCCGACATTGCCGTTAGCAAGGTTGCGCACGGTCAGCGTGCGGTCGTCGGCCGAAATGCCTGTCGTGGTGCCGTGCTTGAAATCGACGCTGACGGTGAAGGCGGTGGTATGGGCCGAATCATTGTCGGCGACCATCGGCTGCAGGTTGAGCCGCTTGGCTTCCTCGCGCGGCATCGGCGTGCAGACGATGCCGGAGGTGTTGCGCACGATGAAGGCCATCTTCTCCGGCGTGCAATGAACGGCGGCGACGATCAGGTCGCCCTCGTTCTCGCGCCCGTCATCGTCCATGACGACGACGATCTCGCCGCGTTCGAAGGCACGCAGGGCTTCGACGATCTTCTTCTGGTCGTAAGGCATGGAATGCTCGCTTCGCTCGCGGGGAATAGGGAGTAGGCAATAGGGCAGTAGGGGAAAGAAAAAAAGGCCTACTGCCTATTCCCTACTGCCTACTGCCTACTGCCTACTCCCTTCCCGTCTGTCCCCGATGGCGCAGATAATGATCGGCGATGGCGCAGGCAACCATCGCCTCGCCGATCGGCACGGCGCGGATGCCGACGCAGGGGTCGTGGCGGCCCTTGGTCATCACCTCGACATCGTTGCCGTCCTTGTCGATCGACTTTCGCGGCGTCAGGATCGACGAAGTCGGCTTGACGGCGAAGCGGGCAATGATCGCCTGGCCCGTCGAGATGCCGCCAAGGATACCGCCGGCATTGTTGGACAGGAACACCGGCTTGCCGTCATTGCCCATGCGCATCTCGTCGGCATTCTTTTCGCCGGTGATGCGGGCGGCCTCGAAGCCGTTGCCGATCTCGACGCCCTTGACGGCGTTGATCGACATCAGACCCGACGCAATGTCCTGGTCGAGCTTGGCATAGATCGGCGCGCCGAGCCCTGGCGGAACGCCGTCGGCGACGATCTCGATCACCGCGCCGACCGAGGAACCGGCCTTGCGGATACCCTCGAGATACTGGGTAAAGACGGGAACGGAAGCGGGATCGGGCGTGAAGAACGGATTTTCCGCATCGCCAATGAAGTTCCAGTTCCAGTTGGCGCGATCGATGGACTTTTCACCCATCGACACCAGCGCACCGCGCACCACCATCCCTGGCACCACCTTGCGGGCGAGCGCGCCGGCCGCCACGCGCGCGGCCGTCTCGCGGGCCGAGGACCGACCGCCGCCACGATAGTCGCGTATGCCGTATTTGACGTCATAGGTGTAGTCGGCATGGCCAGGCCGGTACTGGCGGGCGATTTCGCCATAGTCCTTCGAACGCTGATCGACATTTTCGATCAGCATCGAGACCGGCGTGCCGGTGGTGATCATGGTCTCGCCGTCCTCGTCGAGGACGAAACCCGACAGCACCTTCACCTCGTCGGGTTCGCGGCGCTGGGTGACGAAGCGCGACTGGCCCGGCCGGCGCTTGTCGAGTTCGGCCTGGATCTCCAGCCGGGTGAAGCGGATGCCGGGCGGGCAGCCGTCCACCACACAGCCGAGTGCGGCGCCATGGCTTTCACCCCAGGTGGTGACACGGAAAAGATGGCCGAACGTGTTGTGAGACATGGAAAAGTGCCCTGATCGGCAGCCGAGCCGGTTGAAGCCTGCCTTCTATTGGCGTTTTCCACAGGGGTCAAACTGTGATCCGATGGATTTAGTTTTGACACATTCGGTTGGTTTCTGCTCTGCTCCATTCGCCGTTGAGGATCCGCCGCCACCGTGCCGGCGCAATGACCAAAGAGGACGATGATGCGTACCCTGATTGGCGCTGTTGCCGCCACGCTGCTGCTTTCCACCGCTGCTTTCGCCGGCCAGACCGAAGGCCTGATCAAGAAGATCGACAAGGACGCGCTGACGCTGACGCTGGACGACGGGAAATCCTACAAGCTGAATGCCGAGACCGATCTCGACGCGCTGAAGCCGGGCATGGACATCGTGATCGCCTATGATGTGACCAATGGCGAAAACGTCGTCACCGATATGCAGTTGCCGGACAGCGACACGAACTAAAGCGCGTTGCGTTTGAACGGATTCAGGCGACGCGCTTTGGTTCTTTGCTTTTAAGCATTTCGTTCTCCCAAAACCGGGGCCACTTTTGAGCGACATGCAGTAGAGATCAAGTGATCTATAGCCACTCCATGCTCTTGCCTTCGAGCTTGAGCACGCGATCCTGCGGTATCTCCAGGTTCGCTGCCTCGTCCTCGGCCATATCGAGCACAAGGCGAAACAAGGTGCGCATGACGCCGCCATGCGTCACGCAGACGGTTTGCCGGTTCAGCGCATCGAACCAGGGTTTGACCCGCTCGAGCAGCATTCGGTAGCTCTCGGCGCCTTCCCCCGGCGGCTGAAAGTTCCATTTGTCCAAAGCGCGCGTCCTGCTTGCGCCGGGATATCGGGTCTCGAGTTCGGCGAAGGTGGATCCCTGCCAATCGCCGAAATTGACTTCGACGAGGCGGGGATCGATCCGATAGGCGTCCGGATCGAGCTGCATCGCGGCGCGGATGCGCTCCATCGTTTCGCGCGTCCGCTTCATCGGACTGGCGACGAAATCGAAATTCTCCGGATCATGGACAAGTTCGGCCAGCCGACGGCCGTTTCCGGTCGCCTGTTCGCGGCCAAGGGCATTGAGATCGGTGTCGGCCTGCCCTTGCAGCCGGAACTCGGCGTTCCACGCGGTCTGGCCGTGGCGCACGATATAAGCCAGCGGGTACATCAGGTCTTCCGGAGGTCGGGCCTGGGCCTGGGCGGAGGATGGTCGGAGGGAATTAGTCCTTGACCGTCGAAATATCAGGCGCGTCGACCGCCTTCATGCCGACAACGTGATAGCCGGAATCGACGTGGTGCACTTCGCCGGTGACGCCACGGGACAGGTCGGACAGGAAATAGACGCCGGAATCGCCGACCTCTTCCTGCGTGACTGTCTGCTTCAGCGGCGAATTGTATTCGTTCCACTTCAGGATGTAGCGGAAGTCGCCGATGCCGGAAGCGGCCAGCGTCTTGATCGGGCCGGCGGAGATGGCGTTGACGCGGATCTTCTTGGAGCCGAGATCGACGGCCAGGTAGCGCACGCTGGCTTCGAGTGCTGCCTTGGCTACGCCCATGACGTTGTAGTGCGGCATCACCTTCTCGGCGCCGTAATAGGTCAGCGTCAAAAGCGATCCGCCATCGGTCATCAGCGCCTCGGCGCGCTTGGCGATGGTGGTGAAGGAATAGACCGAAATGTCCATGGTGCGCAGGAAGTTGTCGCGCGTCGTCTCGACATAGCGGCCGGTCAGCTCGTCCTTGTCGGAAAAAGCGATGGCATGGACGAGGAAATCGAGCTTGCCCCCCCAATGCTTGGCGACATTGGCGAAAACCTCGTCGAGGCTCGCTGGATCGGTGACGTCGCAATGGCCGGCGACAAAGGCGCCCAGTTCCGCCGCCAGCGGCTCGACACGCTTCTTGAAGGCCTCGCCCTGATAGGTCAGCGCGATTTCCGCGCCATGGTCGACGCACGCCTTGGCGATGCCGTAGGCGATCGACCTGTTGTTCGCGACGCCGAGAATAAGGCCGCGTTTGCCGGCCATCAGGCCCTGTCCACCCGCCATGTGCGTGCTCTCCGCAAGATCTTCTGCTTTGTGGAGTGCCTATCGCACAGGCACAAAGCCCCTTCAAGCGTTCAAACCGGACAGTTCGGGGGACAAAAGCCGTCGATCAGCCTTTTTGGCCGCGCAGCAGCGCTTCGAGCGCGCTGTCGCCGCTCTCCGGCAGCATGATACGCACATGGACATAGAGATCGCCATGGCCGCCGGCCTTTTCCGGCAGGCCCCTGCCCTTGAGGCGCAGAACCTTGTCCGAGCTCGACCAGGCAGGAACGTTGACCGCGAGCCTGCCGGTCGGCGTCTCGACCGGCACCTTGGCGCCCAGTGCCGCGTCCGCCAGCGACACCGGCAGGTCGGCGTGCAGGTCGCGGCCCTCGATACGGTAACGCGGATGCCGGCGGATGTGGATCTTGACCAGCGCGTCACCGGGCTGACCCGGTCCCTGCTCGCCCTGCCCCTTCAGCCGGATGGTCTGGCCGTCCTCGACATAGGCCGGCAGCTTGACCGCCACCTTGCGGCCATCCGGGAACATCGCCGTCACTTTTTCGGCATTCGCGGCTTCCTCGATGGTGATGTCGAGCGTCACGTTCAGATCGGCAGCGGTCGCGGGCTGGCGGCGGTCGCCCATGCCGGGACCGCGCGCGCCCGAAAAGGCGTCGCCGAAAATCTGGCTGAAAATATCGCTGTTGCCGTCGAACGGATCGCCGCCCGGACGACCCGAGCGGAATTCGAATCGCGAACCACCCGCCCCTTGCTGCCGACGAAATCCGCCGAAGGGATCGCCACCGGCGGCGCCCTCGAAACCCTGGAAACGTGGCTTGCCGTCGGCGTCGATCTCGCCGCGATCGAAGGCGGCACGATTTTTCTCGTCGCCGACGATCTCATAGGCCTGGTTGGCCGCGGCAAAACGATCCTTCGCCTTGGGATCATTCGGATTCTGGTCCGGATGATGTTTCTTGGCGAGCTTCCGGTATGCCGATTTTATGTCCTTGGCCGATGCGTTCTTTGCAACGCCCAGCACCTCATACGGGTCGCGCATGCGTCCTGCCCTGGAAATGAGTTGAGTCCATACTTGCCTCCTATATGCGCTCGCATAGGAAGAAATTCCAGTGCCGGACCGTCATATCAAGGGCGGAAATCGAGCGCGGAAGTTAGAGTGGCTTGAAGCCCTGCATGCGCCAGCCACCGGCGCTGGCGAGGCACAGCTCACCCTCGAACATTGCAACGCCATCAAAGCTTTCGCGCGACGCCTTGAAGCGGCGGCAGGTCTGGCCGCTGTCCTTCAATTCGGCGAGCTCGGTGATGGAGCCGCGCGATCCGGTGCCGGCATTCGCCCATGGCACGGCCTGCCCGCCGAGCTGCTCGATGTCGGCGGAGGACACGGCATTGCCGATCGTCGTCTGGTCGGAGTTTCGATCAGCATCGAGCGGCGCCGCGGAAGCAGACGTGCTGCTGGTCAGGATCGAGCGGTCGACCTCGGCCTTTTCCAGGCTGAAGCCACCCGCTCCACAGGCAGCCAGTGGCAGGCTGACGACCACGATCGCGGCTTTCGCGCTGGCCGAAGCGATAACGCTCCATTGCCTGCTGTCAAAAGCTTGCGCGATACGCGACAATCGGCAACCTCCCCCTGATCCGTGGCAATTTGAGAAAAACTATGAGTGACACTGAGTTAACAAGCGGTGACTTTACCGAGGCCGGCGAGCCGTTTCGCCTCTTTGCCGCATGGCTGGATGACGCCACGAAGAGCGAAATCAACGATGCCAACGGCGTGGCGCTGGCGACCGTCGATGCCGAAGGCATGCCGGATGTGCGGATGGTGCTGCTGAAGGGGTTCGATGAGGGCGGCTTTGTGTTCTACACGAATTTCGAGAGCGCCAAGGGCCAGGAGATTCTGGGCAGCATGAAGGCGGCGATGTGCTTTCACTGGAAATCGCTGCGCCGCCAGGTACGCATTCGCGGTCCGGTCGAGATCGTGAGCGATGCCGAAGCCGACGCCTATTATGCGACGCGGCCGCGCGGCAGCCGCATCGGCGCCTGGGCCTCGAAACAGTCGCGGCCGCTCGAAAGCCGGTTCGCGCTGGAGAAAGCTGTCGCCGAATACACGGCCCGTTACGCAATCGGCGAGATTCCGCGACCCAAACACTGGTCGGGGTTCCGCATCGTGCCGAATACGATCGAGTTCTGGCACGACCGGCCGTTCCGGCTGCATGATCGTGTGGTCTTTTCCCGCAACGCCATGGGCGGTTGGGACAAGACCCGGCTTTATCCCTGAACGCGGTAAGTCGGCGCTTCACCCCAGCCGGCCCCGCGGGCCTACCTCCCCATCGAGGGGAGGTAGAAGGTCGAGCTATTTCTTCCTGGTCATGAACGCCGTCAGCGCGGCCCGCGCCTCGTCCGACTTCAGCCGCTCGCGAAAGTGCTCGCTTTCCTCGCCGATGCGGGCGACGAGGTCTTCGCGCGAGCCGCGCATCAGGTCGCGCGCGATCTTCAGCGCCTGCGGCGGCTTGGCGGCGATCTGGCCGGCCGCCGCCAGCACCGAGGCCTCCAGTGCTCCTTCCTCGACCACGTCGTAGATCAGGCCGGTGGCTTTGGCGCGCTCGGCCGAAAAGCCCTCGCCAAGGCCAAGCAACGCGAAAGCGGCCTGCTGCCCCAGCACGCGCGGCGCCAAGAGGCTCGATCCCGCCTCCGGCACCAGGCCGAGGTCGACGAAGGGCGTCCGGAACACGGTGCGAGGCGTGGCGAAGGTCAGGTCGCAATGTAGGTTGAGCGTGGTGCCGATGCCGACGGCGATGCCGTCGACGCCGGAGACCATGGGTTTTTCGACCCTGGCCAGCGCCATCAGGAAATCCCAGACTTCAGTGCCGCCGTCGCCGCCGGTGGCCACCACCATGAAATCGGCAAGGTCGTTGCCGGAGGAGAAGGCGCCGGGCACCCCGAGGAACACATGGACGCGGATGGCCGGATCGGCATCGCCTTCGGCCAATGTTTGCGACATCTTGGCATACATGGCGCGCGTCAGTGCGTTCTTCTTGTCCGGGCGGTTCATGCGGATGATCTGGATGGCGCCCTGGCGCTCGACGAGGATGTGGTCTGTCACGGTTCTTCCTTGTTAGGCCCTGTGAACGTCAGGCAGAAATCAGCGCCTTGCCGGCAATGGCGAGACTTTCGGCACCGTCGATAACGCGTTCTTTCAGCGCGCGCGCCTCGCCAAGCAGATTTTCGGCGAAGAAGCGGCAAAGCGCGATGCGCCCGTGATCGGCCAGAGCGCCCCGCGCCAGACAGGCGCCGCCGGCGGCCAACGAGATCAGCCTGAGATACGGCGTGGCACCCGCCAGCGCCTGCTCCGACCGGCCGACCGACAGTTCTTGCAGGAAGCGGGTCGCTTGCGTCATGTCGTCGAGTGCCGCGTCGAGAGCATCGGCGGTGCGGCCGAACCCCTGCAGGTTTGAGGTGCGCACGGCACTGGCGACCGCGGCCAGTTCGCCGATGAAGCGATGGACATGCTCGCCGCCACCGAGCGGCAGCTTGCGGGTGACCAGATCGATCGCTTGGATGCCGTTGGTGCCCTCATAAATCGGCGCGATGCGGGCATCGCGATAAAGGGCAGCCGCGCCGGTCTCCTCGATGAAACCCATGCCGCCATGGACCTGGAGGCCAAGCGAGGCCACTTCCACCCCGACATCGGTCGAAAACGCCTTGGCCAGCGGTGTCAAAAGATTGGCGCGGTCGCGCCAATGCGCCGCCTCCTCGCCGGACGATACACGCGCCATGTCGATGGCATGCGCACAGGAATAGCTGATCGCCCGGGCGCTCTGCGTCAGCGCTTTCATGGTCAGCAGATTGCGCTGCACATCGGGATGATGAACGATCGGCGCCATGCCGGTGCCGGCATAATCCGCCGCCTTGCCCTGGCGGCGCTCATTGGCATAGGCGATCGCCTTCTGGGTCGCGGCTTCGGCGACCGCCACGCCCTGCATCCCGACGCAAAGCCGCGCATTGTTCATCATGGTGAACATGCAGGCGAGGCCCTTGTTCTCCTCACCGACCAGCCAGCCGATGGCGCCCGGCTTGGCGCCCTGGAAACCGTCGCCATAGATCATGGTGCAGGTCGGTGAGGCATGGATNATGGATGCCGAGCTTGTGTTCGAGGCCGGAACAGAAGACGTCGTTGCGCGCGCCGAGCGAGCCGTCGTCGCCGACCAGGAATTTCGGCACCAGGAACAACGAGATGCCGCGCGTGCCGGCAGGCGCATCCGGCAGCCGCGCCAGCACCAGATGAACGATGTTGTCGGTGAAATCGTGCTCACCATAAGTGATGAAGATCTTCTGGCCGAAGATGCGGTATGTGCCGTCACCGGCCGGCTCGGCGCGGGCGCGCAAGGCGGCGAGGTCCGAGCCGGCCTGCGGCTCGGTCAGGTTCATCGTACCCATCCATTCGCCGGAGACGAGTTTTTCCAGATATTTCGCCTTGAGGTCTTCGGAGGCGTGCTTGTCGAGCGCTTCGACCGCGCCCATGGTCAGCGTCGGGCCGATGCCGAAAGCCATGGCGGCGGAGTTCCACATTTCGAGCGCGGCGACGCCAAGCATGGTCGGTAGGGCCTGGCCGCCATACGCTTCCGGCCCGGACAGCGCGTTCCAACCACCATCGATCCAGCGGCGATAAAGTTCCTTCCAGCCGGGCGGGGTGGTGACGGAAGCGTCCTTCAATACCGCACCGTGTTCGTCACCGATCTTGTAAAGCGGAGCGACTTCCTCGGTGGCGAAACGGCCTGCCTCGCCGAGAACGGCGTCGACCAAATCCTCACCGAGATCGCCGAACGAGCCGGCATCGAGGGCGGATTTCATGCCGGCCACGTGCTTCAGCGTGAACGCGATATCCTCGACGGGTGCCCGATACATGCCGCTTTCCTCCTCACCTTCCGCCAACGGACCCTATGGCTCGCGGAGCCGCAAAACCTCCGCCTTTGGGCGATCTTCCGCTTTCCTTTTCACGTAAACGTCAAATTTTGTCACGCGGATTTTGCAATCGTCCCGGCACGTATTAAATTCGATCAATGCCGGATCAATTCGACCGGCGACAGACCAGAACCAGCCGACTGGAACCAATCCCATGCTCGCCAGACCTGACACCTACCGTTGCATCGAATGCGGCCTGCCCTACCGGGCGGCTGGATTCTCTTACTATCATGGCGACTTGGAAAACGGCGCCGCCTATTGGTCGGATCGAGGGATACTATGCTCGCCAAAATGCTCGCTCGCCCACCACCGCAAACGCGCAGCCGAAGGCACGCTGCTGCAGGAGCCGGCTCCGGATCCGTTTGAATTCCAGCCGTTTGGCCGGCGTTGAATTCCCGGCATTGGCCGGCATCGTCCTAGAGAAGCATTTCCTTAACCATAGCGGTCCAGCATCTGTCTTTGATCAACGGGGGTTCCCTGTTTTGAAAAGGACGGTGCGCCTCCTTCGCCGTACAGCGCTTCTCGCTCTTGCGGCGACGATGACGCTGTCGGCGGCGGCAAGGGCCTCGGATTTTTCCGAGCCGTGGAAGAATGCCGACCGCGCTTTGGTGGTCGATGCCTACGAATACAATTCCATCGACTGGGCGCAGCTTGCCACCGACAAACGCGTCGTCGCCTTCATCAACAAGGCGTCGGACGGCATGCCGCCGCCCTATTTCTGCTTTGGCAGCGACACCGAGGTGAAGCTCTGCAAGGCGTTGTGGAAGCGCCATGCGGTGACGCGCGAGCTGTTCCAGACGCGCAGGATCGTGGCCAAGGCGCTCGGCATGAAATGGGGCGCCTATCATCTCGCCCGCCCCGGCAATCCGGTCGACCAGGCCAACAATTTCCTCGACTTCGCCGAACCGGCACCCGACGATCTCATGGCTCTCGACATCGAGGGCAACGATCCCTCGCAATGGATGTCGCTCGACGATGCCGAGGAGTTCGTGCGCCAGGTGCACAGGCGCGTCGGCCGTTTCCCGGTGCTCTACACCAATGGCAAGACCGCACAGTTCATCGCCGACAACCGCTACAAATACCGGCTCCTGTCGCGGCTGCCGCTCTGGTACGCGCGCTACAAACCTGACATCGACGTGCATTTTCCAATGGGCAACTGGCAGGGCTATGCACTCTGGCAATTCTCGGCGCAGGCCAATTGCGGCCATTTCCGTTGCCCCTACAGGGTCGCCGGCACGCCTGACGATATCGATGTCAACGTCGCGCCGACAGACGCCGCCACGCTGCACCAGCAATGGCCTTTTGGCGGGCTGATCGACGTGCCGTCAGACTATCTCGCCAGCGTACCGGTACCGCTGTCGCGCGAAGCAGCGTTGGCCGGCAAGACCACCCTCATCTATGCCGATGTCGCGACGCCGCCGACGTTCGAGGAACTGGTCGCGGTGCTCGGTACGCGCTGGTCGAGATTTCGCGACGGCTTCCGCATGCCTGTCGTGAAGACCGTGCCGCGACGCCCGAGCTTCGGCATCGTCGAATATGTTGCCTGGAAGCGGACCGAGCAGCGTTCACCCGCGCAACTCGATGCCGCCTTTGCCGCGGCCGACCCGGTCAGCACCGCTTCGACCAAAAGCGATCGCAGCCAGCGGTAGCTGCCGTCACAATTCGAGCTTCAGTGCGCCTGTTCGCGCGCCACGGCCTGCCAGCCGATGTCGCGGCGGCAGAATCCGTCGGGCCAGTCGATGCGGTCGAGCGCGGCATAGGCCCGCGCCTGCGCCTCGCCGACGATCGCGCCCGTCGCGGTGACATTGAGCACGCGACCGCCATTGGCGACCAGTGCGCCGCCGTTGATGGCGGTGCCGGCATGAAATATCTGGACGCCGTCAGCCGCCGCGTCTTCGACGCCGCGGATGACCGAACCTTTTTCCGGCGTGCCGGGATAGCCCCGCGCCGCCATCACCACGGTGAGCGCCGCCTCGTCGCGCCAGCGCACGGAGGTGTGTGCGAGCTGGCCGTCGGTTGCGGCGTTGAGCAGCACCAGCAGATCGTCCTTCAGCCGCATCATCAGCACCTGGCATTCCGGGTCGCCGAAGCGGGTGTTGTATTCGATCAGCTTCGGCCCCTTGTCCGTGATCATCAGCCCGGCGAAGAGGATGCCGGCGAAGGGCGCGCCGAGATTGGCCATGCCGCGCATGGTCGGCTCGATGATCTCGCGCATGGTGCGCTCGACCATTTCCGGCGTCATCACCGGCGCCGGCGAATAGGCGCCCATGCCGCCGGTATTGGGGCCGACGTCGCCGTCACGGACGCGCTTGTGGTCCTGCGCGGTGCCGAAGGGCAGCGCCGTGGTGCCGTCGCAGAGGCAGAAGAAGCTCGCCTCCTCGCCGGTCATGAATTCCTCGATCACCACTTCGGCGCCTGCGGCACCGAAGGAACCGTCGAAGCAGGAATCGAGTGCCGCCCGTGCCTCGTCCAGCGTCATGGCGACGGTGACGCCCTTGCCGGCGGCAAGCCCATCGGCCTTGATGACGATCGGCGCGCCCGTTTTCTCGACATAGGCTTTCGCGGAGGCCAGATCGCCGAAGCGCCCATAGGCCGCGGTCGGGATGTTGTACCTGGCGCAGAGATCCTTGGTGAAACCCTTGGAGCCCTCCAGCCGCGCGGCAGCCTTGGAAGGCCCGAAGACGCGGATGTTTTCGGCGCGCAGATCGTCCGCGATACCGGCGACGAGCGGTCCTTCCGGGCCAACCACGACGAGGTCGATTTTTTTCTCCCGACAGAAGGCGGCGACGGCGGCATGATCGGTGACGTCGAGCTTCACCAGCTCGGCCTCGCTGCCGATGCCCGGATTGCCGGGGGCCGCGTAAAGCTTGGTGAGCAGCGGCGACGCCGCGATCTTCCAGGCCAGCGCATGTTCGCGGCCGCCGGAGCCCAGAAGAAGAACGTTCATGGCCACCTCTTGATGCCGAAATTCTGCTCTGGCGGCCACCTGGGGGCGTTTTCTGCGCTTCCGTTGCTCACGGACCAAATGTCCGCTCCGCCACGGTTCTCGAAACCACCACCATATGACTCGCCAGAGCGAATTTCGAAACAGTCTCTTGGAGCACCCGCTATTGCTCTCTGGGCGACGGGTCAAGGCATCAAGATGTTTTGACCCGAATTGCGCACGGGAACGCTATCCCCTGCCGAATATGGGCGCCGAATTCCGGCACCCATATTCTGGCCCGCTCAGCCAGGGAAAACGACCGGAAACCAGTCTTCGCGCAATTTCTGGCCTGGCTGCATGCCATGGCCGTGATAGGGCGGCGAGGTGCGGCCCGGCCGCTCGACATAATGGGCATCGTCACCGACCCAGCGCAGCGAGAGCGCTCGGCGCCGTGCCGCGGTCAGGTTGCCGCGCGCGCCATGCGCGGTCCGGAAGTCGAACAGGATGGCATCGCCCGGCTCCATCTCCCATTCGAGCACCTTCATCGACGGATCCTTGTCGGGATCGGGCACCGGCAGGTAGTCGCCCTCGCCGGCGTAGAAATTGCTGTCGTCGAGCCAGCGCACCGGCAGGATCATCTTGTCCCATTTGTGCGAGCCGGCGATCAGGCGCAGCGTCGCCTCCTTCACCGGGTCGATGGGGATCCAGAAGCTGACCGTCTGCTGGCCATCGACGAAATAATATGGGATGTCCTGATGCCAGGGCGTCGGCTTCTGCGTGCCGGGTTCCTTGACCAGAACATGGTCATGGAAGAATTGCGCGGTGCGCGATTGCATCACCGCCGCCGCCAGTTGGGCGGCCGGCGATTCCCGCACCACCTCGACGAATTCGGGGATGCGTTCCCAGTTGCAATAATCGTCGAAGAAACTGCCGCGGCCATTGGCGATATCAGACGCGGTGGCGCTGCGGTTCCGCATGTTGCGCTCGATGCCGGCGGCAATCGTATCGACCCAGCCCTTGAAGGCGCCGCGGATGCAAACCGCGCCATCGCGCTGATAATCGGCAATCGTCTCCGCATCGATCAGGCCGGTGTCGATTGAGCGGGCGGCAGTCTGGGAAGCCATGGTGTCCTCCTTTCAGGATCGAGACCACTATCGCAGCCCTCCTTCATTTCAGTAAAATAATAACTTCTCATCTGACACATAGGCCTGAACTATGAACCTTACCCTGACGCAATTGCGCTATCTGGTCGCCGTCGCCCGCCACGGCAGCGTCACCGGTGCGGCCAAGGCGCTGAACATTTCGCAGCCGTCGATTTCGGTCGCGATCGACGCCGTCGAAAAGGATTTCGGGCAGAAACTGTTCGTGCGCCAGCGCGGAAGCGGCGTTTCGCTGACTTCTTTCGGCCGCACCGTGGCGGTGAAGGCAAAACAGGTCCTTGCCGAGACCGACGAGCTGATGAGCCTGGGTGCCGACAACTCGGCCGTCGGCGGAGAGTTGGTGCTTGGATGTTTCGAGGATCTGGCGCCGTTCTTCGCACCTGCGCTGATCCGTGCTTTTTCCGAACGCCATCCGGCGGTGAAAATCGTCGTTCGCGACGAGACCTTCGAGACGCTGGGGCGGCGACTCGGCGACGCGGCCATCGACCTCGGTCTCACCTATGATTTGAGCCTGCCGACCCATTTCGCGCGCATCCTGCTGCACGAACTTCGCCCGCACGCGCTGTTGCCGTCGGGCCATGCCCTGGCGGATCAACCATCGGTCAGCCTGACGGACCTCGCCGCCTACCCGCTGATCACGACGGACCAGCCGCACAGCTGGCAGCACATGCTCGATCTGTTCCGCGGCCGTGGGCTCTCGCCGGTTGCCGACAGGGCGACGAGTTCGTTCGAACTCCAGCGCAGCATGGTGGCGAACGGCTTCGGGGTCGCGGTCAGCTACACCCGCCCGCATGGCGACCGCAGCTATGACGGGCTGCCTCTCGTCTGCAGGCCATTGTCGGATCCGCTGCCCATGCAGCGCATCATCCTCACCTATGACACGCACCAGCGGGTATCGAACGCAGCGCTGGCGTTCGTCGACGTGGCGAAGGCATGGTTCTCAACGCGCGACATCTTCACCGCCTGACGGATTGGCGGTCGCCGACCGACTGCTTGCCGCTTGACGGTTTCCGCGGCTGCTGCCACTCCATGCGCATGGAACCTATCCAGTCGAAAGTGGCCCAGGGCCGTGTCGCCGATGCGCCGAACGGCCATTGGGTCTACCGCGTGTTGCCGCGCTCGATTTGGCCCTATGCGCAGCTTGCGAGATGGGACAGGCCGATCGGCTGGCAATTGCTTTTATGGCCATGCTGGTGGTCGGCGGCGCTTGCGGCGAGCGCCTATCCGCGCCCCGGCGACCCGCTGCTCTCGCTGCTGCCGGCACCCTTGTATCTCATGTTGTTCCTCATCGGCGCCGTCGCCATGCGCGGCGCGGGCTGCACCTACAACGACCTTGTCGACGAGGGCATCGACAACCAGGTCGAACGCACGCGCTCGCGTCCGCTGCCCTCGGGCCAGACGACGCGTCGGCGCGCCTGGCTGTTTCTCGTCCTGCAAGCCCTGGCCGGCCTCGCGGTGCTCGTACAGTTCAACAGCTTCGCCATTCTGCTCGGCGTCTGTTCGCTGGCGATCGTTGCCGTCTATCCATTCATGAAGCGGATAACCAATTGGCCGCAACTGTTTCTCGGCCTTGCCTTTTCCTGGGGCGCGCTGATGGGATGGGCGGTCGAGTTCGGCGATCTCGATGGCTCCGCCATCCTGCTTTATATCGGCTCGATCCTGTGGGTGATCGGCTACGACACGATCTATGCGCATCAGGACAAGGAGGACGACGCCATTGTCGGCGTGCGCTCGACGGCGCGGCTGTTCGGCGACAACACCAAGGCGTGGCTGGCAGGACTCTATGGCGGCACGCTGATCTGCTTCGCCATCGCCTTCGCGTCGGCGCAGGCTCCGGTGGTGGCGCTGGCTGGGTTGATCGCCGCCGGCGCGCACATGGCCCGTCAGATCACGGTTCTGGACATCGACAATCCCGACCAATGCCTGCGGCTGTTCCGGTCGAACAACCAGGTCGGCTGGCTGATCTTCCTCGGCTTGATCGGCGGCGCGCTATGGGTGGCGCTGAAGCCGCTGGTGTAGCCTTCCTTCTCCCCGTCTATACGGGGAGAAGGTGGCGGCAGCCGGATGAGGGGCAGCCCCGACCTTGAAGGCGAAGCGAGAGGTTCAGCGCGACACAACGCACACTCAACCAAGTCTTGAGGTGGTAGCCAAACACTTTGGTCAGCGCTGCCCCTCATCGCCCTGCCGGGCACTTCTCCCCGTATAGTGACGGGGAGAAGAAGCTAATCCCTTGAAATGATCTCCTGGCCGTCGATGACCAGCCTGAGACCGAGGTCGCCGGCCCGGCGGCGGGCGAGGAAGCGCGGACGGCGCATGGTCGAAACGCGGCCCTTGCGGCGATCCTGCGGCGGCAGCGTCTTGATGGCGGCGCCGAGCGATTCTTCCAAAGTGCGGGCAATGCCATCCGATTCGATCAACAGCATCGGCAGGCGGTAGGCGTCGGCCCAGGCGCGCCAGTCGGCGGCAACATCTTCAAGATCGTCGGCCACCAGCAGCGGCACCGACAGCATGGGGTCGTCGTGCAGGAGTTCCAGGGTCACCGTGACATTGCCGTCCGGATCCTCCATTGCGCGGGCGGCAACGCCGCGGAACGCATTGGCGGGCAGAGCGATGATCGCCGGCACGCCGCTCATCTCGAGCAGGCGGCGGATCACGGCGCCGCGATGGTCGATGGTGAAAGTCACGTCGCCATAATCGTCGCGCGTGGCGTAGCTGACCATCTGGGGCAGTCGGAATGGGTCGAGGCGCATGTTGCGTCCCGCCCAGACTGGCTTAAGTCCGGTGTTCATAGAGTGCCTTCCTGTCTGTCTCCTGAGAGCCGGTGTCCGGTTCTCTCCGGGCCAGTTTTCCCGGCCTCGTTATGGGCAAACATTAGCGCTGGCTCCTTACCGCCGCGCTTAAGAAAGTCGGTTAAATTTTGCTGATCTCAGGGATGGTTATCGGAATGCCACCAGCCGGAAGATGTAGAAAGGATCAGATAACCTTACCCGGATTCATGATGCCGGCCGGATCGAAGGCAGCCTTCACCCGGCGCATCAGATCGATCGCCATCGGCGGCGCGGTGGCGATCAGTTCGTCGCGCTTCAACTGGCCGATGCCGTGCTCAGCCGAGATCGAGCCATGGAAGGAGCGGACGACATCGTGCACGGCCTTGTTCATGGCGTGGTAGAGGCCCAGGAAAGCCTCGTCGTCGGCGTCCTCCGGCCGCGAGATGTTGTAGTGCAAATTGCCGTCGCCCATGTGGCCGAAACAGACGACCCGCGCGGCGGGGCTGACTGAAGCGACAGCACCGGCGGCTTTGCCGATGAATTCGGGGATCGACGATATCGGCACGGAAATGTCGTGCTTGATCGAGGCTCCTTCGGGCTTCTGGCTCTCGGGCAGCACCTCGCGGAAATTCCAGAAGGCATCGGCCTGGGCGAGGCTTGCCGCGATCACCGCGTCGCCGACGATGCCCTGCTCCAGAGCGGCCGACAGCACCTCCTCGATAAGCGCCTTGCCGTCCTCTTCCGAACGGCCCGAGGACACCTGCATCAGCACATACCAGGGCCAGTCCTCGGCCAGCGGCCGGGTCACGCCTTGTGCATGCTTCAAAGTGAAGTCGTACGGCCGTTTGCCGATCAGTTCGAAGGCGGTGAGCGAAGCGCCGGCGCGGTCCATGGCCAAGCCGAACAGGGAGAGCGCCGCCTCTGGCGACGACAGGCCGGCAAAGGCCACTTCCCGCCCCTTCGGCTTCGGGAACAGCTTGAGCACGGCGGCGGTGATGACACCGAGCGTGCCTTCGGCGCCGACGAACAGGTCCTTCAAATCGTAGCCGGTGTTGTCCTTCTTCAGCTTGCGCAGATCGTCGAACACCTCGCCGGTCGGCAGCACCACTTCGACGCCGAGACAGAGTTCGCGCGCATTGCCGTAGGCAAGCACACCGGTGCCGCCGGCATTGGACGAGAGATTGCCGCCGAGCTGGCAGGAGCCTTGCGCGGCCAGCGACAGCGGAAACAGCCGGCCGGCGGCATCGGCCGCTTCCTGCAGCGTCTGAAGGATGACGCCGGCCTCGACCGTCACCGTGTTGGACAGGACATCGATCTCGCGAATGCGGTTCAGACGCGACAGCGACAGGATGATGTCGCGGCCGGACCTGTCCGGCACCTGGGCGCCGACAAGCCCGGTGTTGCCGCTCTGCGGCACGACCGGCGTTCCCGTCTCGGTCGCCAGCCTCATGATCCGGCTGACCTCGTCGACACTGCCCGGCCGCAGCACCAGCGATGTCGCGCCATGCCAGAGGCCGCGCCGTTCGACGAGGAAAGGCGCGATGTCCTGCGGGTCGCGCAGCGCATATTTATCGCCGACGATCGCCACGAAGCGATCGATGAGAGCGGGATCGAGTGTCTGTGAAATTTCGGTCATGTGGGAAAACTATGTCGTGGGCTGTGTGTTGTCACGAGGGGCGGCGGCGCGTGAAAGCCGATCGTTGATGGCTTCGCCCAGCCCATCGAAGGGTATCGGCTCGACGGCGATGGTCCGCGCGCCGCTGCGGTCGAGATCCTGCATGTAGGCGAAGAGATTGCTCGCCGCTTCGCGCAGGTCGCCCGTTTCGGACAAATTGAGGAAGGCGGTGGCGCGTTGCCAGCCCGCGGCCCGCCGGTTGCCGAAGGCGAGCAGGGCTTCGCCCTCGGCGACGGTGCCGGCATTGAGCCGCACCGCGGCCCCTGGCGCATAGTGCGAGGCTAGCATGCCGGGCGCTTCGACGCCGGCGCCGCCACCGCGCAACAGTTCCATGCCGACGGCCGCCTCGATGTCCTCGGCGGCAATGCCGCCGGGCCGCAGCAGCCGCAATCGTCCCGCCTCGGCCTTGACGATGGTCGATTCCAGCCCGACCGGCGTCGCGCCGCCGTCGACCACCAGCCTGATGCGTGCGCCGAGATCTGCCGCTACCGCTTGCGCCGTCGTCGCGCTGATCTTGCCGGACGAGTTGGCGCTGGGTGCGGCAAGCGGCCGGCCGAGACGGGCGATGAGGTCTCCGCCAAAGCCCCTAGGCATGCGCAGGGCGATCGTATCGAGCCCGGCCGTGACCAGCGGATGAATGCCGTTGCCGGGCCGTTGCGGCAACACCAGGGTCAGCGGGCCCGGCCAGAACGCAATCGCCAGTTTCTTCGACAGCGGATCGAACAGGGCGATGCTTTCGGCCATCGCCATGTCGGCGACATGAGCGATCAGCGGATTGAAACGCGGCCGCCCCTTGGCCTCGAAGATGCGCGCCACGCCGATGCCGTTGGTGGCGTCGCCGGCAAGCCCGTAGACCGTTTCCGTGGGGATGGCGACGACATCGCCGCCCTGGAGCAGTGCCAGCGCCCGCTCCAACGCCTCGCCGGCGCCAATTATCTCAGCCACTCTCGTCACCTCGCAGATGCCGGCTGCGTAGTACGATGGCGGCTGTTGAGCAAGCCGGGCCGAGAACGGCCTTGGCGATTTATCAATCCCTAAAATGCTATGTTTCCGCGAAAGCCGGTATCAATTCCGGTCCGCTATCATCGCGGCGAGGGCAAAAGGGGAGCGATATCAGTGTCTGTGCGTATCGTACTGGGGATCACCCTGGCGGCTTTGACATGCGGGGCTCAGGCCTCTTCGCTGGTTTTTCCCGGCGCGCCGGCCTCGACGCCCTCCGTCATCATGATGGCAGCCGATGCCAAGGCGAGCGACATGGTGTCCGTGGTTGCGCTCGGCGAGCCAGACGTCACCTATGAAAAGGTGGCCGCGATCCCGAACGCGCCTGAAGCCCGCCATGGTTTCATGCGGAACCCGATGATCATTCGTGGCGGCGTCGTCGGCGACGCCTTCTCGGCACCGGTGCAAGCAACGACGCCGGCCGCGGCCACCGCACCTGCTGCTGCGCCTGCAAGCGCGACCGCCTCGGCCGCGCCCACGCCGGACACGCAAAAGAAACCCGCCGCGCCTGCAGCCGCATCGATGCCCGCGCCCGGGGTAGGCAAGGTCAAGTAGCGCCCGCCCGCCAGTCAACCGGCAGCTTGACGGCGCGCCGGCGCCCTGCGCACCATCGCCGCGCGAATTCGTCCTGGCATATTTCGCCGGTCGACGCTGCCGCATGAATTTAGTCAAGCGGCGCGGGATTCATCATTCAAAGGGGGTTGATCATGAGAAAATCCAAAACCGTCACCATGGCCGGGCTTCTGCTGGCGTCGCTGCTCGGCGCCAATGCAGCGCAAGCCGATGACATGCTGGGGTCCTATGTCGCGCGTATCTCAGACCGCGACCACCAGGCGAGCGATGGCTATGCGCTGGACGGCGCGGCACAGATGGTGCGGCAGGATCGCGCCAACTGGCACAAATTCCATCGCCGCGACCGCGACGACGAGGCTGATGGCTGGTTCAGGACCAACGACCAGCGCGCCGATCTGCAGCGCATGCTGGAGCGCCCCGGCGCGATGAGTTCCTCGACAAGGCGGGCCATCGTCAATGGCGAGCCGCTGATCCAGGTCGACGTCTACGAAAACAGCGTACGCGTCAGCATCCTGGAAGACTGACTGCATCAGCATCCCGGAACAAGAAAGGGCGACGCTAATGCGCCGCCCTTTCTTCTCGATAGAACCGGATTGAAATCTCAGGCCGCTTCTTCCTTGCCGTCGTCTTCTTCGGACTCGCCGTCTTCGGATTCTGATTCGTCCTCGGCGTCGTCGCCTTTGGCCTTAACGCTGTCATCGGCGTCGTCTTCGTCCTCATCTTCCTCTTCGTCTTCATCGTCGCCCGAGAGCTTGGCGGCTTCAGCGTCATCAGCCGCTTCGCCTTCGTCGTCGCCGTCCTCATCGTCAGAGTGATCGGCGGCTTCGACCGTGGCGGCGGCGGCATGGTCGAGGGGGGTTTCGAAAGCGGAATCAATCGCCTCGGCGGCGGCCGGGGTTTCTTCTGTCACTTCGATTTCGTGATCGGAATTCATGGAAGCCTCCGTGGGGTTGGGGAACACGTCCCGTTTGCCACGGAGAGATCATCGCCATATGACTATAAGCCGGCTCGAACGGCGGGTTGGAAGATATTTTTCAAGGCCGATCAACCAGCGATTTTCGCGAAATCCGCGACCTGACCGGTGGCCGCACGGATGCGAGCCAGCAGCGCCAGGCGGTTGGCGCGCACGGCCAGATCCTCATCATTCACGAGAACATGCTCGAAGAATGAATCAACCGGTTCACGCAACGCGCTAAGCGCCAGCATGGCGGCGGAAAAGTCTTCGTTTTTAATCGCTTCGCCGGCTTGCTTCTCGGCCTGGTTCACCGCCGCAAACAGCGATTTCTCGGCATCCTGCCGGAACAAGGCCGGCTCAACGGTTTGCGCGATCGCCGTTTTCTTCTTCTCCTCGGCAGCCAGGATGTTGGCCGCACGCTTGGTGCCGGCGAGCAGATTTTTGCCGTCCTCGGTATCGAGGAAGGAGCCCAGCGCTTCGACCCGGCGTACGATCTGCAGGAGGTCGTCGGACCGCGGGGTGATGACGGCGTCGATCAGATCGTGGCGTGCGCCCTGGTCGCGGAGGTAGACTTTCAGGCGGTCGTGGAAGAAGGACAAAAGATCGGCGATCAATGGCGACAGCGACGCTTCAAGCTCCATCAGACGCTGGCCGTCAAAGAACTCCCGCTCCTGATCGGCGGAGCCAAAAGTTTCCGAACTTGCCTTGGCCAGTCCACCTTTCAACAGGTTGGAAATCAAGCCTGCTTCCGACAACAGCTGGCTTGCGCCCTTGTAGTCGCGAATGCTGGAATCGAGCATCGCGACGACGCCACGGCTCTCCGTTCCCTCGCCTTTTTGTTCATATACGGCGAGGGCCGAAGAGACTGCGGCCGCGATGGCGATGCCCAGCGAAAGCTTGAGCTTGTTTTCCAGTATGACCCTCACCATGCCCAGCGCCGCTCGACGCAGCGCATACGGATCCTTCGATCCTGTCGGCTTTTCGTCGATGGCCCAGAAGCCGACGAGCGTATCCAGCTTGTCGGCAAGTGCCACAGCGACCGACACCGGATCGCTCGGCACATAATCGGACGGGCCCTGCGGCTTGTAATGTTCCTCGATGGCCGCTGCCACGGACGGATGTTCGCCCTGGAGCAGCGCATATTTGCGGCCCATGGCGCCCTGGAGTTCGGGGAACTCGCCGACGACTTCGGTGGTCAGATCTGCCTTTGCGAGAATGGCGGCGCGGCTCGCCAGCGCGGGGTCAGCGCCGACGATCGGCGCCAATTCCCTGGCCAATCCCTTGATCCGCTCCACGCGCTCGCCCTGCGTGCCGAGCTTGGCGTGGAACGTCACATCGAGATGGTCGAGGCGGGCCATGCGCTGGTCAAGCGGCTTTTTCAAATCGAGTCCGAATTTTTCCGCCGATGTCTCGAGCTGGCCAAGATCAGGCAGATCGCCCTGGTCGGTCGTCCAGAAATAGAGGGCGTCGGAGAGGCGCGCGCGCACCACCTTGCCGTTGCCGTGGGCGATCTCCTTGCCGCCGTCCGTGGCCTCGATGTTGGCGGTAAGGATGAAGCGGTTGGAAAGTGTCTCACCCTCGCCTTGCGGGCGCGTTACGAAGCACTTCTGGTTGGCGCGGATGGTCAGCCGGATGACTTCGGCGGGGATGGCGAGGAAAGCCTGCTCGAACTCGCCCATCAGCACGACCGGCCATTCGACCAGCCCCGACACCTCTTCCAGCAAGCCCTCGTCCTCGACCAGGTCGAGCCCATTTGCGAAAGCGAGGTTGCGGGCGTCGGCGAGAATGATCTCCTTGCGGCGATCGGCGTCGAGCACGACCTTCGCCACCTCCAGCTTGCCCACATAGTCGTCGAAGCGACGCACGGTGATTTCGCCAGGCGCAAGAAAACGGTGGCCGTAGGTGACGTTGCCGGAGCGGATGCCGTCGATCTCGAAATCGACAACCACCGGCTCCTCGGTTTCCGGTCCGAATGTGCACAGGATCGATTGCAGTGGCCGCACCCAGCGCAATGAGCCCGGTTTCGCGGAGGCCGGCCCCCAACGCATCGATTTCGGCCAGGGAAAATTGCGGATGATGCCGGGCACCAGTTCGGCGATGATCTGTTCGGCAGCCCTGCCCGGCTTTGAGATGTGGGCGACATAGAAGTCGCCCTTCTTCGGGTCGGAATGGACATGCGCCTCGGCGATCGAAGACAGCCCGGCCTTGCGCAGGAAGCCCTGGACCGCCTGCTCCGGCGCCGTCGTCGACGGGCCCTTGATCTCTTCGCTAATATCCTTCGAGCGCGCGGTCAGCCCCCTGACATCAAGCGTCAGCCGCCGCGGCGTCCAGTACTCGCGCGCCGCCTCGTAGGTCAGACCCGCTTCGACCAGACCGTCGGCCAGCATTTTCCGGAGGTCACCCGCCGCCTTACGCTGCATGCGGGCAGGGATTTCCTCGGAGCGAAGTTCGAGCAAAAGATCCGGCATCAGAGTTTCTCCGCCCGCATGCCATTTTCCTGTTTGCGCGTCCTCGCGCCTCCGGCGCTGCGGGCGCACGGCTGGGCGGGGATTTCCTCGGAGCGAAGTTCTAGAAGCAGGTCAGGCATTGGTGGCTCCTCACCCTCCCCTCGATGGGGAGGGTCGGCGCGTCAGCGCCGGGGTGGGGTGGCGGCATCTCAGGATCGAGCGCCTTCGGCGTCTCGCGGGCCAAGGTGTGATTTTCGTTTTTCCACCGCCGCATAGATCGTATCGAGCACGGAATCCAGTTCGTTTTTGATTTCATGGTTCCAGAAGCGGACGACGCGATAACCTTGGCTCTCGAACCATTTTGTTCGACGTTCGTCGTGGCGCTGTTGGCCGTCGAAACTGTGGTGAGCACCATCCACCTCGATGATCAGTTTCAGCCGGTGTGAGATGAAGTCGGGGAAGTAAATCCCGACTGACGCCTGCCTGCGGAAATGAGTGCCTTCAACTGGAATGCGCCAGAGATGTCGCCACAAGATGCGCTCCTCGTCGGTCATTGCCGCACGAAGCCGTTGGGCGGACTGCAGCTTGAACCGATCGAGCTTCGGCATGAGAAATCGCGCTATCACCCCCNCCCCCCCCCGCCGCTTCGCGGCGACCTCCCCCATCGAGGGGGAGGTAAAAGGGCATAGCAACTCGGCTGGCCGCTGTCACCCCTGCAGAAATTTTGGCAGCCCTGTCGGAACGAGGCGATCTCGCCCGTCCTTGGATCAAAGATTTCCATGAACCGAACGCAGCGCTGAAGCGACCCACGCTCAGGCAGGAAACTATTGGCTGAACGACCATGAAAACGGCATCCAGACTTCTGCAGATCCTCGCGCTCAGCGCCTGCTTCACCGCGCAGGCCCACGGCGCCTTCGCGATGCCAGGTGTGCGGCAGGCGCTGCGGACCATGGCTGGCGCCAGCAGCCAGATCCTGTTGCCGATCGAAATGATGACAGGCGTCTGAAACCAGAGCGGTTCCAGGAATTTTCTTTAAGCCGCCAATCCACCCGCCTGCGTCTTCAGAAACGCCTCGCCGCAGGCCTTCGCCAGATTGCGCACACGCAGGATGTAGCTCTGCCGCTCGGTGACGGAGATTACGCCACGCGCGTCGAGCAGGTTGAAGACATGGCTGGCCTTGATGCACTGGTCGTAGGCGGGAAAAACCATCCTGTGCATCGGCAAATTGTCGTTCGATGCCGGCGCACCGGCGTCGAGCAGGGCCTTGCACTCGGCCTCGGCGTCCTCGAAATGCCTGAGCAGCATCGCCGTGTTGGCGTATTCGAAATTGTAACGCGAATATTCCTGCTCGGCCTGCAGGAAGACGTCGCCATAGGTGACCTTTTCAGCGCCTTCACGGCCGTTGAAATTGAGGTCGTAGATGTTGTCGACGCCCTGCACATACATGGCCAGCCGTTCCAGCCCGTAGGTCAGTTCGCCCGCCACCGGCGCGCATTCGATGCCGCAGACCTGCTGGAAATAGGTGAACTGCGAGACCTCCATGCCATCGCACCAGCATTCCCAGCCAAGCCCCCAGGCACCCAGCGTCGGGCTTTCCCAGTCGTCCTCGACGAAGCGGATGTCATGCAGCAACGGGTCGACGCCGATCGCGGCGAGCGAGCCGAGGTAGAGTTCCTGCAGGTTCGGCGGGTTCGGCTTCAGGATCACCTGGTACTGGTAATAATGCTGCAGGCGGTTCGGGTTCTCGCCGTAGCGGCCATCCTTGGGGCGGCGCGAGGGCTGGACATAGGCGGCATTCCAGCCCCGGGGGCCGAGCGCGCGCAGCGTCGTTGCCGGGTGAAAGGTACCGGCGCCGACCTCCATGTCATAGGGCTGGAGGATGACGCAACCATAGGCCGCCCAGTAATTGTGCAAGGTCAGGATCAGCCCCTGGAAAGAGCGGCTGGGATGCATATGGGCAGGCATTTCAATCGTCACGGGTGGCCTCGACAGCAAAGGCTAGCTTAGCGCCACGTCCTAGAGACACGGCGGCGAAGCGTCAAGCAAGGCGCATCGAGGCTGGGCAGCCCTTGGACGTAGCGCGATGTTGAAAACTTTGCCGGGTGCTGGCCCATTGTCGGCCTCGAGAACCTGCGATCTGTTCGACCCCTTACATGCACGACCGGTGCCAGCCATGCCCAGTTCCATCATAGTCCGCCCGATCATGCGACAGGACTACGATCAATGGCTGCCGCTTTGGGACGGCTACAACGCATTCTACGGCCGCGCGGGTGAAACGGCGCTGTCAGGCGAGATCACAGCGATGACGTGGTCGCGCTTCTTCGATGCCTATGAGCCCGTCCATGCGCTGGTTGCCGAAAACGACGGGCAGCTTCTCGGCCTTGTGCATTATCTGTTCCACCGCAGCACGACGGCGATCGCACCGAACTGCTATCTGCAGGATCTTTTCACCACGGAGGCCTCGCGGGGAAAAGGCATCGGCCGGGCCCTGATCGAAGGCGTTTATGAGCGCGCCCAGGCCGCCGGCTCGGGTCGGGTGTACTGGCTGACGCATGAGACCAACCACACGGCGATGAAGCTCTACGACAAGGTTGGCGAGCGCTCCGGCTTCGTCGTCTACCGGAAGCTGTTTTAAAGCGCGTCGCTGCAAACGAAAAAGGGCTCCAAATCGGAGCCCTCTCGCAATCAAGATGGTCGACATCACCCTTTCGGGGCGGGAACCGGCTCTGGCTTCACCTTCGGGGTTTCCTGCGCCGTGTTGGATTCGATCGGCGGCAGGCCCTTCATCAGCTTCTGCTGCAAGGTGGCCAGCACATCCGGGTCCGGCTTCAGGTCGCGGGCCTGGTTCCACTGGAAGGTAGCTTCCAGCTTGCGGCCGACGCGCCAGTAGGCGTCGCCCAAATGGTCGTTGAGAACCGGATCTTCCGGCTTCAGCGACACGGCGCGTTCCATTTCGCGCACCGCGTCATCGAACCTGCCGAGGCGGAAATAGGCCCAGCCCAGCGAATCGACGATGTAACCGTCACTCGGCCTCAGATCGACGGCCTTCTGGATCATCGCCAGGCCTTCCTTGAGGTTCGTGTTCATGTCGACCCAGGAATAGCCGAGATAGTTCAGAACCTGCGGCTGGTCCGGCTGCAATTCCAGCGCCTTGCGGAAATTAGGCTCGGCTTTCGGCCATTCCTTCAGGCGCTCATAGGCGATGCCGCGCTGGTAGAAGATGTTCCAATTGGCCGCGGTCGGCGTCTTCAGCGCGTCGACGGCCTTGTCGTAGATGTTGGCGGCCGAGCGGAAATCCTCCTTCGAGGAATAGACCCCGCCGAGTGCCAGATAGGCGCGCATGTCGTTGGGATGGGCGTCGACGAAAGCCTTGAGATGCGTGATCGCCTCGTCATGACGGTCGAGATCGGCAAGGTTGAGGCCAAGCTGCAGGTCCGAAAGCTGCTTCAGCGGCGAAGAGTCGGGGATGCGCCGATAGAGCGCGATGGCGCCCTCGCCGTCCTTCAACTGCTCGGCGACGGCTGCGAGCTGCACGAGAGCCGCGTCGCTGTCAGGCCTCAGAGCCAAGGCATATTGCAAATAGAGGCGCACGAACGGCTCGCCGCCGCCACGGTTGAGTGCGGTGGCGAGATCGAGCAGGATTTCGGAAGCACCGTCGGACGGGCCGGAAACAAAGGGCGCAATCTTGTCACCCTTGGCGATCCTGTCGCGCAAGGTGACGATTTCCAGCTTGCCGGGCGAGAACGCCTCGGCCTGATCGAGCACCGATATCGCCTTGTCCTTGTCGCCCTTGCGGGCCAGGAACGAGGCATAGGCCTGTGCGTTGCGCATCCAGGTTTCGGGAGCCGCGCCGCCGGCGGCCGTATCCTGCATCGTCGCGGCGTAGATCGCCTCGGCCTTCTCGGGCATGTTGGAGGCATCGGCGATCAGCGCGCGGTGGAAGGACTTGAACAGGCCGAACCAGTCCGGCCCCTGCAATTTGTCGATCGCGGCCATTGCGTCGGCGGGCTGGCCGGCACCTTGTTCGGCCCAGCCGGACATGACGCCCGAGATCAGCCGATCAAGATCGGATTCCAACGACAGCTTGAGCCAGTACTGCGCCTTGGTAAAATCCTTCTTGTGGAAGGAATCGACCGCCAGCGCCAGGCGCGAGAAGCGCTCGACGTCGGGCACTTCCTTGAGCTTGTCGGCATAGACCAGCGATTCATCGAAGCGGCCTTGCGCGATCAGCGACAGCATCAGGCTCTGCTGCAGCGCGGTGTCGCTTGGATTGAAGGCCAGGGCTTGCTTGTAGTAGGCGATGGCGCTGTCGAGGTCGTTGTCGCCTTCGGCGATCCGGGCCGCCAGATAGGCGCCAGAGAATGACGAGATCTTGACCGGCTCGGTAGATTGCTTGGCATAGGCCGGCAAAGCCGAGAGCGCCATGCCCGTCACAATTGCCAGCCTTGTCAGCCAGCGCGCACGTCCTTGCTGCATCGTATCCCTTTCAGCCACGCGCCGTCACCGCGTCAGCGGAATCGGCGTAGACTCGATCTTTCCAGGCAAAGCATGTCCTTTTTGGGGTCGCGCTTCAATCCGCCTGAAATTCACAATCGGGTCACCCGATTAACAAACCATGGCTAGAAAGGACAGTTTTCCGTCTCCGCGAACCGCTGCAGCCGCGTATCGCGATAATTGCCGGCCGCAACGGTGCTGCACAGCGCGCTCCATTCGCAGCCTTCGCACGCCTTGCGCACGAGGCCGGTCGAAAATGCCTGCCGCATCCGCACCAGCGTGGCGGCGTCGAGGTCGAGACGGGCGCCGGCGTGGATCGGCCGGGCCAGCAGATCCTCGACCTCCCGCGCGGCCAGTTGGTCGCGTGCGGACGCGCTGTCGCGCAGGCAGTGCGGCTCGGGTTCGTCGAGCAACGGGGCGCAGATGTCGTCCGGTCCGGAGACGAGGAGGATATCCTCGCCCCGGCTCAGGCGCTCCGCGATCCCGTCATAGTTGGCGGTGAAGGCAGAGCTGTATCCTTTGCCCACATAGGTGAGCAGGCAAAGGAGATGGTGGGCGCGCAGTCTGATCGTCACGGATTGGCTGATCGTCACGGATTGGACGATCGTCACGAATTGGCGGGCTTGGCCTTGCCGCGAAGCGCCATGAGCGTCGCGGCACCGAGCGCCGATTTGAGCAAGCCACCGACGATGAACGGCAGGAAGCCGAAGGTGATGGCCTGTTCGGCGCCGATCATGACAGCGAGCCATGCCGTTCCGAGCACCAGACAGGCAAGGTTGCCGAGCAGCATGGCGGCGAAGGCGAGCACCACCCTGTTGCCGTTCCAGCCGCGTTCGGCCAGCCAGCCGACAAGCGCGCCGGTGACCGGAAAAGCAAAGAGATAGCCGCCAGTCGGCCCAACGAAATGCTGCAGCCCGGCAGCGCCTCCGGCCAGGACCGGGAAGCCGGCCGCGCCTTCGACCAGCCAGGCGGCAATGGTGACCGTGCCAAGCCGCCAACCGTAGAGCGCACCGATCAGGGTCACGGCGAAGGTCTGCATGGTCACCGGCACGGGCACCATGGGCACTTCGATGTAGGAGGACAGCGCAAGGAACAGCGTGCCGAGCACGACGGCTCCGACCTGCCATGCGAGCGAGCGATCCTGGAGCCGGAGCGGGCTGAAGGACGGCTTGCGGGACGCGAATGCGATGTCTGTCATGAGAATTCCTTCGACCGATTGAAATTGTAGATAATTTCCGTTTTCGATCTATTATCGAATCCACATTTCCTCGGGGATAGCAAGCCTTCGCTGTGCAAAGGCTGCCAAAAGCATGCCGCGGCGTGCTTCAGGCCTGTTTGTTTTTATGCATGTCGTTCACCAAACCGGGGCCCGTTGGGCGACGTGCTTCAGCCGACGATGGCAAAGGCTTCGCGCGTCGCGCCGGAGGCCGTCCTGACCGGCTTGCGGCCAATCCATTGGACATGCCGCCCGAGCGTCGCGGCGGCGGATTCGGTGTTTCCCTGCCGCAAGGCGGCCAATATCGCCCTGTGGTCCTGATCGGTCCGCGTCTCCCACTCCGAGCGCCATGCCGCGAACAGAAAACGGGCGCTGGCGGCGTGCAGGTCGTCGACGGTGGCGAGCAGGCGCGGCATGCCGCATGGCGCGAGGATCAGCCGGTGAAAGGCGCGGTTGGCTTCTTCCCACGACCTGACGTCGCGGGATTTGTCGCCTGCCTTTGTCGCTTCCTCGGCGAGATCGAGAATGGCCGACGTCAGATGCGGCGCGGCATGGCGCAGCGCCAGCACTTCGAGGGCGGCCCGCATTTCGGCGACTTCCTTGACCTCGCCGAGATCGAAAGCCGCTACGCGCACCCCTCGGCGCGGCTCGCTGACCGCTAGCCCTTGCGCCTCCAGGCGGCGGAAAGCCTCGCGCACGGGAACATGGCTGGTGTTGAATTCCTCGGCGATATGATCCTGCCGAAGCCTTGCCCCCGGCTCGATCGCGCCGGAGATGATGCGGTCCGCCAGCGCCTTGCCGATGCGCACCGCGATGGTGTCGTCCGTGCCCTTTGCCATGTTTTATAGATAATTTGCGACGGGGTGGTTTGTCGAGACGGCGAGAACGGCTTTCACAGATTCTCCCCCTCGGCACGAGCCAGAGGGAATTCCGTGAAAGACAGCCCCTCAATTCACCCGGCTGATGCAGAAATCGATGACGTCGATCAGCGCCGACTTCGGCGGCGTCTCTTCCAGCGGCGCCAACGCATCACGGGCGATCTCGCCGAAATGACGGGCGCGTCCGATCGTGTCGGCAATGGCGCCGTGGCGGGTCATCAGGCCGATCGCCTTTTCCAGGCCGGCGTCATCGACGACATTGTCCTCGATGGCGCGCTTCCAGAAGGTGCGTTCGGCCTTGCTGCCGCGCCGGTAGGCGAGGATGACCGGCAGGGTCACCTTGCCCTCGCGAAAATCGTCGCCGACATTCTTGCCGAGGTCCTTGCTGGTGCCGCCATAGTCGAGCGCATCGTCGATCAGCTGGAAGGCGAGGCCGAGATTCATGCCGTAGGAGCGCAGGGCCGCACGGTCGTTGCGGGTCGCCTGGGCGATGACGGGACCGACCTCGGCAGCGGCCGAAAACAGGGCAGCGGTCTTGGCCTTGATGACGGCGAAATGCTCGTCCTCGGTGGTTTCGAGGTTCTTGGCGGCGGCAAGCTGCATGACCTCGCCCTCGGCGATGATCGAGGCTGCGCTGGACAAGATGTCGAGGGCTTCCAGCGAGCCGACATCGACCATCATGCGGAACGCCTGGCCGAGCAGGAAATCGCCGACCAGCACGCTCGCCTGGTTGCCCCAGATCATGCGGGCGGTTTTCTTGCCGCGGCGCATGCCGCTCTCGTCGACAACGTCGTCATGGAGCAGCGTGGCGGTGTGCATGAATTCGACAGAGGTGGCGAGCTTGACGTGGCCCTCGCCGGAATAGCCGAACATCTGGGCGGCTGCGAGCGTCAGCATCGGCCTCAGCCGCTTGCCGCCGGACGAGATCAGATGGTTGGCGACCTCCGGGATCATCTCGACGTCGGAGCCGGCCTTGGACAGGATCAATTCGTTGACGCGTCCCATGTCGGCTGCCGTCAGGTCGATGAGATCCTTGATGGACGCGGGTTCCCGCTTCCCATTTTCGATGTTGAGAACGACACCCACGACAATCACTCCCGTCTTGGTATAACGCGTGCGACGGCACCCTTAGTCCCGTATGGACTCTAGGGCGGCGGATACGGCCACGGCAAGTGGCGAATTGGCGCGGCGACGATGACAGGCTGTCAACCGATACCGATCGGGGCCAACGCCGGAGCGGGCCGAGACTGAGTCGGAGTGTGCCATGGAATCCGCATGGCCGTTTACATCGGCGCCGCAAACTGAGAGTTTCGCCCGATGATAGAGCTGATCCGCACCAACGACGCCGTCATCATCTCCTTTGTCGAATCGCTGATGCGCGATGCCGGCATCGGCTGTTTCGTCGCCGACCAGAACATGAGCGTGCTCGACGGCTCGCTCGGCATCCTGCCACGGCGCGTCATGGTCGACGCCGAAAAGGCCGACGCGGCGCGGCGTATCCTGACCGATGCCGGCATCGCCAACGAGATACGCGGAAAATAATGTTGGCAGCCCCAGCCGCCCCTGCCCTTGACACCTTTGGCCCGGACACACCGGCCCACACGGTCGACGCCTTCCATCGCGGCCGGTTCTGGCTCGTGCAGCCAAAGCATGGCGGCCATCGCGCCGGCATGGATGCAATGATGCTGGCGGCATCCGTGCCATCCTCCTTTGGCGGACGCCTCGCCGATTTCGGTGCCGGAGCGGGCGCAGCAGGCCTCGCCGTGCTGTCGCGCTGCCCGGGTGCGGCGGCCGTGCTCGTCGAGCGCGCGCCGGAAATGGCGGCCTTCGCGGCGGCCACCCTTGCCCATCCCGGCAATGCGCATCTCAGCGATCGAGCGTCGGTGCTTGTCGCCGATGTCACGATGTCGGGCCGGGCACGGGCGGCGTCCGGCCTCGCCGACAATGACTTCGACTTCGTCATCATGAACCCGCCTTTCAATGCCCCCCGGGACCGGGCAACCCCCGCCCCCCTGAGGAAGGAAGCCCATGTCATGGAGGACGGGCTGTTCGAGAGCTGGATCAGAAGTGCGGCGGCGGTGGTCAGGCCGCGTGGCGGGCTTGCGGTCATTGCGCGGCCCGAGCAACTCGGTGCCATCCTCGATGCGATATCAGGCCGTTTCGGCGATGCCGAGATGCTCGCTGTCCATCCTCGCCCCGACGCGGCGGCGATCCGCATCGTCGTGCGGGCGACGCTCGGGGCGCGGGGAAAGCTTGCCATCCGCCCGCCGCTGATGCTTCACGCGCTATCGGGCAATGGTCCCGACGAGCGCAGCGAAATGATCACCAACGGTCTCGCCTCGCTGTTCGGAGATTGAGCTATTCCTGGCCACCACATTGCCGTTGGCCGGGGAATCCCTACATGCCTGCAACCCATCGACCGGAGAGCCCATCCACGTGAAACGTCTTTTCAACCGCCTGCTGCCGAAATCCTGGCGCTCCACCGTCGTCACCATTCCGGTCATCCGGCTGCACGGCACCATCATGGCCGGCGGCGGTCCGTTCCGGCCGAGCCTGTCGCTTGCCTCCACTGCCGGCCTGATCGAGAAGGCGTTCTCCTTCGAAGCGCCCGCTGTCGCCATCTCGATCAATTCGCCTGGCGGCTCACCGGTCCAGTCGCGGCTGATCTTCAAGCGCATCCGCGACCTGGCGACCGAAAAGAACAAAAAGGTGCTGGTATTCGTCGAGGATGTCGCGGCTTCGGGCGGCTACATGATCGCGGTCGCCGGTGACGAAATCTTCGCCGATCCGTCCTCGATCGTCGGTTCCATCGGCGTGGTCTCGGCCTCGTTCGGTTTTCCGGAGCTGATGAAGAAGATCGGCGTCGAGCGCCGTGTCCACACCGCCGGCCAGAACAAGGCGGTGCTCGATCCATTCAAGCCGGAGAAGAAGGAGGACGTCGAACGGCTGAAGGCATTGCAGCTCGAGGTGCACGAGACCTTCATCGATCTGGTCAAGGAGCGGCGAGGCACCAAGCTGACGGACGATCCGGACCTGTTCACCGGCCTGTTCTGGACCGGCAAGAAGGGCCTGGAGCTTGGCCTCGTCGATGCGCTCAGCGACATGCGCACGGTGCTCAAGACCCGGTTCGGGGCGAAGACCCAGCTCAGGCTGATTACCGCGCCGCGCGGCTTCCTCGGCCGCTTCGGCCTGTTCGGCTCGAGCCAGGGCTTTTCCGCGCCCGATATCGCCGCTGCGGCTGCCAGCGGGGTCATCGATGCGGCGGAAGAGCGCGCGTTGTGGGCTCGGTTCGGGCTTTGAAAACCGCGTAAAACCGTCTAGCATAGGTGCCTTGAAGTCTCGTGCCTGTCGTCTTGCCAAAACCGAACACATTTTTGGGCGACATGCATCAACCGACCCGACCGGCCGCCTTCGCCGGCCCAGCGTGGGAGGAGTTTTGACATGCCGCAGATCATTTTCTTCACCGTCGTTGGCGTCGCCGCCTATTTCGGCTACCGCACATTCGTGCGCGAAGCCGAGCGCGTGACGGCCAAGGTGCGGCGCACCGAAAAGCAGGCGGCCAACGGCGCGATGGGAACGCTGGTCAAGGATCCCAAGACCGGCGAATACCGGCTGGCCAAGGACTGAGCATCATCTCCCAAACGACTGACGCCGTGAACACCGACATCGGTTCGCGTACCTGGCATGCGCCCGCCAAGATCAACCTGGCGCTGCATGTCACGGGAAGGCGCGCAGACGGCTATCACCTGATCGAAAGCCTGGCGGTGTTCACGCGTTTTGGCGACCGGGTCGAGGTCGCGCTCGCCGACAGCGACGATTTCACCGTGTCCGGGCGATATGCGCCGGAGGTTCCCCTCGACGCCGGCAATCTGGTGTTGAAGGCGCGCGATGCGCTGCGAGGAGAGGCCGGACCGCACAAGACCCCGCCTGTCGCCATCAAGCTTGAAAAGAACCTGCCTGTCGCCTCCGGTGTCGGCGGCGGATCCAGTGACGCGGCGGCGGTATTGCGCGGGCTGGTACAGGCATGGGGTCTGGACATCGATGGCGCCGGGCTGGCGCGGATCGGGCTTTCGCTTGGCGCCGATGTGCCGATGTGCCTGGCGGCCAGGCCGCTGGTCGCGCGCGGCATTGGTGACGAGCTGTCGATGGTGCCGGACGTCTCGGCGCTGGGGCTGGTGCTGGTCAATCCGGGCATGCCGGTCTCGACGGCGGATGTCTTCGCAGCGCTTTCCCGCCGCGACAACGAGCCGTTGCCGCCGCTGCCGCGCGGCATCGACTTTCACAGCCTGCGCAACTGGCTGGAACTCACCCGCAACGATCTCCAACCGGCGGCGCAGGCGATACAGCCCGCCATAGGCCGGGCGCTTTCATGGCTCGACAAGGCTGGATCGGGTTTTTCACGCATGTCCGGATCGGGCGCGACGTGCTTCGGCCTGTTCGAGACTGGCAATGTCGCCAAGCGCGCGGCGGCCGAGATCCGCGGCCGCCAGCCCGACTGGTTCGTCGCGGCGACGCGCAGCATCGCATCGGAGGGCGCTGATGGCCAGAACTGACGGGAGCCGTTCCTTCGTTCCGGTGCGTGTCGCGGTGCTGACCGTTTCCGACACACGCAGCCTCGCCGACGACAAATCCGGACAGACGCTGGCCGACCGCATCACCGAGGCCGGCCACATCCTGGCCGCCCGCGACATAGTCACCGACGACCGCGACAAGATCCGCGACAAGGTGCTTGGCTGGTCGAAGGACGCGGCGATCGATGTCGTGATCACCACCGGCGGCACCGGTTTCACTGGCCGCGACGTTACCCCGGAGGCGCTGGAACCGATCTTCGAAAAGCGCATGGACGGCTTTTCGGAAGTGTTCCACCGCATCTCCTACGACAAGATCGGCACCTCGACGATCCAGAGCCGGGCGACCGGCGGCGTCGTCAACGCCACCTTCGTCTTCGTACTGCCGGGCTCGCCCGGTGCCTGCAAGGACGCCTGGGATGGCATCTTGAAGGCGCAGCTCGACTACCGGCATATGCCCTGCAACTTCGTCGAGATCATGCCGCGCCTCGACGAGCACCTGCGGCGCGGCAAATCAGCTCCGTAAAGCCGAGGCCAGGCGCTGGTTTCACGTCGCGTTTGCCAGGCAAAAGGCTGCCCTCGCCTTCGAAAGACCATTCCAAACCCGATGCCGGAGGAAGTACCCTTCGTGGCGGCGGCCCTTGCCGTTGACACGAGGCGGAAGCGATGACTGTGCATGCCGGCGGATGCCATTGCGGCAACATACGCCTTCGATTTTCAACCGAGCTCGACCCTTCGCAAATCGAAGTCCGCGCCTGCCAATGCGCGTTCTGCGTCAAACATGGCTCGCGCGCCGTTGCCGATCCGAACGGCCAATTGATCGTCTCGGTCGAGGACGACGCCCGGTTGCACAGATACCGGTTCGGATTGCGCACCGCCGACTATTTGATCTGCCGGGACTGCGGCGTCTATATCGCGGCGGTCACCACCGACAGTGGGGATACAAGGGCGATCGTCATCGCCAATGCCCTGGACGACCGGCTGCGGTTCAGCCGCGAGCCAGCGGCCATGGACTATGATGCCGAGAGCAGGCAAGGCCGCATTGCCCGGCGACAGGCACGCTGGATGCCTATGGAGATCCTGTCCGCTTTCAGCGGATGACCGGTTCGCCGTGAAACCGCCGGCGCGAAGGCGCGGATACGCCGATGTCGACTTCCATCATCAGCCGCGGAGTGCGCGCCGGCACGGTGCCCATGTGGAAGCCGACGGGTCCTCGACGAAGCCGAGGCCAGCTTCGCCGGTCAGCGTCACCAAGCTTTGCTCGCCATAGACGTCCAAGACCTCCTTGGCGGGATGACCCGACCAGCAGGGCCAGCTGATGCATGAGGGCGCGGCGATTGTGGCTGCCCTGACGTAGACGTGCAGCTGCAAAAGAATCACTTGCGCGATTCCCGCTTCGCCGGCGCTACCCAGATCTCGGCGTCGAGCTTCTTTGTCGCCAGGCCGCGTGCAAGCGCCTCGGCACTGCCGGCGTGCTTCGACAAGGACGCTGCCTGCCGCTTGCTGATCACCAGTCCGCCGGCCAGCGCGCGATTTCCCGAAAACACCCGCGCCAGGAACGGCACACGGCTGCCGCGTGAGCGCGAGAACCGCGCCGCCATCGTTTGCCGGGCTGTGTGGGCGACGACCGCTTCGGTCCAGCCTTCCACCAGCCGCGCCCCCGGCTCCAGCAGCAACAGCCAGTCGCCCTTGGCTTGCCTGATGCCGGCGGCGATACCGCCGCTCGCCACATAGTGGCAGCCGGCATGTTCGGCGACATGATGCGTCTGGTCGGTGGAGCCGATATCGCAGACGACGACCTCGCGCACCACGCCCTCGACGGCGCCGCCAATCAGCGAACCGAGCGTGCGGGCGAGACCCTCCTCGTCATTGCGGGTTTCGATGAGAACACTGAGCATCGTCAGCCGAATAGCGGAAAGACGGCCGCGATGCCAGTTCCTGCAGCGCACCGCAGAAAGTTCTTGCTTTGTTCTCATCAAGGAAATAGGAATAATTTCATGAGCAGAGCGATTCGACACAACATGGACAGTCCCTGGGAGCGGGCGAAGATGGAGCCGATCATGCGCGCCGACATTGCAGCCTTCGGAGCAGGACGGGCCGAGATGGCCAATGCGATGATCGAGCAGAGCGGCATGCGCATCCGCCCGGATCGCAACCGTGGCCGCTCGGCGGGCATCAATCCGTCCGGCAGGTTCGAGCCGGTCACCCGTCATGTCTTCGACGATGGCTGGAGTTCGCTGGAGGAATTGCCGCCATTCAAGACCGAGGTGCAGGTGGAAAAGCCGCGCACCATCATCACCCGCAATGAATCGCCCGACATTTCCTTCGACCGTTCGATCAACCCCTATCGCGGCTGCGAACATGGCTGCGTCTATTGCTTCGCGCGGCCGACCCATTCGTTCATGGGCCTGTCGCCGGGCCTGGATTTCGAATCCAAGCTGTTCGCCAAGCCGGACGCGGCGCGGCTACTCGACAAGGAACTGTCGAAGGACGGCTACCAGCCGCGCACCATCGCCATCGGCACCAACACCGATCCCTACCAGCCAATCGAGAAGCAGTACCGGATCATGCGCGAGATCCTCGAAGTGCTGGAGGCGCGCGGCCATCCGGTCGGCATCGTCACCAAATCCGCTTTGGTGACCCGCGACATCGACATCCTGTCGCGCATGGCCGAGCGCGGGCTCGCCAAGGTGGCGCTGTCGGTGACGACGCTCGACCGCATGCTGGCGCGCACGATGGAGCCGCGCGCATCGACGCCGACCAAGCGGCTGGAAGCGATCAGGCAGCTTTCCGATGCCGGCATTCCGGCCTCGGTCATGGTGGCGCCGATCATCCCCGGCCTCACCGACCAGGAGATGGAACGGATCCTCGATTCGGCGAGCGCTGCCGGCGCGCGCGAGGCGGGTTATGTCGTGCTGCGCCTGCCGCTGGAGGTCAGCCCGATCTTCAAGGACTGGCTGCTGCGCCACTATCCCGACCGCTATCGCCACGTGATGTCGCTGATCCGCTCGATGCGCGACGGCAAGGACTACGATTCGGAATGGGGCAAGCGCATGAAGGGCGCCGGACCTTATGCCTGGCAGATCGGCCGGCGCTTCGAAATCACCGCCAAGCGGCTCGGCCTCAATGCCGAACGGCGCACGCTGCGAACCGACCAGTTCGTCGCCGCGGGAAAGGACCAGGAGCAGCTGATGCTGCTTTGATCTGCCCTTTTCGCTTGTGAAATCCCGTCCGGCCTGCCCCGGCCAGCAGACGGTGCCCTCCCGGTCCGGCGCCCCACCCGACCCGGAGGGACTTGCGGAGAATCGGAACCGATGCGAACCTCGCCGCAACATGGCTCGCGCGCATTCTGATTCTCCGCTTCTCTTCGAAATTGTCGAGAAACCCGATTTCTCCTTCGAGACGAAGGCGATGGCCGATGGCCTGTGGCCAGTGGCAGGGATGGACGAGGCTGGCCGCGGCCCGCTGGCCGGGCCGGTGGTCGCGGCTGCAGTGGTGCTCGACCCAGCCAACATTCCCGAAGGCCTCGACGATTCCAAACGGCTCAGCCATTCGCAGCGCGAGGCATTGTTCCTGCGCATTCTGGGCTCCGCGCAGGCGGTCTCGATGGCCTCGATCAGTGCCGAGGGCATCGACGGCAGCAATATCCTCAAGGCGAGCCTTGAGGCGATGCGACGCGCGCTGGTCGGGCTGTCGGTTCGGCCTAAGCTCGCGCTTGCCGACGGACGCGACGTGCCGCCGGGGTTGCCGTGCGAGGGCCGCGCATTGATCAAGGGCGACCAACGCTCGCAATCGATCGCCGCTGCCTCCATCGTCGCCAAGGTCATGCGCGACCGCATGATGTGCGGTTGCGGCAGCCATAACGGCCGCTATGGATTCGAGGTGCACATGGGTTACGCCACGGCCCGGCACCGCACGGCCATCGAGGCGCACGGCCCGGTCGCGCGCCTGCACCGCGTGTCGTTCTCACCGTTCAGGCTTGGTGGCGCCGAGGTGGTTGAAGAAGAGAGCTTCGACGGGTTGGATTGAGCGCCGGCGACGGTAGCTGATCTCCCCACTCGAGGGGGAGATATCGCCGAAGGCGACAGAGGGGGTAGGTTCGACTGGGCGCGACGCCCCTTCATATGAAACATCAGGCCGGCGCATTACGTGAGGCGACCCCCTCTGGCCTGCCGGCCATCTCCCCCTCAAGGAGGGAGATTAGCGCTTCGCCGCCTTCGCCATCTGATGCCCGCGCAACAAAAAAGCCGCCAGGTTGCCCGGGGCGGCTTTTTGATTTCCAACGCTGTCAGCTCAGTTGAGCTTTGCCTTCACGTCCGCAAGCGAAGCCTTGAACAGATCGGCTCCGGCCTTGACGTCGACCTTGGCGGCGAGCAGCGCGCGGGCGGCCTCGACGGCAATGTCGACGGCGCTGGCGCGGACTTCGCTGATGGCGTCACGCTCGGCCTGGCCGATCTTCTGCTCGGCCAGCGCGGTGCGCCTGGTAACATAGTCTTCGGTCTTCTTGTGCGCTTCGGCGGCGAGCAGATCGGCCTCGCGCTTGGCGGCCGCGACGATGTCGGCTGCCTCCTGCTCGGCTTCCTTGCGCTTGCGCTGATACTGGCCGAGCAGTTGCTGGGCTTCCTCACGCAGCTTGCGTGCCTCGTCGAGTTCGCTGCTGATGCGCATGGCGCGGGCATCGAGCGCCTTGGCGATCAGGCGGGGCACCTTGATGTAGACGGCGATGGCCAGGAAGATGACAAGGGCTATCGTTGCCCAGAGCGTCGCGAGAGATGTAGCGTCCATGATGCGCTCCTCACCGGGCCACGGATTTGACCGCGGCCGCGATCTCGGCCTTGCTGGCCTTGCCGCCGACCAATGCTTCGACGATCGCCGAAGCGGTGTCCTCGGCGATGCTGCCGACTTCCTTCATGGCGTTGGCCTTGATGGAAGAAATGCGCGCCTCGGCCTCGCCGAGCTTCTCGTCGAGCGCGGCCTCGATCTTCTTGCGCGCGGTGTCGGCTTCCGCCTTGGCCGCATCGGCGGCCTGCTGGCCGATCGAGTTGGCGTTCTTTTTGGCTTCCGCCAGTTCCTGCTCGTAAGCAGCAACCGCGGCGTCGGCCTCGCCCTTCAGCTTGGATGCCTGGTCGAGATCCTGGCTGATGCGGTCGTTGCGGACATCGATGATGCCGCCGACGCGCGGCACCACGACCCGCTTCAGGAAGAGGTAGAACAGCCCAAAAGTGATCGCCAGCCACAGAAGCTGCGACGGGAAGGTCGCAGGATCGAACGGCGGAAATGTGCCGTGCGCCTCCGCAGGCACGCTGGTGCCGGAATGCGTGTCGCCTTCCGTCGCAGCGTGGCTGGTATCGGCTGATGGCGCGGACTCTTGCGCGAAGGCAGATGTCACGAACATGGACTATCCCCAGATATCAGGCCCGCCGCTTGCGCGGCCGGCCTGTCCAATCTTCCCAGTGCTCAGCCGAACAGGGCCAGAAGCGCGATGAGAAGCGAGAAAATGCCCAGAGCTTCGGTCACGGCGAAGCCGAAGATCAAGCGGCCGAACTGGCCATCGGCAGCCGACGGGTTGCGCAGTGCGCCCGAGAGGTAGCTGCCGAAGATGTTGCCCAGGCCAATGCCCGCGCCACCCATGCCCAGGCAAGCGATGCCGGCGCCGATGTACTTTGCTGCTTCTGCGTCCATTTGTTCAACTCCTTTGGATCTGAAATTCCGTTGCGATTTCCATCCGGCGCCAATGTTGGAAACGTTGGGCCGGAAACTCTTGGGGCCTTAGTGCCCGGGATGCAGGGCGTCGTTGAGATACATACAGGTCAACACCGCGAAGACGTAGGCCTGCAGGAAGGCGACCAGCAATTCAAGCGCCGTCAGCGCCACCGCCATGGCCAGCGGCAGGACCGAGCCCGCGACACCGACCGCGCCGAGCGCGGAGAGGCTGACGACGAAGCCGGAGAACACCTTGAGCGTGATGTGGCCCGCCAACATGTTGGCGAACAGACGAACCGAGAGGCTGACCGGGCGCGACACGAAGGAAATGACTTCGATCAACACCACCAGCGGCAACAGGAACACCGGCACGCCATGCGGCACGAACAGTTTCAGGAAACCGAGGCCATGCTTCATGAAGCCGTAGACCACCACGGTTCCGATCACCAATGCGGCGAGGCCGAAGGTGACGATGATGTGGCTGGTGACGGTGAAGAAATAGGGGAACAGGCCGAGCAGGTTGGCGACCAGAACGAACATGAACAGCGAGAACACGAAGGGGAAGAACTTCATGCCTTGCGTGCCGGCGGCGTCGCGCAACATGTTGCCGACGAACTCATAGGCCATTTCGGAGATCGACTGCAGCCGGCCTGGAACCAGGCTGCGGCTCGACGTCGTCAGCAGCAGGAAGGCCGCGGCAACGACCACGGTCGCGACCATGAACAGTGCCGAATTCGTGAAAGACAGGTCGTAGCCGCCGATGTTAATCGGAACCAGCTTGATGATATGGAACTGGTGGATCGGATCGACCTTGTCAGCTGCCACGTTCTAACCCCGTCAATGCCGCGTACGGCCAAATTACCATTGCCGCGCGAGCGCGGCTATTTGCTGTCGTCTCGGCCAGGGCGCGATTTATTGCCCTGTCCGAATTCCGCCACAACGCCCGCGGATCGCATGACATTGAGCACGCCGGCGCCAAACCCAAGCAGCAGGAAAACGATCAGACCCCACGGCGATGTCCCCGCCATACGGTCGATGATCCAGCCGATGCCGGCGCCCACCACCACGCCAGCGATGAATTCACTGGAGAGTTTGACCGCCTGGCCGTATCCGGCCGCACTGCCCGCTTTCGCGTCGTCTTTCCCCTCGAGCCGGTTCGGCAGCCTTGTCGCAAGCGATGCTTCAAGTTCACGCCGACGTCGCTCAAGATCGTCGTCACGGATGTCAGGTTCGTGCTGCTTGCCGCGGCCGGTTTCTCCGGTTCCGTCTGGCCTATTTTTATTGGCCATCGTAACCCCCCTGCCCGGTCAGACCGTTACCGTCCGTCCGCTTGTAAAGTCGCCGGCAACATAGTTAGAGGGTTTGCGCCCGTCAAGCCACGGGCGGAAGTTCATTGCCATGTATTTTTGACAATAAAATCAATCGATTAGCGAGGTGCGACATCGTGCCCGCCGCAAGGATGGGGATGCATTGCGCGAATCCCCCCGGCAATGGCCCCCTGATCGATCGCATGGCCGCCCGAAAAAGACCGGCGACCGACGCCACTCAGCTCCAGCCGCCACTATAGGTGCGGTAGAAGATATGCAGGCCGATCTTGGTCATCTTCTGCATCGTGCGCGCCCAGCCGGGATGGACGTACTGGGCGTAGTAGTGGGTCGACGATCCGACCTCCGGGATGAATATCTTGCCGGCGGTGACGGCCATGGCGATGTCCTCGGCGGTCTTGTAGGCGGCTGGACTCTCTATGCGCTTCTTCCTGCCGTCACACGCGAATGAGAACTGGCAACGATTGAACCAGCTGTCGTTCTGGTAGACGACCCCGCAGATCGAATTCGGATAGGCCGGGTTGCGGACGCGGTTGAGGATGACCTGGGCGACGGCAGCCTGACCGCGCACGGATTCGCTCCTCGCCTCGAAGTAGATGCCGTTGGCCAGGCATTTCTGCTCCGGCTTGGAAAAGACGCTCTCAGGCAGCGGGTTCTGGATCCACGAGTGGTCACCCTTGACCATCGGTGGGATGAAGCGGCCGCTGTTGGGCTGCTCGTCCTGCAGCAGGGCTTCGAAGGGCGAGGCCTTGGCATAGTCCGGCTCGGATTGCGCATAGGCCGTCGCCAGCACATCCGGATGATCGTTGTTGACCAGGGCGGCAAGCATGGTCGGCACGCCGGGATCGGGCTTCTTGTCCTCACGCGCATGGAAGGCGGCCGCGATCTGGATCTCCTTGCCTTTGATCTGCGGCTTGGCGAAGGCCATCTTCAGGTCGCTGTCCATGCTGGGCCGCATCAAGGATGAGGTCCGCTGGAAGATCGACCCTGCGTTGAAGTTCTTCGGCGGGGCAACGGGAGAGACCTGGACGATGCGGCCCTTCTTGTCGGCGCGCACGACGCGAGCCTCGTCGGGCGTGGCGCTGACCTTGCCGCCCTTGCCGCGAAACGACACGTTGCCGACGCCGGCCAGATGAACACCAGATCCGGAGATCGAACCGGTGACGTCGGAATCGATGAATGGCATCTCGGCTGCGTGAACCGAGCCGGCGACCGATTTTTCGACGTAGGAATTCCAGCGCGCGGTGGGCGCTTCCAGGCCGGACACAAGGCTTGTCATGTCCTGGTAGGCGGCGACGGTCGGGAAGCCGATCCAGATGCCGAGACCGATGATGAACGGAGACACGAGGCTGCGTTTTTTCTCACCGGCGACGGCTGCCAGCCGCTTCAACAGACGTCGATGCACGGAACTCTCTCCAGGAACGCTACTGACCCCACTGGAGAGCAAAATGATGCATTAACCTTGATGGGACGTTAACGGGATCGATCGGGTTGTCCCAGTCTCCTCAGGGTCGTGGCGCCGAAGTCGGGCGGTTTTGCGGCAGGCGTTCCTCAAGTTTGCCGCAGGAAGATCGGCCAGGCGATCAGCGCGCAGATCGCGGCCGACAGCCAGACGCCCGACCATGACCAGAGATGCAGCAGCCCGGGAATGGCCACCGGCACCAGGAAGAAGCCGACGAAGACAAAGGTGTTGGCTAGGCTGAGTGCTGTTCCGACATGGCCGGCGCCGGCCAGCGTGGCAAGCTCGGTGTAGGCAACGCCATGCCAGGCCGAAACCGAGATGCCCGCGACAATCAGCACCAGGGGAAGGACAGCGATCAGGAAGGATTGGCCGCCAGGCATGGCGGGGCTGGCCAGGACCAGCACCCAGAGCACCAGGAAGGCGAGTGCGCTGAGCGCACTGCATGAGCGCAGAAACCGGCGGCGGTTGCCATGGCGGTCGGTGAAGCGGCCGCTCCAGACGCGCATGACCATGGCACCAGTCTGCACCGCGGCAAGGCTGGCGCTGATCGCTGCCGTTCGTAGCCCTGCGAAGTCGTGCAGGAACACCGAGGCGAAGGTGAGCACCGCCACTTGCGGGAAGCACAGCAGCCCAATGGCGGTGGCGATGCGCCAGACTTCGATGTTGCGCAATGGTGCCAGTCCGGCCACAGCCGTCGAAGCGACATTTCCGTGGTCCTGCGCCGGCGGCTCGTGCAGCCAGCGCCAGGCGAACAGGGCGGAGAGAGCGGATGCCGCCGCCAGCAGCCCGAACACCGCGGCAAAGCCGAACGCCAGGGCAAGTGAGGGCAGCACCAGTGCGCCGAGGCCGCCGCCAAGCGGCACCGCCGTCTGCCTTATGCTCATGGCAAAGCCGCGTTCGCTTTCCCGGAACCAGGCCATGATGGCGCGGCCGCTCGAACCGTTGACGCTGCCGCCGAGCAATCCCGCGAAGAGCAGGCTCGCCGACAGGAGCGTGACATCGGGGACGCCGGTTCTGGTCGGCACGACGAGCATCGCCATGGCAAACAGCCATGCAGCCGTCGCGCCGAGCCCGATCAGAAGCACGCGGCGGTCGCCCCAGCGATCGGTGAGCAGGCCCCATGGCAGCTCGCTGAGCGCAACGCCCAGCCCGAGAAGGCCGAGCGCCACGCCCAGTTGCGCATTGCTCAAATGGTAGCCCTGGCGGAGCACGACGGCCGTTGCCGGTATGCCGGAGAAGGTCGCCGAGAAACTGGCATTCGCGGCGACGCCGATGCCCAGAACCTTCCAGCGATGACCGGGACCGAATACCCTCCCCGCGGGACCGGCAGCCCTGTCCTTCAGGATTTGCGCTGGCTGTTGATCGGCGCAGTCGACGATGGCGGACATGGTTCTATTCCCGTGGTGGCCAGCGCTGCCGGCCTTGACGGGCTTTACCTAGCGCCATAAATCAGTCCTTAAAATCAGGAAGTTTTTGACATTTGATTCGAAAAATCGGGACAATCCCATGCGCCGCGTAACATTCGACCTCGACGTTCTCCGCAGTTTCGTCACCGGCATGGAGCTGGGCAGCTTCGCCAAGGCGGCCGACCGGCTTGGCCGCTCGACCTCGGCGGTCAGCGCCCAGTTGAAGAAACTGGAAGAGCAGGCGGCGACGCCGATCTTCCGCAAGTCGGGACGCGGCCTCGCCTTGACTGAGGCCGGCGAGACTTTGCTCGGCTATGCGCGCCGGCTGCTCGAATTGAATGATGAAGCGGCTGCAGCCATCCACGACGTCGAGCTGGAAGGCTGGGTGCGGCTCGGCCTGCAGGAGGATTTCGGCGAGGCGGTGCTGCCCGAGGTGCTCGGCCGCTTCGCCCGCGCCCACCCCAAGGTGAAGATCGAAGCCAGGATCGCGCGCAGCCACGAGCTTGCCGAAAGGATCATGTCCGGCAGTCTCGACATCGCGCTGGCCTGGCACAGCGGGGAGACGCTGCCTTACAGCCAGCACGTCGCCGATGTTCAAATGCGCTGGATCGGTCCGGCAAAGCGCATCGAGACCAGCCTGCGTGACGGTGAGCCGCTGCCGCTGGTAGCGCTCGAAGCGCCCTGCCTGCTGCGCACGGTGGCGACCGAAACGCTCGACCGTGCCGGCCTGCCCTGGCGCATGGCCTTCTCCAGCCCGAGCCTTGGCGGCATCTGGGCGGCGGTCGCCGCGGGGCTGGGGCTGACGATCCGCACCGATATCGGCCTGCCGGCCAGCGTCAGCGCGATGACGCCGGAGATCGCCGGGCTGCCAGCGCTGCCCAAGATGGCGCTGTTGCTGCATCGCAGGGATGCCGAGCCCGAGCCGGTGGCGGCCCGCCTTGGCGAAATCCTGCTGGAGGCGGCGCGGCAGGCGCTGCCGGAAACGACGCGGACAAAGGATGCGGGCTTGCGTGCCGTGGCCTGATCAGGCGAGCCGAGGCTCAGCCGCGTTTCTTGGCCCGGCCGGCGAACGGATTGTCCGAGGTGCGCAGCGCGATGCGGATCGGTACGCCCGGCATGTCGAAGGCTTCGCGCAGGCTGTTGGAGAGATAACGGACATAGGATTGCGGCATCGCATCCGGCCGCGAGCACTGGACCACGAAGCCCGGCGGCCGCGTCTTGGCCTGGGTGACATATTTGACCTTCAGCCGGCGCCCTGCAACGGCAGGCGGCGGATGATGCGCCAGTATGGCTTCAAGCCAACGGTTGAGCTTGCCGGTCGAAACACGGCTGTTCCACACCTTGTGCGTCTTCAGTACCGCATCCATCAGCTTGTCGAGGCCGCGACCGGTCTCGGCCGAGACCGGCACCGCCTGGATGCCGCGCGCCTGCGGCAACAGCCGTTCGGTTTTCTCGCGCAGTTCCGCCAGGAGTTCCTGCGGATGATCGATCAAGTCCCATTTGTTGAAGGCGATCACCGGCGCCCGGCCCTCGCGGATGATCAGGTCGGCGATCTGCAGATCCTGCTTCTCGAAGGGAATGGTGGCGTCGAGCACGATGATGACGATCTCGGCGAAGCGGATGGCGCGCAAGCCGTCCTGCACCGACATCACTTCCAGCTTCTCGTGAATCCTGGCCTTGCGGCGCATGCCGGCCGTATCGAACAGCTTGATGCGGCGGCCGCGCCAATCCCAGTCGACCGAGATCGAATCACGGGTGATGCCGGCTTCCGGTCCGGTCAAAAGCCGCTCCTCGCCGATCAGCGCGTTGATCAGCGTCGACTTGCCGGCGTTCGGGCGGCCGACGACAGCGATGCGCATCGGCTTGGTGTCGTCATAGGCAGGCTCGGCGTCCGGGTCGGCGATGTCCTCGCCGATCAGCACCTCGCCGGTAGCGATCTCCTGGTCGTCTTCCTCGTCCTCGCCGAAAGCGCGCGCCTCGCCAAGTGCCGCGATCACCGCATCACGCAGATCGGGCATGCCCTGGCCGTGTTCGGCCGAAACCGGAATCGGCTCGCCCAGCCCGAGCTCCCATGCCTCCAGCATGCCGCCCTGCGCGCCCTTGGCCTCGGCCTTGTTGGCGACCAGCACAACCGGCTTGCCGGATTTTCGCACGATCTCGGCAAAAGTCCTGTCGTCGGGCAGCAGGCCGGATTTGGCATCGATGGTGAAGAAGATCAGGTCCGCCTCGCGAATGGCGATCTCGGTCTGCGCGCGCATGCGGCCCGGCAAGGTCGAGGCGGCCGCGTCCTCGAAGCCGGCGGTATCGATGACGTCGAAATGCAGGTCGTAGAGCTTGGCGGCATGGACGCGACGGTCACGGGTGACGCCCGGCGTGTCGTCGACAAGCGCCAGCTTCCTTCCCACCAGCCGATTGAAAAGGGTCGATTTGCCGACGTTAGGTCTGCCGATGATGGCGACTTTGAAGGTCATACGGTCCTACAATGATGCATGTCGTTGTCCCAAAACCGCTGCACACTTTTGGGCGACATGCATTTACGACGCATTGCCCGAACCACGGATCAGCTCGGACATCAGCGTTGCCCGCTCGCGGGTGTTGCGCGGGGCGCCGTCATCGGAGGCGATCTGGTCGAACAGCTTCAGAGCGTCCTGTGTCTTGCCTTCCTTCCAGGCGGCAAGGCCGAGCGCCTCGCGCGCCGTGTGGCGCAGCGTGTTGGTGTCCGAGGTCAGCGCCTCGACGCGGCTGGACACGTCGGCGAAGGAGCCGTGGTCGACGAGCAGGAGCGCCGCCCTGAGCCGCGCCATGTCGCGAATGCCCTGGGGAATGGCGGTGTCGGCGGCGACCTCGTCGAAGTCCTTGACGGCGGCATCGACGTCGCCCTTGCTTGCCTTGACTGTCGCGGCGCGCATGCGGGCGAGCAGCGGATAGGCGCCGTAGCCGTCCTTCTCCAATTGATCGAGCGCGGCCAGCGCCTCGTCGTTCTTGCCGTCATTGGCAAGCTTGAGCGCCTGCGAGAAAGCGTCGCCGGAGCGGTTGGCGCGCGTCTCGTCCCAGTAACGATAGCCGACGAAGGCGGCGGTGCCGAGCACCACGAGGATCGCAGCGACAAGCAACGCCGGGCCGAAACGGTCCCACAGCTTCTGCGCCTGGTCGCGGCGCATCTCGTCGTTGACTTCACGGATAAAACTGTCGTCGGACATCAATCAAAACCATTCCTGCCCCGGGCCGGGGCGGTTCATGAGCCCGCGTTTTAGCGAAATTTTGTCGGCATGGAAGGGGTTCGGCCGGAAAATCGCCTATTCCCCAGGGCAAACGGGTGTTTGCTCCAGGGCAAACCGATGTTTGCCCAATCGCACCGGCGCCACATTTGGGCGATAGCCGGCTTGTTGACCGCCCGAAGCCTGGATCCCCTGCCCTATGTATCGCTCGTCCCGCATTGTTGCGTTCTCGCTTGCCTTGCTCGCACCTGCCGGCGCGGTTTTGGCCGATCCGCCCGCGGCGCCGACGCCGGCAAAGCCGAAGCAGGTCGTCATCGTCTCCTTCGACAGTGCCCGCGACATCTCGCAGTGGAAGCGCAGCCGGGCACTGGCACAGCGCACCGGCGCGCATTTCACCTATTTTGTCTCCTGCGTCTTCCTTCTGTCGCCCGAGACACGCAAGGAATACACCGCGCCGGGCAAGACACCGGGCAAATCCAACATCGGCTTTGCCGCTTCAAAACAGGAAGTGGCCGAGCGGCTCGAACAGATCGGCCTCGCCGAGCACGAGGGCCACGACATCGCCAGCCACGCCTGCGGCCATTTCGACGGCAAGGATTGGAGCAAGGCCGACTGGCTGAAGGAGTTCGGCTCGTTCGAGCACATTCTCGAGAACGCCTATTCGATCAACGGCATAGCGCCCGAGCCCAAGGGCTGGCGCGATTTCGCGCGGCATGGGGTTGCCGGTTTCCGCGCGCCGTATCTGTCGACGGGCAAGGCGCTCTACGAGGCACTTCCCGCCGCCGGCTACCAGTTCGACGCCAGCGGCGTCTCGCAAGGCCCTGCCTTGCCGACGGCCAGCAACGGCATCATGCATTTTTCACTGCCGCAGATTCCGGAAGGACCGAAATCACGGCCGGTGATCGCCATGGATTACAATCTCTATGTCAGGCATTCCGGCGGCTTCGAGCGGCCAAGCAAGGCGGACGAGTTCGCCAGCCGGACCTATGAAGCCTTTCGCGCCGCCTTCGATGCGCAATACCAGGGCAAGCGCATTCCGCTCGAACTCGGCTTCCACTTCACGCTGATGAATGAGGGCGCCTACTGGAACGCGCTGGAGCGCTTTGCCGGCGAGGTCTGCGTCAAAGCGGACGTCGAGTGCATCAGCTTTCGCGACTATGTTTCGCGGCAACGCGACGGCGAGAGGCAGGCGTCGGTTGGCGGCTGAGCCGCCAACCCGTTTCGCATTAAACCGAAATCGTCTTAGGCCGGATCCTCAGCACCCTGCCTTGCCAGATAGCGCTGGTCGATATCGGGCAGCGGCTCGCCGAGAAGCGTCGCCTCGAAGGCGCGCAGGCGTTTGTGGACCGACTGAAGCTCGACGATGGTCGACCACGAAGTGAGCAGAAACTGCAGCGAGCCCGTCACCTTGCCGAATGCGTTCGATATCTGGTTCAAGGCACCGAACGTTATCTTGTGCGCGACCAGCGACGGACCCAGGATCAACAGCGAGAAGATGTTGTCGGCCTGCAGGTAGGTGTACCGAACGACGTTGAAATAGATGTAGTGGAAATAGAGCCTGAAATAATTGTGGCGGACATTCGCGAACAGCTCGGACGTGGTCGCGGGTTGCGCCCTGTCCGCATGATCCTCGCCATAGACCAGTTCCTTGCGGTAAGCGGCCTCGACGCGCTGGTTGCGGAACTGCAGCCCCGGAAGCTTCATGCCGGCAATCATCACCGAGATCGTGCCGAACAGACACCAGGCAAGCGCTGCAACCACCAATGGCTGGGGGATCGCGCCGACGATCGGCAACTCGCTGATATGGGCCTGCAGCTGGATCATGACCGGCAGGAAGGCGATCAAGGTCATGATCGACTGGACGAAGCTGGAACCGAGATCCTCCATGATCTGCGAGAAGCGCATCGTGTCTTCCTGGATACGCTGCGAGGCGCCCTCGATGTGGCGCAGCCTGGCCCAGTTCTCGATGAAGTAGTTGTTCATCGCCGTGCGCCAGCGGAAGATCCAGTGGCTGACGATGAAGGCGTTGACCACCTGCACGTTCATGCCGACAAGAGCGAGCCAGGAGAAGTCGGCCAATCCGGTGTAGAATTCTCCGTTCGTCGATTTTCCGGTCCCCGACATCAGCCCTTGCACATAGTCGAAGAAAGGGCCGTACCAGGCGTTGACGGCGACACTGACCTGCACGTTGAAATAGATGAAGAACAGGATGACCGCCGTCATCAGGATCGACCAGCGCTGCCATGGATGCGGCGAATACCAGCTCCAGAAGGCATAGAAGATGGCCACGCAAAGCGTGAAGTAGATATAGAACCAGAGGAACGGCTTGGACACCAGCACGGCGATGCCGATGATCGGCGGCGCGTCGGCGGCGGCCGGCGGCAGGCCAATAATGGCCCCCAGCTGCTCACCTCCGAAAAACCAGAACAAGATCGCCGCAAGGCTCCAGACGGCGGCCGAAGTGAAGAACAGCTTCGGCTGCGGGAAGAAAGATACGAACACTGTGGCGAATTCCTCGATCTATGCGCAAATCAGCGGGGTTTGGCGGGCATAAAGTCACACATTAGGGGGAAAGAAAATGCCTGCCCGATGCCCGGCGCAGAGCAAGACCACAAATCATGGCGATTTTGGCGCAGCCGACCATGTGACGGCGCCGGAGACCAGCAGCATGGCCGCGGCAACGATCGAAGCGAGGAAGAAATTGCCCGACGCCTGCGCCAAAAGCCCGGCGGCGATCGGGCCGATGATCTGGCCAAAACCGAAGGATGCCGTCATCAAGGCAAAGACACGCCGGGGCGCCCTCGGCGCCTGCTGGCGCGCGGCCTGCAGACCAAACGCCGTGATGGCGATGAAGGTGCCACCGAGCAGCAGACCGCCAAGCAGCGGTCCGGAATATCCGCCAAGTGCCACGCTGGCGATGACCCCGATCACTTCGATGAAGCAGGCCAGCGCATAGGCGGCGTGTAGCCCGATCCAGTCCGCGATCTTCTGCCAGAACCAGATCGAGGGAAAGCCGGCAAGGCCAGCGACCATCCACACCATGGCCTCGAAAACACGGCTGCCTCCGCCTTGCCGGACGATGGCGACCAGGAATGTCGCGGTCACCACATAGCCAAAGCCGAACAGGCCGTAGGCGACAATGATCTTCATCAGCGACCGGTCTTTCGGCAGCGCCGGCTCGCGGGCGGCCTCGGCATCGGCGAGCGGGCCTTCATTCACCAACAGCGCGACGACGACGAAACCGCATGCCGAAATTGCCGCCGACCACAACCAGCCAGCCGCCCAGCCGGCATGTTCGGCGACCAGCACCGCCATCATCGCCGCCGAGATCGCGATGCCGAGGCCAACGCCGCCAAAATGCCACGCCTGCAGGTCGCCGCGTCCGGCCGCCGCGATATGGCTGAAGACAATGCTGGCCATGAAGACCATGACGAAGGCGCTCGTCAGGCCGGCCAGAAAGCGGACGGCGAGGAAGACGGCCATGGCGTCGGTCAGCCCCATCAGCGCGGCCAGGATGGTGCTGGCGCCGAGGCCGACCAGCATCAGCGGACGCTCGCGCCCATGCGCCCAGCCGCCCGCAGCGGCAAGCGCGCCGATGAGATAGCCGAGATAGTTAGCCGAGGCGATCCAGCCGGCATTGGCCGGCGACAGATGCAGTTCTTCCATCATGCCGGGCAGGATCGGCGTGTAGACGAAACGGCCGATGCCCATGGCGACGGCCATGGCGATCATGCCGGCGAAGGCGTAGCGCAGTGCTGTCGAGTTGGCTGATGTCATTGCAGCGCACAATAAATGCAGGGATCGCTGAAACAATCCGCCATCCGTTGGGCCAGTACGGCCGCGGAATGCCAGGTCGTGGTCGACCTGTCCTGAAATTGGAAAGCGCGGCGTCCGCTCAGCAGCGCCCGCCGAAACTGGCGCGCAATGAAGCGGTCTCATGCGCGGTCCGCCGTGCCGTCAGCCTGAACGGCACATCGCCGAGTTCGCGCTCCGACATGGTGTTCAGCACAGGATGCGAAAGCGGATCGGTCAGCCACCTCTGCGTGTCGCCCTCGCGGCCTGGTTCGTATGGCGAGGCCGCGGCGAACAAGACCTTCAGCGATGACAATATCCCTGGCATTTTTCGGCTCCGCCGGTCGGTCTCCCATCGATAAAATCCGCCGTTTCGATGTGCCTTTCAATTGAGATTTCAGCCGGATCGGTTTAGAAAATCTCAAATGAGCGTGCTCAACCGCATCCACCTCAACGGCCTTCGCGCCGTCGAAACCGTAGCCCGTCTCGGATCGCTCGCAGCGGCGGCGAGCGAACTCAATGTTTCCGTCAGCGCCGTCAGCCAGCAGATAAGCCGCACCGAAAAGCAGCTCGGCCAGGCGCTGTTCGAGCGCACGACGAGCGGCCTTGTGCTGACCGAATTCGGCGCCGTGTTCGCGACGCGGCTCGGCGCGGGGTTTCGCGAACTGGCCCAGGCGGTGGCGCTGGCCGATGAGGCGACGCAATGCACATTGGTGGTTTCGGTGGCGCCGGCCTTCGCCTCGAAATGGCTGCTGCCCAGGCTATCGCGTCACTTCGACCGGCATCCAAACGTGCTGCTGCGCATCGATGCCTCGGTGCGGCTGGCCAATCTCGATCATTCCGACATCGATATCGCCATTCGGCTCGGCGACGGCAAATGGCCGGGCGGGCGGGCAGAACTGCTTTTGGCGCAGGAGGTCTTCCCGGTCTGCGCACCCGACATCGCCCGGAAATTGAGATCGATCGAGGACCTTGCCCAGACATGCGCCATCACCGACGAGCGGGCGATGATCAACTGGGAAAGCTGGTTTGCCGCGGCCGGCGTCCAACCCGTCACCTTCCAGAAGGGCGCGCGCTTCACCGATCCGATGCTGTGCCTGGAATCGGCCATTGCCGGCCATGGCGTGATGCTCGGCTGGCAATTGCTGGCGGCCGATGCGCTGGCCGACGGGCGGCTGGTGGCGCCATTCGGAATCCGCGCCCAGAGCGGGCTCGGCTACTGGCTGGTGACTTCGGCGGAGAAGACCGAGAGCCGCAAGGTCCGGGACTTCAAGGCCTGGATCAAGGAGGAGATCGCGGCGACGATGGCGCAGTTCGGATCGGCGACCACACGCCCGACCGGCGCGATCGCGGTGGAAAGCGCAGTGTCGTCGGTCTATGTAGATTGAGAAATCCAACAACGACGGCAGGCAGGATCATGACCACACATTCGCGCGGCGTTTCCGCATCGATCGACCCGGTGAAGCTCGACAGGCTGGCGGAAGTCGCCATCAAGGTCGGACTGCAACTGCAGCCCGGTCAGGATCTGGTGCTGACCTCATCGATCGCGGCCCTGCCGCTGACCAGGCGCATCGTCGAGCACGCCTACAAGGCCGGCGCCGGACTGGTGACGCCAATCTTCAACGACGACGAGATGACGCTGGCGCGCTACCGCTTCGGCGCCGATGCGGGTTTCGACCGCGCCGCCGGCTGGCTCTATGAAGGCATGGCGAAAGCCTTTTCGAACAATGCGGCGCGGCTGGCCGTGCGCGGCGAGGATCCGTCGCTGTTGTCGGCGCAAGACCCGACAAAAGTGGCGCGCGCCAACAAAGCAAACTCGATGGCCTACCAGCCGGCGCTGGAAAAGATCACCGGCTTCGACATCAACTGGAACATCGTCGCCTATCCGGACCTCGCCTGGGCCAAGCAGGTCTTCCCGGACGACGCCGACGATGTTGCGGTGGCCAAGCTCGCCGACGCCATATTCGCCGCCTCGCGGGTGGATGTGGAGGACCCGATCGGCAACTGGAAGGAGCACAATGCGGCGCTGCGCGGCCGCACCGAATGGCTCAACGGCCACAATTTCCACGCGCTGCATTTCACGGGACCGGGCACAGACCTCACTGTCGGGTTGGCGGACGGCCACGAATGGATGGGCGGCGCCTCGACCGCCAAGAATGGCATCACCTGCAATCCCAACATCCCGACCGAGGAGGTTTTCACCACGCCGCATGCCAGGCGCGTCGAGGGCCATGTCTCGTCGACCAAGCCGCTCTCCTACCAGGGCACGCTGATCGACGATATCTCGGTGCGGTTCGAAGAGGGCCGGATCGTCGAGGCAAAGGCATCGAAGGGCGAGGACGTGCTGAAGAAGGTGCTCGACACCGACGAAGGCGCGCGGCGCCTCGGCGAAGTGGCGCTTGTGCCGCATTCATCGCCGATCTCCGCTAGCGGCCTGTTGTTCTTCAACACGCTGTTCGACGAGAACGCCGCCTGCCACATCGCGCTCGGCCAGTGCTATTCGAAGTGCTTCGTCGACGGCGCATCGCTCAGCCAGGGCGAGATCGCCGCGCGTGGCGGCAACAAGAGCTTCATCCACATCGACTGGATGATCGGCTCGGACAAGATCGACATCGACGGCGTCCACAAGGACGGTGCCCGCGTGCCGGTGATGCGCAAGGGCGAGTGGGCCTGAAGGCACGGAGGGTCGGATGGCTTTCGACCTGGAGGTCAAGCGGATCTATGAACCACCCGCTTCCGATGACGGGCAGCGGGTTCTCGTCGATCGGGTATGGCCGCGCGGCGTCAGCAAGAAGGACGCCGCGCTGACGCTGTGGCTGAAGGACATCGCGCCGAGCGACGAGTTGCGCAAATGGTTCGGCCATGAGCCGGCGCGCTGGGCCGAGTTTCAGAAGCGGTATCGCGCCGAGCTGGACGGCAATGGCGAGGCGGTGGCGCAACTGCGTGGACTGCTTGGCGACGGCAAGGTGACGCTGCTCTACGGCGCGCATGATGAGGCGCATAACAATGCGGTGGCGCTGGCGGGGTATTTGCGCGCGGGTTGACGGCTTCGTTTTGCAGCGTTGGCGATTGGCGAAAGCCGAGGCGACATCTGATCTCCCTCCTTGCGGGGGAGATGCCCGGCAGGGCAGAGGGGGGTGCTGTCCCTCCAGCCTATCAATCAATCGTAGCGACTCGAGATAGGTTTTCGTAAGAACGAATCTCGTTGGGGTGGCGATCCTTCACACCCCCCTCTGGCCTGCCGGCCATCTCCCCCGCAAGGGGGGAGATTGGCAGCGTTGCCGTCTCGCTGCTTACTTCACCGCCTGCTCATAAACATCAGGCTTGAATCCGACCAGAATCCGATCCCCCACCTCAAGCACCGGCCGCTTGATCATCGTTGGCTTGGCCAGCATCAGCGCCTTGGCCTTCTTCTCGTCAAGATCTTGCTTGTCCTTATCCGGCAGTTCGCGAAACGTCGTGCTGCCCTTGTTGAGCAGCTTTTCCCAGCCGACCTTGCCGACCCAGCTATTTAGCTTGCCGGCCTCGATCCCTTCGGCCCGGTAGTCGTGGAACCGGTACGGCACGTCATGGCCCTCCAGCCAGACGCGCGCCTTCTTGATCGTGTCGCAGTTGGTGATGCCGTACATGGTGATCGTCAAAGCGTGCTTCCCAGGGGCTGACCGTCGAATCCGTCCCGCGGCGCATGCAGTCATCCAACGGCAAAGAAGTCAACGACCGCCATTCCTGCTATCTCGACGAACGCCTGGTGTGGACGGATGCACATGGCGGCCAGGGCGTCGTCCAGGCCGCCATATTTATCTTAACCCTGCCGCGAAGAGAGCGGGCTCCCGGAAGCCGTTTCCGGCGTCAATAGTAGAAACGCTCTTCGGTGATCTTGCCGTTCTTGACCGTGTACAGACCAACCTCATCCATGGTGACACGCTCGCCAGTGGCCTTGGGCGTTATGTCGAACTTGAAGCGCACTGCGAACTGGTCGCCGTTGACATAGGGGCCCTCAACTAAACCGCCATGCACTTCGTTGTTCTCCTGCCACCACTGGCTCTTCTGCCTGAGAGCCTCCTTGCCGTGGCTGACGGCCATCGGTCCCTCCATGGCTTCGTAACTGGCGATGTCGTCGGCATTGTACTTTTCGGCAGCACCCTCATTGTCACCCTGCTTGAGGCGTTCGGTGAAGTCCTTGGCAATTTCCGCGATAGTCATTTGTGTTCCTCCTGTTCCGACGCATAGCAAATAGGGGACAGCCTGGTGACCTGCCACTGCCGGGCCAGTCGTAGCTGACAATCCGTGTCAGGACGGTGATGCCGGGCAGAGTGGCTCTCGCAGGTTGCGGACAGAAGCCAATTCCGTAATTCTAGTTGGATGTGCAACCTCTACAACATCACCACAACGCAAGAGGCGGTCCGCCAATGGACACGCACATTGCGCGACGTCATCGGCAACCTTGAACCTTCGGTCGACATCTATCCAAATCAGGCCGGCCCGGTCGTTCGCAACACGCCAGATGGGAAGCGTGAGTTAGCTAAGCTGCTTTGGGGTTTGCCAACGCCGCCTGAGCGCATGAAAGGCAAGGCAGACTATGGCACCACGAACGTTCGCAATCCGCAATACTCGCACTGGCAACAGTTTGTGAGCGTCGAGAATCGATGCGTCGTGCCGGTGACCAGCTTTGCCGAACCCAGCCCTACCCCGAGCGACAAGGACCCGGAAACAGGGATCCAGCGCAATTTTTGGTTTGCCCGTGACGAAAGCCGACCCTTATTCTTCTTCGCTGGTTTCTGGACCCCTTGGCAGGGGGTTCGGAAGGTCAAGGATGGTCCTGGTGACTTCGAGTTGTACGCATTCATGACCACCAAGCCCAATGCAATCGTCGCGCCAATTCACGAGAAGGCTATGCCCGTGATCCTTACGACGTCGGAAGAGACGGAGGCTTGGCTGACAGCGCCGTGGTCAGAAGCACGGTATTTGCAGCGGACCGCGCCAGACGATGCGTTGATGATCGTCGAGAAGCCAGCCACACAAATCAAGTTTCCGCAACAGGCTCCGGTCCAAGGGTCTCTTTTCTAGGCTACAGGATCGGGCTTGGCAGCAGCCTTTTCAATCGTCGTCTCGCCAGATCACTCGGCGGACCATGCGAATTTCGACAAGACGTCTAACACGAATTTTCAGGCGCTCAGCAGCGCTCGGCAAGACTATGTCGGCATCAAGCTCGCGGAGCTTGCAGCGCTCGCACCGCATATGCCGTTCGACGTCCCAAAAGGGAATGTCACCGACAAGCTTTGCAAGGTCGCCGGGTAGATAGTGCCGGGTGATGTTGCAGTGCCGGCATCGGACACGAATGAGTTGCCCCACTTCGTGCGCGAGGCATAGCGTTTGCACATTTCGGCGCGGTCGGCTGCTCAATTCCGGCATCAACCAAATTAGGAGTATCTTCCTATTTTAGTCAATTGCCGCTTAGTTCCATGGCCATTTTTTCACATGTCGTTCGACCGCCCCGCGCGCACCGTGCAGCGACCTTGGGAAGGTGGAAGAGGCTAGCTCGAGAGCATAGGGCAGCTGGCGCCACGGCGCAGGCTGATGTGAGCCATGTCGCCGACCTTGAATTGAAAACCCTCTGCCTGGCGTGGCGCATCGATGACAACAGGAGCGCCCTGCCCGAGTTCGGCGTGCAGGCGCAGCGTGCGGCCGTGAAAGACGATGCTGTTGACGCGCGCCGGCGCCGTGCCCGGCGCGGCCTCGGTCATCGCCAGCAAATCCTCGGGACGCACGCCAATGGTGCGCACATCGCCTTCGCCGGGTGCCTGGCCGGTTTCAGAAATGGCTTCCAGCGCCAGCGTTCCGGCGGTGAAACGCAGGCGATCGCCATCGCGGCCGATAAACCGCGACTGCAGGAGGTTCATGGTGCCGATGAAGCTCGCTACGAACTTCGTGGCCGGCCGGTCATAGAGTGTCGCCGGCGGCGCGATCTGCTCGATGCGGCCCTTGTTCATGACGACGATGCGGTCGGAGATCGACAGCGCCTCGGTCTGGTCGTGGGTGACCATGACGAAGGTGGTGCCGAGCCGCGATTGCAGCCGCTTCAATTCCACCTGCATCTGTTCGCGCAGATGTGCATCCAGCGCCGACAGCGGCTCGTCGAGCAGCAGCACGCGCGGCTCGCAGACGATGGCACGGGCAAGTGCCACGCGCTGGCGCTGGCCGCCCGACAATTCCAAGACGCGGGCGCGAAGCTTGTCGGCGAGACCGACCATGTCCAAGGCTTCGCCGACGCGTTTTGCCTGCTCGCTACCGGAGAGCTTGCGCAGCGACAGGCCGAAGCCGACATTTTCGGCGACGTTCATGTGCGGAAACAGCGCATAATCCTGGAACACGGTGTTGACCGGCCGGTCGAAAGGCCGAAGCGCCGTGATGTCGCGCCCGTCAAGCAGCACCTTGCCGCTCGACGGGCTTTCGAAGCCGGCGATGACGCGCAGGCTGGTGGTCTTGCCGCAACCCGATGGCCCGAGCAGCGTAATGAACTCGCCGCTGACAATGTCGAGATCGACGGCGTCGAGCCCGACGATGCCGCCGGGAAAGATCTTCGAGATCGCCTGCAGCCGCACAAGACGATCAGGCGCCATCGCGAACCTCGGACGGTTTCGTGGTATTGACCCAGAGGATCTGGCATTGCTCGGCGCCGGGATTGCGAAAGGCATGCAAAAGCGTGCTCTTGAAGGCAAAGCTGTCGCCGCTCTTCAGCACGTATTTTGTCGAATCCACCACCAGTTCGACCTCGCCCGCCAGCACATAGCCGAATTCATGGCCGGCATGCGCATAGGCTTCCGCCGTGCCGCCATTGGCCTCCACGGTCACCAGCATGCCGGTCAGCGTCGCGCCTGGCGGCGACAGCAGCGCCTTGGCGATGCCTTCGGATTTGACGGGAATCGCGCGGCGGCTGTTGGCGCGCACGCAATAGAGATCATTGACTGCGTCGTTGCCGTCGGCGATCAGCGCCGACGGCTCGATGTCGAGTGCTGCCGCAAGCGGCCAGATCACCTTGACACGCAGCGATGACATGCCTCGCTCGATCTGGCTCAGCGCACCGATCGACACTCCGGCTTTTGCCGCCAGTTCGGCCAGCGAAAGGCCGCGCTCCAGCCGCAGCGCCCGCACCCGCCGGCCAACGCGGACGTCTGCATCGTCCTTGGGCTTCTCGGTTGCATCGTCCAGCATATCCATGTGTGGGTCCTCGTAGTCTTCTCAATCGACGTGGCGCAGCGCCGCTAGGCTCCCCCTTCTCCCCTTGTGGGAGAAGGTGTCGCCGAAGGCGACGGATGAGGGGTGTTCCAGCGGAGTGAGACGTTGGCGTTCCCTGGAACACCCCTCATCCGTCTCGGCGCTGCGCGCCGATCCACCTTCTCCCACAAGGGGAGAAGGAAGAACCAGCCTCACCCGCCCGCCTTCACCTTTTCGAACATCTTGGCCATATCGTCATTCTGTTTCATCGGCCCGGTGAAGATCGTGCTTTTCAGCATCACTTCCGGATCGGACGGCAGCTGCAGCTTGTCCAGCTCCTCCTTCGTCACGCCGGCGAAAGCGGTCGAGAGCGAGCTGCCGTAGCCATAAGACTCGATCAGGTATTTGCCGGACTCGGCATCCAGCCGGCTGTTGATGAAATCGTAGGCGAGGTCGACATTCTTGGCGTCCTTGAGCATGACGAAGCCGCAGGCCCAGGTCAGCATGCCTTCCTTCGGTTTCATGAACTCGACCGGCACGCCCTGCTTCTTCAGCGAGGTGGCCGATGCATTCCAGGTCATGGCGGCGACCAGCTGGCCGCTGGCCAAGGCCTGTTCGACCGAGGTCATGTCGGTTGTGTAATTGGAGAGCAGCGGACGCTGCTCGCGCAGTTTCGCCGCCACCTTGTCCATTTGCTCCGGCGTCATGTCGAACGGATTGACGCCGGCCAGAAGCGCGGCAACGATCGGCGTGTCATGCACGGCGTCGATGGTCGCCATGCGGCCGGCATACTGCTTGTCCCACAGCAGGTTCCAGCTCGCTTCCGGGTTCTTCACCAGATCGGTGCGGTAGAGGATCGAGGTGTTGCCCCAGTCCCACGGGACCATCCAGACCTTGCCGTCGCCGGCCTGCAGATCGGGCAGGTTCTTGAACACCGGGAAGATCGAATCCCAGTTCTTGATGCGCTTGGTGTCGATCGGCTGCAGCAGGCCTTCCTTGTTCCAGCGCGCCACCTTGTCGTAGCAGGGATGCGCGATATCGGGACGGAAGCCGGCCTTGACCTTGGTGAAGGCGTCATCGTCGTCACCGAATATGGAAGCCTCGACGCCATCGGGGTGCGCGGCGAGGAAACTCTTGTTGAAGTCGGGCAGTTCATAGCCCGACCAGGTGAAATATTGCAGCTTGTCGCCGGCGAAAGCGACGGTCGACGACAGCGCCAACGCCAAAGCGGCGAGGCCGGCCCGGGCCGTCTTTCCGGATATCAGGTCGCCGGATATCAGGTCGAATGCCATTGCAGTTCTCCTCTCTTGGTTTGTTTTGGTTGTGATGGATTCGCGGGTCGTGGCGCTGTCGCGGACAGGCCGCGATGGCGCAGGATTTCGGCAAGGCCGGCGATGACGAAGGACACCGCCAGGATCGATGTGCCCAGCGCCATGACCGTCGGCAGCGACTTCGGAAACCGCAGCTGGCTCCAGATGTAGAGCGGCAGCGTCGGCTCGGTGCCGGCAAGGAAGAAGACGACGATGAATTCGTCGAACGAGATCAGGAAGGCCAGCATGAAGGCCGAAACGATGGCCGGCAGGCTGAGCGGCAGCATCACCCGCCGGAACGTCATCCAGTCGGACGCGCCGAGGTCGAGGGCGGCCTCGCGAATGGTTTTCGGGATGGCGGCGAAGCGGCTGCGCATGATCACCACGGTCGTCGGCAGCGCCACCAGTATGTGGCCGAGCACGATGGCGATGCGCGACGGCCCGAGGCCGATGAGGTTGATCAGGATCAGCAGCGATATGCCGACGATGACGCCCGGAATCAGGATCGGGAGCCGGGCAATGGCGCTGATGGTGGCGGCAAGCGGCGAGCGGCCATAGAGGTCCATATAGGACACGGTGATGCCGCACAGCGTGGCGCCCTTGGCGGCAATGATGCCGATGACGAGACTGTTGACGAGCGCGCCGGACAGCGCCGAATTGCCGTACAAAGTCGCGTACCATTGCAAGGTGAAGCCTTGCAGCGGAAACGCCGCCTGGATCGAGTCGTTGAAGGAAAACAGCGGGATCAGCAGCACCGGCAGATAGAGGAAAACCAGATAGGCGACGACGTAGACGCCAAGCCAGCGGCCGCCACCGTGCGCGCGCGCGCTCATGTGCGGCTGCCAAATCTGCGGTCGGTGAAACGCGCGACCAGCACCACGGCCAGGATCACCAGCATGACGGCTACGGAGAGCGCTGCCCCAAACGGCCAGTCATTGGCCTTGCCGAACTCAGCCTGGATCAGCGTGCCGATCATCGTGGAGGCCGGGCCGCCGACGAGCGCCGGCGTGACATAGTCGCCGACCGTCGGCACGAAGACGACGAGCGCGGCGGCCAGCACGCCCGGCATCGAATTGGGCAGCACGACCCGGCGGAAGGAGGTGAACGGCCGCGCGCCGAGATCGGAAGCGGCCTCGATCAGCGATTTCGGGATGGTGTCCAGCGCCACATAGATCGGCAGGATGGCGAATGGCGCGTAAGCATGAGCGAGCGTGACGACGACAGCGGCCGGCGTGTTGAGAAAGGCCAGCGTCGGCTCGGACCAGATGCCGGTTTCGATCAGCGCCGAGTTCAACACGCCATTGTAGGCGAGCACGATCTTCCAGGCGAAGACGCGCAGGAGATAGCTGGTCCAGAACGGCAGCGTCACCAGGAACAAGAGCAGACCGCGCCGCCGCCCGGCGTGGAAGGCGAGATAGTAGGCGACGGGATAGGCAGTGACGACCGTGGCCGCCGTGACCAGCGCGGCAATCACCAGCGAGCGCAGCGTCACCGTCCAGTAGAGCGGATCGGAGATGACGGTGGCGAAGTTGGATAGGCTGAAGCCGGCGCCTAGAAGAGAGCCGTCATTGTTGCGGAAGGCGAGGAAAAGCACGAGGCCGAGCGCAAACAGGATCAGCAGGAAGGTGACGGCCGCGCCCGGCAACAGCATGGCGAAGCTGAAGCCCGATGAAGACCGGGCCTCTGGCATCTGGTTTGCAACAAGGGTCGACATCGACCTGCTCGGTTTTTGAAATTAACTGAGACTTTTTCATATTTATGAAACTGTCAAGCGAAATCCCCCGGCGGGAGCTTTGGCAGGGCTTCCGTTCTTCACGGCCGCGTGCATTTCACACTCTTGAACAAGCGCTTCAGTTTTCACGGCATAAGACGCGGCCTTGGAGAGTTGAAACTCTCACAACCGAACGCGGCACCTTTGGATTGCCAATGACGGGATAGACCTTTGAGGGGAATCCGGTGAAAGTGCCGCGCCGATCCGGCCAAGCGCATTTTCGACCATTCGGAGGACCCAACGCCATGACCAACCTGACACATCTGCCGGCCGAAGGCCTGTTTGTCGGGCGCGCCGGCAGCCGCGATGCCTCGCATCCGATGGTGGTCACGGTGCGTGACGGCACCGTCTTCGACATCACGTCGAGCACGGCGCCGACCGTGCGCGATGTCTGCGAAATGGCCGATCCGGCAAAGCACGTGCGCTCGGCCAAGGGCAAGCCGATCGGCTCGCTCGACGACATCGCCGCCAATAGTTTCGAGACCGCGCGCGACCCGGCCAAGCCGTATTTGCTGTCTCCCGCCGACTTGCAGGCGGTGAAGGCGTCGGGCGTGACCTTTGTCGTCAGCCTGCTCGAACGGGTGATCGAGGAACAGGCGCGCGGCTCGGCGGAAAAGGCCGACGCCATCCGCGCCGACATTGCCGGGCTGATCGGCCACGACCTTTCGAAGCTCAAGCCCGGTTCGCCGGAAGCCATGGAGATCAAAGCCAAGCTCATCGCGCGCGGCGCCTGGTCGCAATATCTGGAAGTGGGCATCGGCCCCGATGCCGAGATCTTCACCAAATGCCAGCCGATGGCCTCGGTCGGCTTCGGCGCCGATGTCGGCCTGCATCCGGTGTCGACCTGGAACAATCCGGAGCCGGAGATTGCCATGATCGCCGCCTCGAGCGGCAGGATCGTCGGCGCCACCATCGGCAACGACGTCAATCTGCGCGACGTTGAAGGGCGTTCGGCGCTGCTGCTCGGCAAGGCCAAGGACAACAACGCCTCCGCATCGCTCGGCCCCTTCCTCCGCCTGTTCGACGACACGTTCACGATCGCCGACGTGAAGAACGCGGTCGTGCGGCTGAAGGTCGAAGGCGAGGACGGGTTCTCGCTGGAGGGCGCGAGCTCGATGGCCGAGATCAGCCGCTCGCCGGAAGAACTGGTTGCCGCCGCCATGGGCCCTCACCACCAGTATCCGGACGGGCTGGCGCTTTATCTCGGCACCATGTTCGTGCCCTCGAAGGACCGCGGCGAAAAGGGCAAGGGTTTTACCCACAAGGTCGGCGACATCGTCACCATCTCGTCGGAGAAATTCGGCGCGCTGGTCAACCGGGTGCGGCTGTCGCCCGATTGCCCGCACTGGACCTACGGCGCCAGCCATTTGATGCGCGACCTCGCCAAGGCCGGCCTGATCTAGCGGTTTCTTCAAGCGGCCTGGTCCTGAAAGGCAGCTATCGCTTGTGGGGCCACTCGGCTGAGCCACGACGCCAATCATCCGGCTGCCCGGGAAAACCGTCCCAACTGATGCAATCTGATGGGGCCGCTGATGGCGCCGCGTCAGCCGACAACTACATCTGCAGATGGAGGCTTGCCATCCGTCGAAAAAGGGAATGCTCTGAGGCATCCGAGCGGCGCTGGCAAAAGACGCAATCCGGCTGACGCCGGAACAAGGGACGGATCATCTTCAACCGGGAGGAAATCAAATGCTGACAAGACTGAGACTTGTGCTCTACGGCCTGCTGGTCGCGCTGACGCTCGTTCCGGCGGCGGCGCAGGCCAAGACGTTCTACTGGATTTCACATGGCGGTCCGGCCGATCCGGTCTGGACCTACTTCCTGGCCGGCGCCAAGCAATGGGCCAAGGACACCGGCAACACCGTCAACACCTCATTCCACAATGGCGACGTCGCCTCGCAGCAGGAAGCGGTTCGCGCCGCCCTCTCCGCCAAGGCCGACGGCATCGTCACCACCAGCCCCGACCCGGGCAGCCTTGTCGAGATCGTCAAGGAGGCCCGCGCGGCCAACGTCCCGATCATCAACTTCAACACGCCCGATCCCAAGGCCAATTTCAACGCCTATGTCGGCGGCGACAACGTCACCTTCGGCAAGCATTGGGCGCAGTATCTGGTCGACAAGGGCCTGGTGAAGAAGGGCGACTTCGTCTGGATGCCGGTCGAGATTCCCGGCGCCACCTATGGCGTCCAGGAAGAGGAAGGCATCAAGAGCGTCTTCGGACCGCTCGGCATCACCTATGAAGTGACCGAAGCGACGCTCGACCAGGCCGAGGTGATCAACCGCATGGTCGACTATCTCACCGCCCACAAGGGCAAGGTGAAGGCGATCATCGGCCTTGGCGACCTCGTCACCGGATCGATCAAGCGGGTGTTCGACCAGGTCGGCGTCAAGCCCGGCGAAATCCCGGTCGTCGGCTGGGGCAATTCGCTCGACACCACGCAGGAAGTGCTGAACGGCTATGTCAATGCCGGCCAGTGGCAGGACCCGCAGGCGACCAGCTATGTCGCGCTCTCGCTCGCCAACATGGCCGCGTCAGGCATTCCTCCGGGCTTCAACGTCATCACCGGCGCGCTCTATGAAAAGGACACCGCCGAGGTCTACGACAAGATCCTGTCGGGCAAATAAGATCCGAGACCGAGACAGTCGCGATCGCACCCGCGGTCGCGACTGCCCGTCCATTCGCCGAGCCTGGCTGGACTCCGGTGCAGCGCTTCGCCTTTCCAATCATGTCGCGGGTTATCAGTGGAAAATCATTCGCTCGTCCAACGCCTGATCGCGCGGCCGGAATTCGGTCCCTTCGTGCTCCTGGTCGTCGAAATCGGCGTTTTCTGGAGCTTCAACCACGACTTCCTGTCGCCGCAGAATATTTCCAACACGCTGGCCTTCACGGTAGAACTCGGTCTGATCGCGCTGGCGATGACATTGCTGATGACGTCGGGCGAATTCGACCTCTCCGTCGGTTCCCTGTTCGGTTTCTCGCCGGTGCTGATGTGGACGCTGTTCAATGCCGGCGTCACCTCGCTGGAGATGGGCTTCGTCGTCGCGCTGCTGGTCGCCGCCCTGATCGGACTGGTCAATGGCTGGTTCGTCACGCAGCTCAAGATTCCGTCCTTCCTGGTCACGCTCGGCATGTTGCTTGTGGTGCGCGGCAGCGCGCTTTTCATCACCGACGGCTTTCCGCAGCGCACCTGGAGCGCCGAGGGCAGCTGGCTGGCGGAAGCGCTGGTCGGCGACTTCTTCATCGGACCGTTCCGCATCTACATGTCACTGTTCTGGTTCATCGCCGCGGCGATCGCGCTCGGCTACGTGCTGACGCAAAGCCGAACCGGCAACTGGATCCAGGCGGCGGGCGGCAATCCCAACGCGGCGCGCGCCCGCGGCGTCAACGTCAACCGCGTCAAGATCGGCCTGTTCGTGCTGTCATCGGTCATGGCCTCGCTTGCCGGCGTCATCTCCTCGCTGCGCACGTCCGCGGCCAACCCCAACAGCGGCACCGGCTATGAGCTCGAGGTCATCGCCATGGTGGTGATCGGCGGCACGGCATTGACCGGCGGGCGCGGCACCATCATCGGCACCGTGCTCGGCATCCTGATCCTGCGCGTGATGCGCAATGGCATCGTGCTGATCGGCGTGCCCGGCCTGGCCTACAATATCTTCATCGGTGCGATCATCCTTGGCATGATGGCGCTTCATTCATGGCTGGAACGCCGGCACCAGGCAGGGACTTGAACCATGGCCGAGCCACTGATCCGCATGCAGAACATCCGCAAGTCCTATGGCCGCGTGCAGGCGCTCGAGGACGCCAACTTCCATGTCAGCGAACGCGAGATCGTCGGCCTGCTCGGCGACAATGGCGCCGGCAAGTCGACGCTGATCAAGGTGCTCTCGGGCGCCGTGCCGCTGACCAGCGGCGACATCTTCATCCGCGGCAAGAAGGTCGCCCTGCGCAGCACCAGCGACGCCATCGCCCACGGCATCGAGACCATCTACCAGGACTCGGCGCTGGTCACGCAGCTGTCGATTGCCCGCAATCTGTTTCTCGGGCGCGAACCGATCAAGCCGCCGCGCTTCCTCAACCGCATGGACCAGGAGGCGATGAACATTGTCGCCCGCGACCTGCTCAAGCAGGTCGGCATTTCGAAAAACATCCCGCCGACGACGCCGATCGGCTCGCTCTCCGGCGGCGAGCGCCAGGCAGTGGCGATCGCGCGCGCCATGCATTTCGACAGCGACCTCATCATCCTCGACGAGCCGACCAACAATCTCGGCGTCGCCGAAACGCAGGGCGTGCTGAGCTTCGTGCGCAGCGCGCGCGATTCCGGCCATTCCTGCATCTTCATCGCGCACAACATCCACCACGTCTTCCAGGTGGTCGACCGCATCGTCGTCATGCGCAGGGGCAAGGTGGTTGCCGACGACATCGACCCGAAGACGACAACCGTGGCGGAAGTCGAACGGATCATCACCGGCATGTCGGACAAGGAAATCCGCGACGCCATCGCCGACGGCAAGCCGCCGCACTGAGGACGGGCGGAAGCCGTCATGTCGAAGCAGCCGAGCGGACATAGCGGTGATGGGAGGCGATCACCCGCCACTCAGACCGCATCGCCCGCCACGTCACCTGTCTGGCGCGCCATGGCATCGGCGCATAGGATTGCGGCATGAAGGCCACCGTCTCCGATATCGCCAGAACCTGCGGGCTCTCGACGGCAACGGTCGACCGGGTGCTCAACAATCGGCCGGGCGCCAGCGCCGCCAACCGGCAGCGCGTCATGGAGGCTGCCAAGCAGCTTGGCTATTTGCCGGTCGCCGACCAGGTGACGCTTCCCTCCAAGCCCGCAAACCTCGAATTCTTTCTGCCGATCGGCAGGAACGCCTTCATGCAGGATTTGGCAAGATACATCGAAGACTATGCATCGCGCCTGCCGCTCGTCGCTTCGTGCCGGATCCACAACCTTGCCGGCATATCGCCGAACGCGCTGCAGACAGCCGTCGAGAACCTGTCGCTGCGGGCCAATGGCGTCGGTGTCATCGCCATCGACCATCCGCGAACCCGCAACATCCTGCGCGACATCGTCGACACCGGCATCCGCCTGGTGACGCTGGTGTCCGATATTCCGGCCGCTCCCCGCTCGGCCTATGTCGGCATCGACAACCGCGTGGCGGGACGGACGGCGGCGCTTTTGATGGGACGCTTCCTCGGCGGCCGCGAGGGCCACTTGGCGATGGTCGTCGGCTCGCGCTCGTATCGCGGCCATGAGGAACGCGAAATGGGCTTCCGTTCCGTGCTCGGCGAGGAGTTTCCCAACCTGACCATCAGCAGCGCCGTCGAGATCAATGACGAGCCCGATGTCAGCTATGCCGAGACGATGAAGGCGCTGCGCAACGAGCCGGAACTGCTCGGCATCTATTGTGTCGGGGCCGGACGCTCCGGCGTTGCGAAAGCCATCCGGGAAGCCAGGCCAAATCGCAAGCCGGTGTTCATCTGCCACGATCTGACCAAGGAAACACGCGGCTATCTCGTCGATGACCTCGCCGACGTCGTCATCGATCAGAACGCCAGGCTGATCGCCGAACAGTCGGTCATCCGCCTGCTTGGCTCGATTGCCTCATCGGCGCCCTATCTCACCCGGAAATTCATCGAACCGCGCCTGATCTTCAGGGAAAACGTGCCAGTTCAATAGGTTAGCACGCTTGCGCAAGGCCGCTTTGTTCGGATTTGTAGGAGGATTGACGGGTGCTGCGGCAATTCTGCACACCTGCTATGCAACTTTTATGGTTGCCGAATCATTGGGCAACTCGTAGGTTCTGGTTGTCGGCCATCTACTCCTCCCAGATGCGATGCCGACGCTGAGTGGGGTGCACCTCCTCCCGCACCACATTCGAAATCGAGCCCGCTGCCACCTCCTCCCGGCAGCGGGCTTTTTTCGTTCCGCCGGCAGGAATTGGGAATTGCAGTGCTGCCCGGCGCCAAAGGGCACCAGGCATCGCCTAGATCGCACGACAATATGAATGGAGCGCGCACCCGCTCACTTCAGCTGGCGGCAGTGCCCCGGAAGGAAACAATCAGCCCCTCGGCCATGCGCACGAACTGCGCGCTCGGCCCTTCGGCGCCCACGGTCTGCACGCTGACACGCGCGCCCTCGAACAGCAGTGACAGCGTATCGGCCAAAAGCTCGGACTGGCCGATGCCGGCATCCCGGCACAGCGCCACAAGACGTTCGCGCTGGGCTTCCTTGAGTTCCTTGATCACACGCCGGGCGGGATGGTCGGGCTCGGTCAGCTCGGCCGCGGCATTGGCCATGTCGCAGCCGCGACCATCGGCATTGAGCATGGCGGCCGCCTTGCGAACCCAGGCGTGAAGCTGCGCGAGCTTGTCGCCCGGAAATTCGGCCTCGAACGTTTCCCACATCGCGCCGGCCTTGGACGCATTGGCGCGCAGGCATTCGACGATCAGATCGTCCTTGGATTCGAAGTGACGATAAAGCGTCATCTTGTTCGTGCCGGCAGCTTCGGTGATGGCGTCGACGCCAACGCCCTTGATGCCATGCTTGTGGAACATGTCACGCGCCGTCTCCAGGATCCGATCCCGGGGACGAGGGCGCTCCACGACGCCGTCTGTCATCATGATCTCCTTTCGTTTCCTAAAAACCCTCGGCCACCTCTTGACTAGGGTGTTACCGGTCTGTAACTATGCAAATGTTACTTACTGGTAACACCTATGTCGCCCGTCGTCAATAACAAGACCGTGAACTGGTCCTGCCAGATCGAGGGGTGAAAAAACTGCCAATCATGCGGCCTCGGCCGGTGAAGAGATGAAAAAACGGTTCGCGAGCATGGGCTGCGAATCGACAGACAAGGAGCCGGCCAATGCCACAGCGCCGCGATCTTACCATAGATGAGGCCGTCCGGGATCCGATGATCCGGCTGGTCATGAAAGCAGATGGGGTCGATCCCCGCGCCTTCGAGACAATGCTTCGCTCGCTTGCCAATGGGCAGCGTCGCAAGGTGCCGCTGCTGCGTTCGCTGGAAGCGTTCAGCGACGAGCGCGGCCAAAAACTGTCCAGGCTTGCCAGTGCCTTCGGCCGGGCAAGAGCAGCCGGCGAGGCATGTGTGTCGTGGTAAACTTTTTCATCCATCGTCCGATCTTCGCCTCGGCGATCGCCATCATCATGGTGCTCGCCGGGACGATTTGTTATTTCCTGCTGCCGGTCTCGCAGTTCCCCGACATCACGCCACCTCAGGTCGTGGTCAGCGCCCATTATCCGGGCGCCAGCGCGCAGGTCGTCGCCGACACGGTGACGACGCCGCTGGAACAGCAGATCAACGGCGTGCAAGGCATGACCTACATGTCGTCGACGAGTTCCAATGACGGCTCCTCGACCATCACCATCACCTTCGACGTCGGCTATTCCTTGAGCACTGCCGCCGTCGACGTCCAGAACCGCGTCTCGCAGGCGGCCTCGTCGCTGCCAGCGATCGTCAACCAGGGCGGCGTGACGATCAAGAAGCAGAACCCGAATTTCGTTCTGATCGTCAACCTCACCTCGCCCGACAGTTCCGTCGATCCGGTGGCGCTCTCGAACCTTGCCTATCTGCAGGTCGTCGATCCGCTGAAGCGGCTGCAAGGCGTCGGCGACGTGCAGATCTTCGGCGAGCGGCGCTATTCGATGCGCGTCTGGCTCGACCCGGACAAGCTCGCCAATCTCGGCATCACCGCCGTCGACGTCCAGAATGCCATCGCCGAACAGAACGTCCAGGTGGCGGCCGGCAAGATCGGCCAGTCGCCGGCCCCGGCCGGCACCGCCTTCGAGATGCAGGTCAACGCCGTCGGCCGCTTGAGCGACCCGAAGGAATTCGGCGACATCGTCGTGCGCGCCAACACCGACAGCGGCTCGCTGGTGCGGCTGCGCGACGTTGCCCGCATCGAGCTCGGCGCGCTGCAATATTCATCGTCGGCCTTCTTCGGCAAGGATCCGACCGTGGTGCTCGCCGTTTACCAGATGCCCGGCTCCAACGCGCTCGATCTGCAGCAGCGTGTCAAGGACAAGATGCAGGAGCTGTCGGGCCGTTTCCCCAAGGGCGTTTCCTACGCCATGCACTACGACACGACGCGGTTCGTCTCGGCGTCGATGCATGACGTGCTGATCACGCTCGGCGAAGCCCTGGTGCTGGTCGTCGCCGTGGTGTTTGTCTTCCTGCAGAGCTGGCGCACGACCATCATCCCGACCATCGCCATCCCGGTTTCGCTGGTGGCGACGCTTGTGGTCATGGAGATGCTCGGCTTCTCGCTCAACATGCTCTCGCTGCTTGGCATGGTGCTCGCGATCGGACTTGTAGTCGACGACGCCATCGTGGTGGTCGAGAACGTCGAACGACAGCTCGAGGCTGGGCTGAAACCGCTGGCGGCGACCAAGGCCGCCATGGCCGAAGTCACCGGCCCGATCATCGCCACCACCGCAGTCCTGATGGCGGTGTTCGTGCCGGTCGCCTTCATCCCCGGCGTCTCGGGGCGGCTTTACAACCAATTCGCGCTGACGGTGGCGATTTCGGTCGGCATCTCCGCCTTCAACTCGCTGACGCTCAGCCCGGCGCTCAGTGCCGCTTTCCTGCGCCATCGCCAGGGCACCCAGTTTGTGCTCTTCCGCTGGTTCAACAGCGGCTTCGACAGGTTGTCACACGCCTACGCCCATGGCGTGCGCTTCCTCATTCGCCTGCGCTGGATCATGCTCGGCCTGTTCGCGGCCGGACTGGTCGCCACCTACTTTGTCTGGCAGAAGCTGCCCTCGACCTTCCTTCCGGTCGAGGACCAAGGCTACTTCTTCGTCGTCATCCAGCTGCCCGACGGCGCCTCGCTGGAACGCACCGACGCGGTGGCGCAGAAGGCGCGCGACATCCTGCAGGCGACGCCCGGCGTCGACATCGTCGGCTCGATCAGCGGCCTGAACTTCCTGACCAGTGCTGCGCAGTCGAACTCGGCGGTCGAATTCGCCATCCTGAAACCCTGGGAGGAACGCGGTCCCGACCAGAGCGCCTCCAAGCTCGTCGCCGACGTGCGCGGCAAGCTGATGCAGATTCCGGAGGCCTTCGCGCTGAGCTTCGATCCGCCTTCCATCCCTGGTATCGGCACCACGGGCGGCTTCGAATTTGTCGTCGAGGATCTCACCGGCCGTGGCAGCACGGCCCTCAACGACGCGACGCAAGCCGTGATCGCCGAGGCGCGCAAGCAGCCGGAAATCAATCCGCAGCAGCTGTTCTCGCCGTTCTCGACGTCGACGCCGCAGTTCAACTACGACCTCGACCGCTCCAAGGCGAAGCTGCTCGGCCTCAACCTGCCTGACGTGTTCAACACGCTGCAGATCTATCTCGGCTCGCTCTACGTGAACGACTTCAACCTGTTCGGCCGCACCTTCCGGGTGACCATCCAGGCCGACAAGGACGCACGCGCGGGTGCCGCCGACATTTCGCGGCTCTATGTGCGCAATGCTTCCGGCGGCATGGTGCCGCTCTCGACGCTGGGCAAGCTGGTGCCGTTCGTCGGGCCGGAAACCGTGCCGCACTACAACAACAATGCGTCGGCCTCGATCAATGGCGGTGCTGCACCGGGCTTCTCCTCGGGCCAGGCGGTCGCCGCCATGGAACGGGCCGCCGCAACGGCCCTGCCGAGGGATTTCGGTTTCGAATGGACCGGCATCACCTTCCAGGAACTCAAGGCAGGATCGATCGCATCGGTCGTCTTCGGCCTCGCCATCGTCTTCGTCTTCCTGATCCTGGCGGCGCAGTACGAGAGCTGGGCGATGCCGTTCATGGTGCTGCTGGCAGTGCCGCTGGCCTTGTTCGGCGCCTTCGCGGCGCTCTCGGTGCGCGGCATGCAGATCGACGTCTATTCGCAGATCGGCTTCGTCATGCTGATCGGACTGGCGGCGAAGAATGCCATCCTGATCGTCGAGTTCGCCAGGCGGCGGCGCGAGGAGGGCCTCAGCATCGTCGAGGCGGCGATGGAGGCCGCGCGTCTGCGGCTGCGGCCGATCCTGATGACGGCCTTCGCCTTCATCCTCGGCGTGCTGCCGCTGATGTTCGCGACCGGCGCCGGTGCATCGAGCCGCCAGTCGATCGGCACCACCGTGTTTGGCGGCATGGTCGCGGCGACCATCCTGTCGCTGGTGTTCGTGCCGGTCTTCTACGCGGTCATCGAACAGCTGCGCGAACGCCGCGAAAGCGGCGAGCCGGCCTCACAACATTCTGAACCAACTGCCGAAACCGCCTTCCCTCCCCTGGCGGAAGCGGCCGAATAAGATTGGAGACTGATCATGCGTAAATGGAAAATCGCTTTGGGAACGGCTGTCGCGCTGGGCGCGATCTCGGTGGCGAGCGTTCACCTGCTCGACATGGGCAATTTGAGCCTCAATGCCGGCACGGCCGGAGCGGCGCCCGCCCCGGCGGCGTTCGTCATGCCGGTGCCGGTGGCGAGCGTCGTCAAGAAGACGATCCCGATCTACCTCGACTATGCCGCGCGGATCGAACCGATCCGCAGCATCACGCTGCAGGCGCGTGTGCCTGGCTACCTGCAGGAACAGACGGCGCAAGACGGCGCCGATGTCCGGCAGGGCGACCTTCTCTACAAGATCTCGCCCGACGACTTCCAGGCCGCTCTCGACCAGGCGCAAGCCCAGGTCCAGCGCGACACGGCGACGCTCGACTATGCACGATCCAATCTCGGACGTGGTAGCGAACTTGCCAAGAGTGGCTATCTGGCCAAGGACAGCTTCGACCAGCGCACCAGCACCTTGCGCGAGGCACAGGCGTCGCTGGCGCTCAATCAGGCGGCGGTGCGCACGGCGCAACTCAACCTCAGCTACTCGCAAATCCACGCGCCGTTCAACGGGCGCCTGGGCCGCAACCAGGCCTCGGTCGGGACGCTGGTCAGCGTCGCCGGCACGGTGCTCAACACGCTGGTGCAGCTCGACCCGATCTACGTCACCTTCAATCCGAGCGAGACGGACCTGACCGAGATCGAACAGGCCCGCGCGGCCGGCCCGATCGAAGTCGAGGTGCTGCTTCCGGGCGAGACTGAGACCAGCCAGAAGGGCGAACTCACCTTCATCGACAACACGGTCGACCACTCGACCGGCACCATCACCGCGCGCGCCACGATCGGCAACGCCAAGTTCACGCTCAAGCCTGGCCAATATGTCCGCGTGCGGCTGCATATCAAGCAACAGCCCGATGCGCTGATGGTGCCGCAGACGGCGCTGGGTTCGAGCCAGCTCGGCAAATATCTCTACATCGTCGGCAAGGGCAACACGGTCGACCAGCGGCTGGTCTCGCTCGGGCCGACCAGCGGCGACCTGGTGGCCATCCTGAGCGGCGTCTCCGAAGGCGACCAGGTGATAACAGGCAATCTGCAGAAGATCGGACCTGGAATGCCGATCTCGCCACTGCCACAGAAACCGGCTACCTGACACCCCCGCAGGCCCGGTTTCCGCGCGGCGCCCTCGACCTTTTCTCAGGTCGCGGGCGCCGTTTTCACGAGCAGGCCGACAAGAGCGGCCACGTCGGCGCGATCGGCCTTGGCCGAGGGCATGAAAGCGCAATAGGGGTGACCGAGGCGCGCCGAGACCGGCGACAGCGCGATCAGGCGGCCTGCGTCCAGATCGGCCTGCGCCCCGCATCACGGACCGGTTGCCTGGCGAAAATGAAAAATCCGAAAATGGCGTCTTGTTAGATTGTCGACAATCTGATTGTCTTGCCTTCTGTTCTCGCTGGAGGGGCCGGATGGGGAAGACGGATTTCAGTCCGATTGCCGACACGACGCGCCGCGCCGAAATCGTGGCGCTGCTCAGGCGCGCGATCCTGACCGGGCAGTTGGAGCCCGGCCAGAAGCTCAACGAGCTCAGGATCTCCGAACAGATGCGGGTCAGCCGCGCGCCATTGCGCGAGGCGATGCGCGAGTTGGTGCAGGAAGGCATCCTGACCAGCATTCCCTATGCCGGCACCTTCGTCATCGACGTCACCGCCAAGGACATCGACGACGCCTATTCACTCAACAAGGTGCTGGACGAGTTCGCGATCGAACAGACATGGCCACAGCGCGACCAGCGTTTCTTCGACGAGCTCGACCGCCGCCATGAAGCGGTGAAGCAGGCGACACGCGACCTAGACACCACAAGGCAGATCGAAACGGCGCTGCAACTGCATGGCCTGATCTACGAGTGGGCCGACAATTCGGTGCTGCTGGAAACCTGGCAGCGGCTGATCAGCCGGTTGCAGATGTATTTCGCGCTGCACCAGCAGGCCCGCAAGGAGCCGGTGCCGGCCGAAGACGTCCATGAGACCTACGTGCAACTGATGAAGGGCACCGACATGCGCGCTGCCCAGCGTCATGCCCGCGAACATATCGACCTCGACTTCGAAGAGCTGCTCTCCTACGCGCGCGGCCTCGAAAAGCGCCCGGGCGCCTGATCCAGACATTCCAGCCAGCGGACAGATACGTGCAGATCCAAACCGTCAAAGCCTATCACGTCATACAGCCCTTCGTGGACGGCCCCTACCGTATGTCCAAGGGGCGAGAGGCCGATGCCTTCGACGCGGTGATTGTCGCCATCACCGCCGACAACGGACTGACCGGCTGGGGCGAGATGGCGCCGCTCGGCAATTTTTACTCGCCCGCGTTTCCGATGGGAGCGCGCGCGGGCGTGCCGGAAATCGCGCCGCACCTCATCGGCCACGACCCGCGTGGGCTGGCCAGCATCGGCCGGCTGATGGACACGGTGTTCAAGGGCCATCCCTACATCAAGTCGGCGCTCGACATGGCCTGCTGGGATCTCGCCGCGCGCGCCGCCGACGTGCCGTTGGTCACGCTGCTGGGCGGCAAGGAGAGCGACACGGCGGAACTCTACAAGGTCGTCACCCATGGCAGTGTCGATGCCATGGCGGCACTCGCCAAGCGGATCGTCAAGGATGGCTTCCACCGGCTGCAGGTCAAGGTCGGCGGCAACGTCCATGACGACATCGAGCGCGTCACCGCGGTCGCCGCTTCGGTGCCGAAAGGCACGGTCATCTTCTGTGACGCCAATGCCGGCTGGACGCCCTACCAGGCGCGCCAGTTCGCCGATGCCACGCGCGCCATCGACTATACGTTCGAGCAGCCCTGCACGACGATCGACGAGAACATGTCGGTGCGCCGCATGCTCGACAAGCCGATGGTGCTCGACGAATCCGTCACCTCGCTCGAGGAAATGCTGGAGATCCATCGCCGGGGCGCGGCCGATGGGCTGACGCTGAAGATTTCGCGGCTCGGCGGCGTGACGAAGACGCGCCTGATCCGCGACGTTGCCGTCGACCTCGGCTTCATGATCACGGTCGAGGACACCGGCGGTGCCGAGATCGACACAGCCGCCATGGCGCACCTGTCTTTGTCGACGCCGGAAGAGCGCCGTCTGCACGCTATCGCCTTCCATGAGTGGGTGACGGTGCGCACGGCTTCGAACATGCCGCCGGTCACGGGCAGCCGCATGGGCATTCCGGACGGACCGGGCCTCGGCATCGATGTCGTCCCCGACCTGCTTGGCGCACCGTTCTTCGAAGTCGGCCGCTAAGATGAAAATCCGCGGCATCAGGGCCACGCCGATCAATCTGCGCCTCGAAGCCCCCTACGGCTGGGTGTTCGGCGAGCTCGACGGGTTTTCGCAGACCATCGTCGAGGTCGAAACCGAGGACGGGCTGATCGGCCTCGGCGAGGCGCCGACGCCGGCGGCCGCCGCAATCATCAATGATGTCCTGGCCCAACGCCTGGTCGGCCGCGACGCCTTCGACATCGCCGGCGCCGAGCATGTCTGCCTTCCCTTCTGGACCGGCGTGCAGTCGATCAACGACCGCACCCGTATCATGGCGTTCGGCGCCATCGAGATGGCGTTCTGGGACTTGCGCGGCAAGGCGTGGAACCAGCCGCTCTACCAGTTGCTTGGCGGCGCCGTGCGCAAGGACATCCCGTTCACCGACTATTTTTCGCTGCGCGGCGACGGGCCGGAGGTGAAAGGCGAAACGACGCCGGAGGAAGTCGCCGACTATTGCGTCGAACTGCACAAGACCTATGGAACGACCTTCTTCGAAGGCAAATTCTCGACGCAAGACCCAAAGGTCTCGCTGAGAATGGTCGAGCTGATCCGCAGGAAGCTTGGCGACGACGCGATGATCCGCATCGATTCCAACCAGGCCTATTCGCTCAGCACCGCGCGGCGCCTGGCGCGGCCGCTGGAGGATCTCGGCGTGCGCAACTGGGAGGATCCGGTGGCGACCATCGAGGAGATGCGGGAGCTGCGGCGCCATTGCTCGATCCCGTTCTCGACCCACAACATCGACATCGCGCGCGCCATGGACCTCAAGGTGCCTGACGCCTTCGTCGGCAACCCGACCGCCCATGGCGGCATCGGTCGCATGCTGCGCTTCGTCGGCGCCTGCGAGCACGCCAGCATCGATTTCTGGTGCTACAGCGGCGACAGCGGCATCGGCAGCGCCGCCTACCTGCATCTGTGCGCCGCACTCGGCTGGATCCGGGAGCCGAACCAGTCGCTGTTTCGCATGCAGCCGACCGATATCACCGAGGAAGGGCCGTTTTCGCCGAGGAACAATGTCGTGCGCGTGCCGGAAGGCCCCGGTCTCGGCGTCACCTTGTCGCGGGAAAACCTCGCGGCCTGCCATCGCGATTTCGCCGAGAACGGCCCCTGCAACAAATATCACGACCCGGCTGCGCCCGGGACATACCGCCGTTTGCCGCTGAACTAGGAGAATGAGGACGAAAAGGAGGCGTGTTCAAGAACAACGATTCGTCGCCGCGATCGTGTCGCGACGGCAAGACCGGACGGGTGGAAGCATTGCCTCAAGAAAACCTGACCCCTCCGCCGCGAGGATCGGATGGACCGGGGAAAACCGCGTGCTACAGTTCCGTCGACCGACATCATTGACGACCTGGACAGGAGAACTCCACGGAATTTCGTCAACTGGAAATGCATTCTTCAGCCATAAGAAACAGGGGAAAGGGTTAAACCCATGAGCAAGAACTACCGCATTCTCGACCAGATCCGGCGCAACCGCTCGCCGCTTGAAAATCACCTGATCGACGGTCTTGTCGACGGCCGCGTCAGCCGCCGCGACTTCATCCGCCATGGCAGCCTGCTCGGCCTGTCGCTGCCGCTTCTGGGCGGCATCACCACGGCCGCCGGCCTCGGTGGCATGCCGTCGCTCGCCCGCGCCCAGGGCGCTCCCGGCGCCACCATCCGCGTCGCCAGCAGCGTGCCGGCAGCGGCCATCGACCCGGTCACCATCGCCGACGCCGGCGGCCTGCTGATCATGCAGCAGGTTGCCGAATTCCTCTGCGTGGACGGCCCCGACCTCGTGCTCAAGCCGGCACTGGCCGAAAGCTGGAAGCCGAACGACAGCGGCTCGGTGTGGACGTTCAAGCTGCGCAAGGGCGTAAAATTCCACTCAGGCGGCGAGATGAAGGCCGAGGACGTGGTGGCGAGCATCGACCGACTCGCCGATCCGGCCAATTCGTCCAACGCGCTGTCGGTGTTCACCGGCATCCTGTCGAAGGGCGCCAGCAAGAAGGTCGACGACTACACGGTGGAATTCCACCTCGACGCGCCGAACGGCAACTTCCCCTACATGCTGTCGTCCGACAATTACAACGCCGTCATCATTCCGGCTGACTACAAGGGCGATTACGAGAAGAGCTTCGACGGCACCGGCCCGTTCAAGGTCGAGAAATATACGCCGAAGGTCGGCGCGTCCTTTGTACGCAATGACAATTACTGGGGCGAGAAGGCGCTGCCGGAGCGCACCGAGTTCACCTTCTTCACCGACGTGCAGCCGATGATCCTGGCGCTGCAAGGCGGCCAGGTCGACATCATCAACCAGATGCCGGTGCTCGCCGGCGTCGCCCTGCTCAACGATCCGAGCGTCGACATCATCAGCCTGAAGTCTTCAGCCCATCAGCAACTGCATCTGCGCTGCGACGACGGCCCGCTGAAGGATGCCCGCGTGCGCCGCGCCATTGCGCTCAGCATGGACCGCGACAAGCTGGTCGCGGGTCTGATGAAGGGTCGCGCCGTGGCTGGCAATGACAGCCCGTTCGCATCGGTCTATCCGTCAACCGATACGAGCGTGCCGCAGCGCAAGCAGGACATCGCGCAGGCCAAGCAGCTGATGGAAGCCGCCGGTGCCGGCAAGGGCTTCAAGATCACGCTGACCACCGAGCGCTATCTCGAAATCCCCGAATATGCCCAGCTCATCCAGAACTGGGTCAAGGAGATCGGCATCGAGCTCGAGCTCAACATCCTCGACCAGAGCGGCTATTATGGCGACGCGGTGTTCGGCAAATCGAACTGGCTGGATTCGGTCATGGGCATCACCGATTACGGTCATCGCGGCGTGCCCAATGTCTATCTTGCCGCTCCGCTGAAGAGCGACGGCACCTGGAACGCGGCGCATTTCAAGAACAAGGACTACGACGCGCTGGCGACCAGCTATATCGCCGCGCTCGATCTCGAGGCGCAGAAGGCCGATGCCGGCAAGATCCAGAAGCTGCTGCTCGAGGAAACGCCGGTCATCTTCGGCTATTTCTACGACTATCTGACGGCGACGGCGAAGGGTGTGGCCGGCGTGCAGCCGACCGCCATGTCGCAGCTGTTCCTCGACAAGGCATCGAAGGCCTGAGCGAAAAGGAAAAGCCAATCCTCTGACAGCCAGCTCCTGCAAGGGGGTTGGCTCCACAAGGAGTCATAGCCATTCTCTCCTTCTTTGCCCGGCGTGTCTCGCTGTCGCTGGTGACGCTGTTCCTGCTCAGCATCATGGTGTTCCTGGGTGGCCAGGTTCTGCCCGGCAATGTCGGGCGCGCGATATTGGGGCCGTTCGCCGACCAGCGCGCGGTCGACGCGCTCAATCACACGCTTGGCGTCGATCGCCCGCTGCTCACCCAATATGCGACCTGGATCTGGAACTTTATCCGGGGCGACATGGGCACGTCCTACATCTTCCGCTCGCCAGTGGCGCCGTTCGTCATCGATGCGCTGGGCAATTCGATGAAGCTGGCTGCCGTCGCCTTCGTGCTGGTGGTGCCGATCGGCATTTTCGGCGGCGTCATTGCAGCGCTCAACCTCAACCGGCCGCTCGACCGGATCATCAGCCTTGGCGGCCTCTCGGTGACGGTGCTGCCGGAGTTCGTCACCGGCATCATCCTGATCCTGATCTTCGGCGTCTGGCTGCGCTGGCTGCCGATCTCGGCGGCATGGCCGAAGGATGCCGGCTTCTTCACGCAGCTCTACTACCTGATCCTGCCTTCGTTGCCGCTGTTCCTGGTGCTGTTCGGTTATATCGCCCGCATGGCGCGCTCCGGCATGATCGAGGCGCTCGATTCCGACTATACGCGAACGGCGGTGCTCAAGGGCCTGCCCTGGCGCACGGTGATCTGGCGCCATGTGCTGCGCAATGCGCTGCTGCCGACCATCACCGTCATTGCAACGCAGACCGGCTATCTCATTGGCGGGCTGGTGGTGATCGAGACGCTGTTTCGCTACCAGGGCATCGGCTCGCTGATCTTCACCGCCGCGCGCGGCAAGGATTTCCCGATGCTGGAATCCGGCATCCTCACCATCGGCATCGTCTATGCGGTGGCCACATTGATCGCCGACTTCCTCTATTCCGTGCTCAATCCACGCATCCGGCTGGGGTCAGATCAATGAGCGTCGTCCAGACCACCTCCCCCGCACAGGACGATACGCGCCGGCGCGGCCCGGTGGCGGAGGTCTTTTTCTCCCTGCTGCGCTCGCGGACTTTCCTCGTCGGTTTCGCCATCGTCATGTTCTGGGTCGTCTGCGCGCTGTTTGGCGAACATTTCGCACCCTACGATCCGCTTGCCGACGACATCATCAACGCGCTGGCGCCGCCTTCATCCGAACATTGGTTCGGCACCGACCAGATCGGCCGCGATGTCTTTTCGCGCGTCATCGTCGGCTCGCGCGACATCCTGACCGTCGCCCCGCTGGCCACCTTGCTGGCGACCATCGCCGGCACCGCGCTCGGCCTGCTCACCGGCTATTTCCGCGGCATTGTCGACGATGTCGTCAGCCGCATCCTCGAAGCCTTCATGGCTATTCCCGTGGTCATCGTGGCGCTGCTCGCCATCGTCGCACTCGGCACCTCCAAGACCACCGTCATCGTCGTCATTGGCCTCAGCTTCGCGCCGATCATTGCCCGCACCGTGCGCTCGGCGGTGCTGGCGGAGCGCGAACTCGACTATGTCGCCGCAGCCCAGCTCAGGCATGAGAGCGCGCTGCATACGATGTTCGTCGAGATCCTGCCCAACGTCATCCCCCCGATCCTGGTCGAGACCACCGTGCGGCTCGGCTATGCCATCTTCGCGGTCGCCACGCTCTCCTTCATGGGTTTCGGCATCCAGCCGCCATCACCGGACTGGGGGCTCTCGATCTCCAGCAATTACGGCATGATAGGCGGCGGCTTCTGGTGGACGGTGCTGTTCGACGCACTCGCCATCGCCTCGCTGGTGATCGGCGTCAACCTGGCCGCCGACGGCGTTCATGGAGCCTTCAATGACTGACCCCGCCAAGGTCCAATACGCAAAGGCGGAAAACGCCCTCGAACTGCACGACCTGTCGGTCGCCTATCGGGTTGCCGGCCGCAGCCGCGCGGTGCTGCGCAATCTCAGCCTCAACATCGGCAAGGGCGAGGCCTACGGGCTGGTCGGCGAATCCGGCTGCGGCAAATCCACCGTGGCGCTCACCGTCGTGCGCTATTTGCCAAGGAATGGTTCGATCACCGGCGGCGCGATTTCGCTCGACGGTCAGAACGTGATGAAGCTCGACGGCGAAGCCCTGCGGCGCGCTCGCGCCGAAAGCGTCTCGATGGTCTATCAGGACCCCGGCAAGGCGCTGAACCCCTCGATCCGCATCGGCCGCCAGCTGACCGAGATCTTCGAGCTTGGCGGCATCACCGGCCAGGCAGCCACCGATCGCGCCGTCGCCATGCTCAACCGGGTGCGCATCTCCGATCCGACGAGCGTCATGCAGCGTTACCCACACCAGCTGTCCGGCGGCATGCAGCAGCGCGTGGCGATCGCCATGGCGCTGGCCAACGACCCCTCGATGCTGATCCTCGATGAGCCGACCACCGGCCTCGATGCGACGGTCGAGGCCGAGGTGCTCGACCTGATCGCGCAGCTCCGGCAGGAGCTGTCGGCCTCGATCCTGTTCATCAGCCACAACCTCGCCGTCGTCTCCAACATGTGCGACCGTGTCGGCGTTCTCTATGCCGGCATGCTGGTGGAGGAAGGACCGACCGATGTTGTGTTCAACGATCCACGCCACCCCTATACGGTGGCGCTCTTGCGCTGCCTGCCGCGCGGCGGCCAACGCAAGGACCAGGGCCGGCTCGACACCATTCCAGGCTTCCTGCCGGGCATTGGCGCCGACATCAAGGGCTGTGCCTTCGCCGATCGCTGCGCGCTCGCCGACGACCGCTGCCGCACCGAACTGCCGCCGCTCTATGATCTGAGCGACGAGCGCGGGAAGCGCTTGTCGCGCTGCCATTATCACGACAGGGCGCAAGCCCTGCCGCGCGCCACGCCGAGCGATGTGGCGCCGGCGCCAAAACCGGCGGCAGCACCCGTGCTGCGCGTCACGGGGCTGAACAAGACCTATGCCAGCCATGGCCATGCCTTGCGCGCCGTCAAGGACGTCTCGCTCGATCTTCGTCCAGGCGAAACGCTCGGGCTGGTCGGCGAATCCGGCAGCGGCAAGACCACCTTCGCCAGGCTGCTGCTTGGCCTTGTGCCACCCGACGACGGCGGCACCATCGAGCTCGAGGGCAAGGTGCTGGCGCCACGGCTGGAGAACCGCGGCGATGACGAGGTCAAGGCGATGCAGATCGTCTTCCAGAACCCGGATTCGGCACTCAATCGCTCGCATTCGATCCGCCACCTGATCGGCCGGGCGCTGAAGCGGCTGGCGGGCTTGAGCGGCAAGGCGCTGGAGGCGCGTCTCAACGAGCTCGTCCGTTCGGTGCGGCTGACCGNAGCGGCTGGCGGGCTTGAGCGGCAAGGCGCTGGAGGCGCGTCTCAACGAGCTCGTCCGTTCGGTGCGGCTGACCGAGCGGCATCTGGCGGTCAAGCCGCGCCAGCTTTCGGGCGGCCTGAAGCAGCGCGTCGCCATCGCGCGCGCCTTCGCCGGCGATCCACGCATCGTGGTGTGCGACGAGCCGACCTCGGCGCTCGACGTCTCCGTGCAGGCCGCCATCCTCAACCTGCTCGCCGACCTGCAATCGAAGGAAGACGTCAGCTACATCTTCATCTCGCACGACCTTGGCGTGGTGCGTTACCTCTCCGACAAGATCGCCGTGCTCTATCTCGGCCGCATCATGGAGCTAGGGCCATCGGAAGAAGTGTTCTCCGGGCCGCATCATCCCTATACCGAGGCGCTGCTGTCGGCGGTTCCAAAACTGGACCAGACGGAGACGGCTCGCATTCGCCTCGACGGCGAAATCCCCAGCGCCACCAATCCGCCCTCAGGCTGCGTCTTCCACACGCGCTGCCCGCGCAAGATCGGCCCGATCTGCGAACAGCAGGAGCCGCCGCTCGCCGAAGCACAGCCCGGGCATTCCATCCGATGCCACATTCCCTATGCGGAGCTGACGAGGCTGCAGAAGGCGCCGGTGACCGAGCCGGCATAGCAAGGCATCGCGCGGGTGATCGCATTTGCCTGGCCGGTCACATCCGGCCGGCCATGCTGAAGGAGCGGTCGCCTTCCGAGAAACCCTGATCGCTGGTCCAGTCCTTGGCCAGCGAGCGCAGCCCGGTCAACGCGACGTCCAGGACATCCGAGGAGACCGGGTTGGAGGGATAGGCGAGGTAAATCGGCCGCTGGAACACCGGCGTGTTGTCGATGCGCCGCATCTCGCCGCGTTCGATATGGCCGCTGACGGCACTGAGCGGCAGATAGGCCGCCGCTCGCCGCGACAGCACATGCTGCAGGCCGATGAAGACCAGCCCGGCCGAAATGGCGGGCTTGACCATGCCTGCGAAGGCGTGGTCGTGCTCGATGCGGAATTCCAAGCCCCAGTCCATCAGGATGTAGTTCTCGGTCCACGGCTTCGTCTGCGCGGCATGCTGGACCAGCACGACCTGATCGACGGCCAGCGTCTCATAGATGATGCCGGGATGCGGCCGGGGCAAATAGAGGATGCAGATGTCGAGCAGTCCTTCCGCCAGCTGGTCGATCGCCAGATCCGGAAAACTGCCCTCGAGCCGCAGCGCCACATTGGGCTGCTTGGCGCGCATCCACTCGACCCAGGGCGAGGTGATCAAATCCCACAGATAAGCGGGCGCAGTCAGCCGCAGCAATGTCTCGTAACCGTCGGGAACGGCAATGTCCTGCCTCGATTGCTCCCAGGTGCGGGTGATGGAGGAGGCATGCGGCAGGAACTGCCGGCCGGCCGGCGTCAGCGAGACACCATCGCGATCACGCACGAAAAGCCGCCGCCCCAACTGCTCCTCCAGCCCCCTGATCCGCGCGCTGACGGTGGACTGGGCGAGGTTCAGCCGATTGGCGGCGACGGTAAAGCTGCCATGTTCGGCAACCTCCAGGAAACTGCGCAGGTTTTCGGTATCCATGGCTTTGCTCCTGCATCGAAAATTTCGATGGACCCCATCAAAAAATATCGCTTTCCGGCTGCGGTCAACAATGACCTAAATGGCCCCTCCCCCAAGGGCAAGCGAGGAATGCAGCCATGCCGAAGCATTTCATGACGATCGACGCCGCTCGCAAAAACCTGACAGCAATCGAAAATTCCGCTGTTGACGAATTGCTGGCAGGCAGGCTCGACCGACGCGATTTCCTGCGCCATGGCAGCGTTCTCGGCCTTTCCCTGCCGTTCCTGGGCAGCCTTGTCGCCGCTGTCGGCCTCGGCACGCGGAAAGCCCGCGCCGAGGGCAAGCCGGGCGGCACGGTGCGCGCCGGCGTCGCCACGCCCGGCGGCGCCATCGATCCCGTCACCTACTATGACAGCGGCAGCTACCAACTGGTTTTCCAGACCGCCGAATTTCTCTGCATCACGCAGCCGGATCTCACCCTGAAGCCGGTGCTGGCGGAAAGCTGGTCGCCGAACGAAGACGGCAGCGTGTGGACCTTCAAGCTGCGCAAGGGCGTGAAATTCCACAATGGCGAGGACTTCAAGGCCGACGACGTCGTGGCGACCTTCGACCGGCTGGCCGATCCCAATGGTGCCTCGAACGCGCTTTCGGTGTTCAAGGGCCTGCTGTCGAAGGGCGGCACGCGGAAGGTCGACGACCACACCGTCGCTTTCCATCTCGACGCGCCGAACGGCAGCTTTCCCTATTCGGTGTCGATCGACAATTACAACGCCGTCATCTTGCCGGCGAGCTACAAGGGCGACTACGAGAAGACCTTTGAAGGCACCGGACCGTTCCAGCTGGAGAGCTACACGCCGAAGGTCGGCGCGACATTCGTGCGCAACCCCGATTATTGGGGCGAGAAGGCTCTGCCCGACCGGCTCGAGTTCAAATTCTACGGCGACGTGCAGCCGCGCATCCTGGCGCTTCAGGCCGGCGAGGTCGACATCCTCGACGCGGTGCCGCTCGATGTCAGCCAGGTCGTGCTGAACAGTCCCGACATCACCGTGCTGCGTGTCGCCTCGACCGCGCATCGCCAGCTCCACATGCGCTGCGACACCGGCCCGTTCACCGACAAGCGCGTGCGCCAGGCGCTGGCGCTCAGCATCGACCGTTCCAAGCTGGTCGACGGCCTGTGCCGCGGCATGGCGGCGACCGGCAATGACAGCCCGTTCGCGCCGGCCTTCCCCGCGACAGACAAATCTGTGCCGCAGCGTGTCCAGGACATCGCCAAGGCCAAGCAGCTCATGGAGGCGGCGGGTCTCGCTGGCGGTTTCGACGTCACGCTGACGACGCTGCGCTATTCCGACATTCCAGGCTATGCGCAGCTGTTCCAGAACTTCGCCAAGGAGATCGGCGCCCGCATCGCGCTCAACATCGAGGACCAGGACAAATATTACGGCAAGGCGGTGTTCGGCCAATCGGACTGGCTGGACAGCCCGTTGGGGATCACCGACTACGCGCATCGCAGCGTGCCGAATGTGTTCCTCAAGAGCCCGCTGGTCAGCGACGGGCCGTGGAACGCGGCGCATTTCAAGAGCCCGGCCTATGACGGCATGGTCACCAGTTACCTGAAGGCGCTGGACGTCGGCGCACAGCGCGCGGCGGCATCCGACATCCAGAAGCTGCTGCTCGACGAGACGCCGGTGATCTTCAGCTACTTCCCCGACCTGCTGGTGCCGGTGCGCAAGAATGTCAGCGGCCTGCCGCCGATCGCCGCCGGGCTGCTGCTCGATCGAGTATCCATAGGCTGACGCCCGTGTCCAACCGCGCGGCCGCCAAGACAAGAAGACGGGAGACTACCATTCGCAAGCCTCATTTGCGCGGTCGCGGACCGCATTTCCCCTTGCTCGACACCATCGTGCAGTATGAGTTCGAGCCGGGCTACGTCGCCTTCACCATGCCGATGCAGAAGCGACTGCGGGTGCAGGTCGGATCGATGATCGTCGCCGACACGACCAAGGCGCTAGTGCTTTACGAGAGCGACCATTTGCCGGTCTACTACTTCCCGATGAGCGACGTGCGCGAGGAGTTCCTGCTGCCGAGCGCGACGACAACCGAGAGCCCGTTCAAGGGTGTGGCGACGCACTATTCGCTCAACACCGGCATCACCCTGGTCGAGGATGCCGCCTGGCGCTATCTCGATCCGGTCAAGGGATCGCCGCTGCTCTCGGATTACATGTCCTTCTACTGGCCCAAGATGACGCATTGGTATGAGGAAGACGAGGAGATCTTCGTGCACGCCCGCGATCCGTTCCGCCGCGTCGACTGCCTGCCGTCCTCGCGGCGGGTGCAGGTCATCCTCGACGGCGAACAGGTCGCCGATTCACGCCGTGGCGTGTTCCTGTTCGAGACCGGCCATCCGGTGCGCCACTACCTGCCGATCTCCGACACGCGGCTCGATATGTTCGCGCCCAGCCGCTACATCTCACGCTGCCCCTACAAGGGGATCTCCAACTACTATCACTTGACCACCGGCAAGAAGCGGCACGAGAACATGGTCTGGTATTATCCGGAGCCGGTGCACGAGGCCGAACGCATCAAGGGGCTGGTCTGCTTCCACCACGAACTGGTCGACAAGATCCTGGTCGACGGCGTCGAAATCCCGAAGGAGGCCACGGCCGCTTCGGACGGATATTTCTAAGCCTCGCCAACAGGCAATCCGCTTGAGCCCACAGAGCGCTTGATCGAAGCATGGTATAACGCATACCTTCCCTGGGGCAGGGAGGGTATGATGGATCTTTTCAAGCTGGACGGCGATGTCGCACTGGTTACCGGAGCCGGCAGCGGCATCGGCCAGGCAATCGCGATCGGACTGGCCGAGGCCGGCGCCGACGTCGCCTGTTTCGGCCATGCGTCGAAGGGCGGGCTGGACGAAACAGCGCAGCGGATCACCGCACTTGGCCGCAGGGCGCTGGTATTGACCGGCACAGTGACATCGGAGAGCGACCTCGCGGTGGCGATCGATCGTGCCGAGGCCGAACTCGGTGCGCTGACGGTCGCGGTCAACAATGCCGGCATTGCCGGTTCTGAACCTGCCGAAACATTGTCGCTGGAGACGTGGCGGAAGGTGCACGAGGTCAATGTCGCCGGCGTGTTCCTGTCCTGCCAGGCCGAGGCGCGCAAGATGCTGACGCGGCGCAAGGGGTCGATCATCAACATCGCCTCGATGTCGGGCACCATCATCAATCGCGGGCTGACGCAGGCACACTACAATTCCTCGAAAGCCGCCGTCATCCACATGTCGAAGAGCCTCGCCATGGAGTGGGCTGATCGCGGCCTGCGCGTCAATGCCGTCAGCCCGGGCTACACGCTGACGCCCATGAACAAACGGCCGGAGGTCGCTGAAGAGATCAAGATCTTCAAGCGGGACACGCCCATGGGTCGAATGGCGACACCAGAGGAAATGGTCGGGCCGACAGTGTTCCTGGCCAGTCGCGCGTCGAGCTTCGTCACCGGCCTCGACCTGATCGTCGATGGCGGCTACGTCTGCTGGTAGGAAATGCCCGGCGGTCAGGTCGGTCTTCGCCTGCAGTCTGAATTTATGCATCTCGCTAAGCCTTAGTCGTTGCGCGCGATGAACGTTGGTATATATAATTTCATCCTATGAAACGGCCGTGGCGAGAAGGGGCTTGCCGCGCCGACAGCCGAGATCATGGGACCTTGATGGCTTGCACCGTGCAGGGCGCCGCAAGACTGGCAATTGATCCGCGGGTGATCGCTCCCGCAGCAATCCGTCGGCAGCCATGACGCTGACCCTCCCGGCATATTTCATCACCCCAATTCAGCACAATCTCGCCTGCGCCGGCTTTGGCCGCGTCAGAGCGGCAACGGCCTTGCGCAACGACAGGTCTTTCCAACACAATCAGGGAAAGACCCAGAACGGCAGAAAAAGACGCAAGAAGGGAACGAACGATAACCGTCACAGCTTGAAGGAGAACAAGCATGTCATCTCACAGTAGAATTTCGAAACTATCGCTGGGCGCCGTGGCGCTGGCGACACTGAGCCTGCTGACGCCTTCCGCCAAAGCCGCGGCACCGGAATCCAACGACCCGATCAAGATCGCGCTGTTCGACTGGACCAGCGTCAACCTCAACGCCAAGATCCTTGGCGGCATTCTCGAAAAGCTCGGCTACACCGTCGAATATCCGACCGCCGACTACCTCTCCAGCCTCACCACCGGCCTCACCAATGGCGACCTCGATGTCGGCCTGGAGTTCTGGGACACGACCGCCGGCGAAGCCATGAAGGCCTCCGATGCGACCGGCCAGACCGAACGGCTCGGCAAGCTCGGTCCGAAGGCCAAGGAAGAGTGGTGGTTCCCCGAATACATGAAGGAGAAATGCCCCGGCCTGCCCAACTGGGAAGCGCTGAAGGACCCGAAATGCGCCGAAGCCTTCTCGACGGCAGAGACCGCGCCGAAGGGCCGTTATGTCGGCGGCCCGGTGACCTGGGAAGGCTTTGACGACGAACGCGTCGAGGCGTTGAAGCTGCCCTTCACCGTCATCCATGCCGGCACCGATGCGGCGATGTTCGCGGAACTGGATTCAGCCTATCAGCGCAAGGCGCCGATCATGCTGTGGATCTATTCGCCACATTGGGCACCGGCCAAGTACAAGGGCGAGTGGGTGCAATTCCCCGAATACACGCCCGAATGCTACAACGACCCGAAATGGGGCGTGAACCCGGACGCCAAATATGATTGCGGCAAGCCGCATGGCGAAATCTGGAAATACTCCTGGTCCGGCATGAAGGACAAATGGCCGGTCGCCTACAAGGTGGCCAAGGCCTACACGGTCGACACCGACGAGCTCAACAAGATGAGCGGCGAGATCGACCTCGGCGGCAAGACGCCCGAAGATGTCGCCGCCGCCTGGATCGCGGCCCATGAGGCAGATTGGAAAGCCTGGGCGCAGTGACCGTTCCGACTGGAAGAAGACCCGGCCGTCCGATCGGCCGGGTCTTCATGGTCGATGTTCCAGAAGGACGATTGGATGACGGACGGGACTGAACAGCAGGCGGTTCAACCGGGTACGGATGGCCGCCCGGTCAAACTTGCCTGCCGCAATGTCTGGAAACTGTTCGGGGCGAACGCGGCCAATTTCATCCGCGAGCGCGACGGCAAAGCCAGCATGGCCGACGTCACTGCCGCCGGATTGGTCGGCGCCGTGCGCGCCGTCGATCTCGAAATCCGCCAGGGCGAGATCTTCATCATCATGGGCTTGTCGGGCTCCGGCAAATCGACGCTGGTGCGCTGCATGTCGAGGCTGGTCGAGCCGACCCATGGCAAGGTCGAATTCGAGGGCAAGGACCTGCTCAAGATTTCCGACGCGGCCCTCATCGAGCTCAGGCGCCATCGCATGGGCATGGTGTTCCAGAATTTCGCGCTGCTGCCGCATCTCAACGTGCTCGACAACATCGCCTTTCCCTTGAGCATCCAGGGGCAGGACCGGGCAACGCGCGAGGTGCGGGCGCGCGAGGTGATCGAGCTCGTCGGCCTGCGCGGCCGCGAGCATTTCTATCCGCGCGAGCTTTCCGGCGGCCAGCAGCAGCGTGTGGGCATCGCCCGGAGTCTCGCGACAAAACCGGAAATCTGGTTCCTCGACGAGCCGTTTTCCGCACTCGATCCGCTGATCCGCCGCGAGATGCAGGATGAGCTGATGCGGCTGCAGACCATGCTGCACAAGACCATCGTCTTCATCACCCATGATTTCGACGAAGCGATCAGGCTGGCCGACCGCATTGCCATCATGAAGGACGGCGAGATCATCCAGATCGGCACGCCGGAGGAGTTGGTGGTCAATCCGGCCACCGACTATGTCGCCGAGTTCACGCGCGACGTCGACCGTGCCAAGGTGATTTCGGCCCGCGGCCTGATGCGCGCCTGCGATGGATCGGAGCACGGCGGCACGGTTGCGCCGGAAGCCAAGATCGCCAGCTTCTCGGCCGACATCGTGTCCTCCGGCAAGCCGTTCGCGGTGGTCAACGGCACCGGCAAACCGATCGGCGAAGTGACGCCGCAAGCGGTGATCGAGCTGCTGGCCGGAATCGAGCGTTCCGGGGTCGGCGTATGACCGTCACGGCCAGCGCCAGCGAGGCAAGACCGCCGGTTCAGCTGTGGCTGGCGATCTGGGCGCTCGCACTGGCCGCCGTGCTGGTGCTGTTCCTGCTGCAGGACAGCCTGCCCTGGGCGGTGAATTACCCGGCCAGCGCCATCGTTCCGGTCGCCGACTGGGTCAGCGCTCTGATGCGCTGGATCAAGTCGAACCTGTCGTGGCTGACCCGCTCGATCACCGCCGTGCTCGGCGTACCGCTCGACTTCGCGCTCAATCTGCTCGCCAAGAGTTTCAAGATCGGCCACGGCGCGGACGCCTATGTCCTGCCGCGGCTGTCCTGGGTTGGCGTGTGCGCTGCCGCCTTCATCGCCGGGCATGCCGCCGGCGGCAGAAAACTCGGCTTGCTGGTCGGCGGCTGCTTTCTCTACATCGCGCTGTTCGGCCAATGGACCAGCGCCATGCTGACGCTGGCGCTGATCTCCATCGCCGTGCCGTTCTGCATCGTCACCGGGCTGTTCGCAGGCATCTGGGCGTGGCGCAAGCCGTGGGCCGAGAGGCTCATCGTCTCCCCTGCCCTCGACCTGATGCAGACGATCCCGACCTTCGCCTATCTCATCCCGATGCTGCTTTTGTTCGGCAATAGCCCGGTGTCGGCGATGATCGCCACCGCTATCTTCGCCACGCCGCCGATGGTGCGGGCGACGATGCTGGGCCTGTCGCGGGTGCCGTCCGAGATCGACGATTTCAGCGAGATGGCCGGCTGCACGGCGCGGCAGAAACTGTGGCGCGTGCTGTTGCCCTCGGCGCGGCCGACGCTGATGGTCGGCGTCAACCAAGTGATCATGCTGGCCCTCAACATGGTGATCATCGCCTCGATGATCGGCGCCGGCGGCCTTGGCTACGATGTGCTCCTGGCGTTGCGCGCGCTGAAGGTCGGAGAGGCGATGGAAGCCGGTCTGGCCATCGTCGCACTGGCCATCGCGCTCGACCGGCTGAGCCAGGCCATCGCCCACAAGCAGGCGAAGGGCAATGTCCACCAGGAGGCGAGCCCGAGCTTCTGGCGGCGCTACCCCAATCTGACGCTGGCGATCGCCATCCTTGCCGTCACCACGCTGATCGGCCTGTTCGTGCCGGCCTTCGCGACGGTGCCGAAGGCGATCACCTTCACCACCGCACCTTTGTGGAAAGCGGCGGTGAACTGGGTGACGATCAACTTCTTCGACACGATCGAAGCGTTTCGCGTGGCGCTGATCCTCAATGTGCTGAACCCGGTGCGCGCCTTCTGCGAAGGCTTTCCATGGTTGGGCGCGGTGTTGCTGCTCGGCCTTGCCGGCTATCAGCTCTCAGGCCTGCGCCTGGCTGCCCTGGTCGCCGGGCTGACCGCTTTCTGCGCCGTCACCGGCCTGTGGGAGAAGACCATGGCAACGGTCTATCTTTGCGGCATCTCGGCCTTCATCGCCTGCCTGATCGGCATCCCCATCGGTCTGATGGCCGCGCGCAGCGACCGCTTCGAGAAGATCGTCACGCCCGTCATCGACACGCTGCAGGTGCTGCCGTCCTTCTGCTTCATCATTCCGGTGGTGATGCTGTTCCGCGTCGGCGACGTCACGGCGATGATCGCCACGATCGCCTTCGCCGTGGTGCCGGCCATCCGCTACACCAATCACGGCATCAGGCAGGTGCCGCCGGCGCTGATCGAGGCGGCCAAGGTTTCGGGCTGCACGCCGCGCCAGACTTTTTTCCGTGTGCAATTGCCGCTGGCGCTTCCCGAAATCATGCTCGGCGTCAACCAGACGATCCTGATGGCGCTGGCGATGATCATCATCTGCGCCATGGTCGGCACCCGCGACCTCGGCCAGGAGGTGTTCATCGCGCTGTCGAAGGCCGATTCCGGCCGCGGCATCGTCGCCGGCCTCGCCATCGCCTTCATCGGCATCGTCGCCGACCGGCTGTTCAATGCGTGGACGGCGAAGGCACGGGCGAGACTGGGGTAATACTCAACCGCCAATAGCACCAAAAGGAGAGAAGGGAATGACCAGCAGGGTAGCCAGCTGCACCTGCGGACAATTGCAGATACATTGCCCGCAAGAGCCGACCATGGTGTCGCTTTGCCATTGCCTCGACTGTCAGCGGCGGACCGGCAGTCCGTTTGGCATCGCGGCCTTCTTCGACGCCGCCGCGACCGAGATCCGGGGCCCGTCGAAGACATTCAAACGCGATTCCGACAGCGGCTTCCCGATCAGCTTTCATTTCTGCGGAACGTGCGGGTCTACCGTGTTCTGGTATCCGTCACGAAAACCGGAGGCGGTCGCCGTGGCCGTCGGCTGCTTCGCCGATCCGTCCTTCCCGGCGCCGACAAAGTCAGTCTACGACAAGCGCCGCCACGGCTGGGTCGTGGTGCCAGGCTGACACCAAAGCCCGCCTCCTGGGGCCACTACTCGGCCGCGACGCCTTTCACCTCGAGATAGCTCTCCATCGAATCGTCCAGCGCCTGCAGCCAAGGCGTATGGTGCAACGGTGCCATGGTGCCGGTCATCAGCGAGCGGTAGGCGTGGTCGCGGAAGCCCATGATGTTCTCCGCCTTGTGGTGCTCCCATTCCATGAAGGTCTGGTTGACCGCCTCGACGTCGAAGCCCGGATAATCGGTTTGGTCCATCAGCTCCTTGGTGTAGTCGCCCTGGAACCAGATCATCTGCTCGGCGTCTTCGAGCGTCTCCTCTCGCGCCCGCCATTTGGCGCCGTGTTCGGCCATCGCCTCGGCCGACGGCAGCTTGATGCGGCCCATGATGACGTCGCGGGCGAACCAGGCCTGCGCGTCGAACATGTTGAAGGTGTAGAACTGGTCCTGCATGCCGATGTAGGAGAGTCGCGGGTTCTTCTCCCAGACGACGCCTTCATAGAGGTCGAGCGGCCACATGCGGTTGGCGGTCTTGAGCTTCAGATCGTCGGTCAGGAACGGGAAGGAATGCAGGTAGCCGGTGCAAAGAATGATGGCGTCGACATCCTTGGTCGAGCCGTCCTTGAAATGTGCGGTCTTGCCGACGACCTTCTGTAAGAGCGGCACCTCCTTCCAGTTCTCCGGCCATTTGAAGCCCATCGGCTTGGAGCGGTAGCTGGAGGTGATCGATTTGGCGCCATATTTGTAGCATTGCGAACCGATGTCCTCGGCCGAATAGGAGCGGCCGATGATCAGGATGTCCTTGCCCTTGAACTCCATCGCGTCGCGGAAATCATGGCTGTGCAGGATGCGGCCGTTGAAGGTCGAGAAGCCCTCGAAATACGGCACGTTGGGCACCGAGAAATGCCCGGAGGCGACGACGACATTGTCGAACTCTTCCGAATAGGTGACGTCGTTGGTGCGGTCATGCGCGGTGACGGTGAATTTCTTCGTCTCTTCCGAAAAAGTCACCATGCGCACCGGGCTGTTGAAGCGCACCCATTTGCGCAGGCCCGACTTCTCGACGCGGCCTTTGATGTAGTCCCACAGCACTGCACGCGGCGGGTAGGAGCCGATCGGCCGGCCGAAATGTTCCTCGAAAGTGTAGTCGGCGAACTCCAGGCACTCCTTCGGTCCGTTCGACCAGAGGTAGCGGTACATCGAGCCGTGTACCGGGTCGCCATGCTCGTCGAGGCCGGTGCGCCAGGTGTAGTTCCACAGGCCGCCCCAGTCGGACTGCTTTTCGAAGCAGACGATTTCGGGAATATCGGCGCCTTTGTCTTCAGCCGATTTGAAGGCCCTGAGCTGGGCCAGACCGGACGGGCCGGCTCCGATGACGGCAACGCGAGTGTTCATTCCGGGCCTCCTCTTCTTGATTTCCCCAGCGAAACAAATTTCACTGACAGGACAGTAATTGGCCCTTCGGTGCTGTCAACAGACATCTGCGGGAACTGCATTTGCGCACAATGGATTCTTGGCGAAAAACCTGCGGCGGCCGCGATCGCCGGACTGGCGCGTGCGACATAAGATGGCTTGCCGTCGCGGTTGCGCTCCTGTATCGGCACCTGGACATGTTCACCTTGAGTGAAATAAATCTTCTGGTTCGGGGGGCGAGATGGCGAAGACAATTTCCGATTCCAAGGCCGGTCCAGGACCCGCAAAAGCAAAGCCGTCGCCCAAGGTTTCGGCGGACGGCAAGGCCATCCGGGCGCCGCTGACGCAAAACCCGCATGCCATTCGCGACACCCGCGAGAAAGTGCTGGAGGTGGCGATCGGCCGTGAGGTGCGGGCGTTCCGCAAGAAGCTCGGCATCACGGTTGCCGATCTGGCGGTCGCCACCGACATTTCGCTTGGCATGCTGTCGAAGATCGAGAACGGCATCACCTCGCCGTCATTGACCACCTTGCAGGCGCTGTCACGCGCGCTCGGCGTTCCGGTGACTGCCTTCTTCCGCCGCTTCGAGGAAGAGCGCAGTGCGGTCTTCGTCAAGGCCGGCCAGGGGTTGGACGTCGAGCGCCGCGGCACCCGCGCCGGCCATCAGTACAATCTGCTCGGCCATATCGGCTCGAACACCAGCGGCGTCGTCGTCGAGCCCTATCTGATCACGCTGACCGAGGATTCCGATGTGTTCCCGACCTTCCAGCACGAGGGCATGGAGTTCCTCTACATGCTGGAGGGCGAGGTCGTTTACCGCCATGGCAGCAACCTCTACCCGATGAAGCCCGGCGACAGCCTGTTCTTCGATGCCGACGCGCCGCATGGGCCGGAGCAGCTGACGAAACTGCCGATGCGGTATTTGTCGATTATCTGCTATCCGCAGAATAGTGCGGGTTGAGCGGAGCTCGATCTTCCCATGGTCCCGGGAGGATCGGCGGCTCGCGACGGTCTCTTTTGCAGCATTGCGGTTGGCGAAGGCCGAAGTGGCATTCGATCTCCCCCCTGTTTGGACCGGGGACATCGCGAACAGGTGTGCGAGGACATCGCGAACAGTTTTGTCACTTA